>DASYSU010000298.1:0-7626 GCA_036002925.1 Gemmatimonadaceae bacterium | reverse complement strand
CGCGGTACAGCACTCGAGCTCGAGCCGTCTCGCGTCACGGTGCATCGTTGGGAGCTCGGGAAGTTGATCGACGGCGCGCTCACGGCACGCGTCACCTGCAGCGGCGGCACCTACATCCGCGCCCTTGCTCGAGACCTGGGGCGACTCACGAACAGCGCGGCACATCTGAGCGCGCTTCGGCGAATACGAAGCGGCCCATTCGTGGTAGATGACGCCTTCGATGTCGATCAATTGCGCGCCGGCGACTTCACGATGCATCCACTTCGCGCTGCCATCGCGTCGTTGCCCGCGCGCCGACTCGACGATCTCGAGCTCGTTCGCGTGCTGCACGGCAACACAATCGGCGTGGGCGGCGGCGAGGCGAGCGTCGACAGCGGGCCAGTCGCGCTCGTCGATAGTGAACAAACGCTCGTGGCGGTCGCCGAGCGACAGGGCGATGAGCTGCGTCCCAAGCTGGTGCTTCGTGATGCATGAACGCGATGGATTCCCGCAGCTCGCGGGCGGTTGCGTCGTGACCGTCGGAACGTTCGACGGTGTGCACCTGGGTCACCGTGACATTCTTCGACGCGTTCAGGAACGAGCTGCTGCCGCTGGACTGCCGGCCGCCCTCGTCACGTTTCGGCCACATCCGCTCGAGGTCGTGAACCCGACGGCCGCGCCGATGCTGCTCACGCCCCACGAGGAACAGCTTGACGCGTTGGTCGACAGCGGCCCGCTCGCTGTGATCGTGCTGCCGTTCACACCGACGCTCGCCCGATATTCGGCAGAGTCATTTGTGAATGTGCTCCTGGTCGATCGCTATCACATGCGGGAGCTTATCATCGGTTACGATCACGGGCTGGGTCGTGGTCGACAGGGCGACGTCTCCGTGTTGGCCGAGCTCGGCAAGCGTCATCGGTTTGGTGTTGACGTCGTTCCGCCGACCGTCGACGAGCTCGGTGTGCCAATCTCCTCGAGCGCCATCCGAACCTCGTTGGCGCACGGCGATCTCGACCGCGTTCGTCGCACGCTCGGACGCCCGTACTCGTTTCAAGGCCTCGTGGTGCCGGGTCAGCATCGCGGCCGTGACCTCGGGTATCCTACGCTGAACATCGAGCTGGGCTCGCCACGGAAACTGCTACCGCCCGAAGGCGTATACGCTGTACGAGCTCGCACGAGTCGTGGTTCGTTCGACGGAATGATGAATCTCGGCGCGCGTCCCACGTTCGGTGAGGCCGATCGCGCGCTCGAGGTGCATCTTTTTGACGCCAGCGGGGACTGGTACGGAGAAGTCGTTTTCGTCGAGATGATCCATCGTCTGCGCGACACGACGCGTTTTCAGAGCGTCGAGGCGCTCGTCGAGCAGTTGGGTCGCGATGCCGAGAACGCGCGACTTGCGTTGACGCAAGCGTAAGGCCCAGTTAACCTTATAGGTTCCGCGAAAGGCCCCTACCTCCTTCCCGCAGTCGTATGCCGCTGAAGTACCGCGTACTCACCATTGTCGCCCTGTGCCTCGTATCGATCTGGGCGCTGTTCCCGCGCAACGTCACGACGCGCGAGATCGGTTCGGATCGCCTCATGCACGACGTGACGGTGCGCCACATTCCGCTCCGCCAGGGACTCGATCTCAAGGGCGGCACCTACCTCGCGCTCGAGGTCGACGACTCCAAGCAGGCGATCCCGGCCGACAAGAAGGCCGATGCGATCAGCCGCGCCCTCAAGACCGTGCGATCGCGCATCGAGGGATTCGGCGTGTCCGAGTCCGTCGTCCAGACGCAAGGGGCCGACCGCATCGTCGTTCAGATTCCCGGCATTCAAGATCCGGAACGCGCGCGCAAGCTCGTCGAGTCGCAAGCGTTCCTCCAGTTCAAGATCGCCGACAAGACGCAGGCGCTCGAGCGCGCGCTCGCGCGCATCGACCAAGTGATCAAGCAGCGTGGTCTGGTGCCGCTCGGCGACACCGCGGGCAAGACGGCGACCACGGCGACCAAGGGTCTACAGGGGCTGCTCAACACGGATACGAGCAAGAAGAGCGATACGGCGAAGAAGAGCGATTCCACAAAGAAGGGCATCGCGGCGGCAAAAAAGGATTCGGCGGCTGCGGCCGACTCACTGAAGCTCCAGCCGGGCGGCGCGTTCTCTTCGTTGATCGAGCAGGGAGGAATGGCCGGCGAGTTTTACGTCGAAGCGGGGAAGATTCCGACCCTTCAGCGCTACCTTGCCGACTCGGCGGTCAAGGCAGCGATGCCTCCGGGGAAGGATTTCCTTCCGGGATCCGATTCGGCGTCGCTCCAGGGCAAATGGTACAAGACCTATTACGTCGTCGACAACAAAGCGATTGCGACCGGTGAGCATCTCGTCGACGCCCGTCCAAACCAAAACACGCTCGACGGAACGGTCGTGGAATTCTCGATGGACAACATCGGTGGCCGCCGATTCCGCACTGAGACTGGAAAGCACATCGGCGACTACATGGCGATCATTCTCGACGATCGTGTGATGGGTCGTCCGCCGGTGATCCAGGGTGCGATCGGAACCCGCGGTCAGATCACGATGGGCGGGAAGTCGCTGGCCGACGCGCAGGATCTCGCCCTGGTCCTTCGCGCCGGCGCGCTGCCGGTTCCACTCCGCGTAGCCGAAGTGCACAGCATTGGCCCGAGCCTTGGTCAAGACTCGATCGACAAGGGGCTGCGCGCCGCGATTATCTCCGTCGCGCTCGTCGTCATCATCATGCTCGTGTACTATCGCTTTTCGGGTCTGCTCGCCGTCGGCGGACTCACGTTGTACATGTTGTACACGCTCGCCGCGCTCGCCGGATTCGACGCGGTGCTGACGCTTCCCGGAATCGCCGGCTTCGTGTTGTCGATCGGCATCGCGGTCGACGCGAACGTGCTGATCTTCGAGCGCATTCGCGAAGAGCTCGCGCGCGGCAAGACCGTGCGGACGTCCATCGACGAAGGCTTCCGCCATGCCATGCCGGCGATCGTCGACTCCAACGTCTCGACGATTCTTACGGCGGCAGTCCTCTATCAATACGGCACGGGACCCGTGAAGGGCTTTGCCGTCACCCTCATCGCGGGCATCGCCGCGTCGCTCGTCACGTCGATCTTCGTCGTGCGGACCTTCTATCTCCTGTGGCTCAACCGCTCGCGCGGGGCCCAGACGCTGAGCATCTAATGCTGCGCATTCTTCACGACACGAAGTACGATTTCATCAAGTACTGGAAGACCGCCGCGCTCGGAACGATCGCGTTCATCGTGCTCGGCATGGCGATCCTTGGCGTCCACGCGATGCGTCACACGAGCGCGCTGAACTACAGCGTCGAGTTCACCGGCGGGACGGTCGTTCAGCTCACCTTCACCAAGCCGCCCGGCGCCGATGCAGTCCGATCGGGCGTGGACGCGGCGGGCTTCAGCGGGGCCGAGGTCGCGCAGTTCGGCGACCCGCTGAACTACATGATCAAGGTGCAGCCAAAAGAGGGTGTGATGGCGGCGGCGAATGCCGACAGCTTGGGTCGTCAGCTCGCGCAGCTGATCGAACAGCGGGTCGGTGGCGGCAACAAGGTGACCGTTGGGCAAGCAACGTCGGTCGGCCCACGCGTCGGCTCGGAGCTCAAGACGAAGGCGATCACCGCCATCCTCATCTCGTTTGTCGTCACGCTCATCTACCTGGCGATCCGATTCGAGTGGCGCTTCGGCGTCGCCGCCACGATCGCGACGATGCACGACATCGCGACCACCATGGCGTTCCTCGCGATGATGCGTCTCGAGATTTCCCTCACCGTCGTTGCGGCGATCCTGACCGTGATCGGATATTCGCTCAACGACACGATCATCATCTTCGATCGCGTACGCGAGAATCTCCGCAAGCAGCGGAAAGAATCGCTGCGCGACGTGCTCAATCGGTCGATCAACGAGACGCTGCCTCGCTCGGTGCTGACGCACGCCACCGTGCTGGCGGCGACGCTCGCGCTTCTCCTTTTCGCCGGCGAAGTCATTCGTCCGTTCTCGTGGATCATGGCGTTTGGTGTCTTCACCGGAACGTTCAGCTCGATCTACGTCGCCGGGGCGATCCTGCTCTGGATCGAGCACAAGTGGCCGCGCACGCCGGAGTCGGAGAGCAAAGGAACCGCTCGCGCGCTCGCCGAGGGGCGGCGCCGAGAGCGGCCCACGCCGGTCACGACGCGCTGACCTGAACGTCTCGAACCGCCGCCGTCGCGCGGCGGTTCGTGCTTCGATGATCCACTTCATCGACAGCCACGCGCATCTCGCCGATCCCGCATTCGATGCCGACCGCGGTCTCGTCGTGGAGCGAGCGCGATCCGCCGGAGCGCTTGCCGTCGTGTGCATCGGAGAATCGCTGGCCGCGCCGGAACGCGCCGCGGACCTCGCAGCCGAGCATCGCGGATTCATCTACGCCACCGCCGGAGTGCATCCGCACGATGCCGCCTCGTTCGATCCGCGAACGGATCTCGATGCAATCCGCGAGCTCGTGTCGCGCGGCGCCGTCGCGATCGGCGAGTGCGGCCTCGATTATCACTACGATAACTCTCCGCGCGAGCTTCAACGACGCGCCTTCGCGTCGCAGCTCGCCCTTGCTCGTGAGCTCTTGTGTCCGATTGTCGTCCACACGCGCGATGCCGAAGCCGACACCGTCGCCATGGTCGCCGAGGCCGGAGCTGCCGGCGTTCAGGGCGTGCTACACTGTTACACGGGGTCGCACCGCCTCGCCGAAACCGCGCTCGGCGCCGGATGGTACGTGTCGTTCAGCGGGATCGTGACGTTCAAGAAGTGGAACGACGACGCGCTCATCCGTCTCATTCCCGACGATCGGATTCTCGTCGAGTCGGATTCCCCGTACCTCGCGCCGGCCCCGCATCGCGGCAAGCGGAACGAACCCGCCTGGGTTAGCTTCACCGTCGCGCACGTCGCGATGGCTCGTGGTGTCGAATTCGCCGCACTCGGCGTGCAAACCGCGCAGAACGCAGCGCGGTTCTTCGGGTTTTCAATGTCATCGAGGAGCGAGTCGTGAGTCTGAAGATCGTGCACACCGAGCATGCGCCCGCCGCGATCGGGCCGTACTCGCAAGGCATCGTCGCGAACGGATTTCTCTTCACGGCGGGTCAGATCGCCATCGATCCAGCCACAGGTCAGGTCGTGACCGGTAACGTGGCCGCGCAGACGGAACGCGTCATGGCCAACCTGGCGGCGGTACTCGCGACGGTTGGCGCCACGTGGAAAGACGTCGTGAAGATTACTGTCTATCTGCACGACATGAACGAGTTCCCTATGGTGAACGAGGTATATGGAAAGGTGCTCGGCGACGCACGGCCGGCACGTTCCACCGTCCAAGTCTCGGCGCTGCCGCGTGGGGTGTTGGTCGAAATCGACGCCGTTGTCGCGATTCCGTGATCTCGTTGTGCCGCGGTTCCGCGCGCCGTGAAATTCCTCACGGGCGCTTGTGATTCACTCCATGACTATCGATTCGAGTTCGACGTCGAATACGCGTGAGGAGTTGTTTCGCCTCACCGCATTCGCGCGTTGCGCCGGCTGAGCCGCCAAGTTGGGTCCGGGCGACCTCACGCGTGCGCTGAGTGGACTTCCACTGCGATCGGATCCGCGCCTCGTCATCGGGCGCGAGACCTTCGACGACGCGGGGGTATTTGTCCTGTCCGATGATCTCGCTCTCGTGCAAACCGTCGACTTCTTCGCGCCGATCGTCGACGATCCGTACCTGTTCGGACAGATCGCCGCCGCAAACGCGCTCTCGGATGTGTACGCAATGGGCGGCGAGCCGCTCACGGCGCTCAACATTGTGGGTTTTCCCTCGGGCAAGCTGCCGCTCGAGGTGCTGACGGAGATTCTGCGCGGCGGCCAAGACAAGGTCCACGAAGCGGGTGCGTTCGTGGTCGGCGGCCACACGATCATCGACGAGGAGCTGAAGTTCGGACTCGCCGTGACCGGACGAGTTCACCCCCAACGCATTCTGAGCAATGCGAATGCAACGATCGACGATCGTTTGGTGCTCACCAAGCCGCTCGGCACTGGAATCCTCGCGACCGCCGCGAAGCAAAACGAAATTGGAACAGCCGATGCCGCGGCGCTGTACGCCTCCATGTGCACACTCAACGCAAAAGCCAGTCGCGCGGCCGTATCAGTCGGCGCACGCGCGGCCACAGACGTCACGGGCTTTGGCTTGCTCGGCCATGCGCTGCACATCGCGAACGCCAGTCACGTCACCATCGTCATTGATGCGGATCGCGTACCGGCGCTCAGTGGGGCCACCGAGGCGTGGGCGCGAGGCGTCCGCACCGGCGGTGCGGAGCGAAACGCCTCCTATCTCGAGCCGCTCGTTGTCTGGGGAAAGGTCTCCGAGGCTACGCGGGCGTTGCTCATCGATCCGCAGACATCGGGCGGTCTTCTCGTCGCGGTGCCCGCGTCTCGCGTGGCGGACTATCTTTCGCTCGTTCCCGAAGGCGTCGAGATCGGCCGAGTGGTCGCGAGTCAACAACACGGTCTCGTGCTTGCGTGACGCTCGAGGGAGTGGATGGAGCCTGGTGGCTCTCACGGTCTTCAAAACCGTTCGCGACCTGACCACGTCGGGTTGGGTGGGTTCGATTCCCATGCACTCCCGCCAACTCGAGCCGATGGTTGCGTGACTGTGTCGCCATGAGAAAACTTCAATTCCTCTTATTGGTCAGTTGTGCACTGGGCATCGCGGGGCCGGTGTGCGCGCAGCGCCAACGGCCCGATACCGCGCGCGGCGTGACGACCGTGGCCGCGAATCCGGCCGACACGCTGCGGCCGCCGCTCAGTCCGCGCCGCGCATTTTTCTATTCATTCCTCGCTCCGGGGTACTCGCAGTCTGTGCTCGGCCGTCACAAGGCGGCCACCTCATTCATTCTCGTCGAGGCAATCACCATTGCAATGATCCGGGAGTCGGCTGCCGACCTGCATGAGGCAAGACGAATGCAGAACGACTCCGTTGTCGTCTCGTACGTCGACGCAACAGGAAATCCGGGCCTTGTCGTGGTGGCGCCGCGGTTCGGCGACGCCGACGTCCACACGCGATCCGCTCACGTCGAAGATTGGATTGCGTTGCTCGTGGCGAATCATCTCTTCGCCGGCGCCGATGCCTTCGTCGCCGCCAACCTGTGGGATGTCCCAGCGCGGCTTGGCTTTCGGATGGTACCGCACGGTGCCGTCCTTTCGGCGTCACTGAAATGGTGATGCCGCGTTCGGCTCCCGTTGGCGTGTTCGACTCTGGAATTGGGGGACTCACCGTCGCGCACGAGGTCATCAAGCAGCTGCCGCACGAGAGCGTGCTGTACTTCGGTGACACCGCGCGCGTCCCCTACGGACCGAAGAGCCCGGACACCGTACGTCGCTATAGCCGCGAGATCGCAGATTTCCTTCGCGACCAGGGAGTCAAGAGCATCGTGATCGCGTGCAACACCGCGACGGCTCACGCGCTCACGGCGTTGCGTGAGCAGTTCGACATGCCTGTGATCGGCGTCGTCGAACCCGGCGCTCGCGCCGCGGTGGCGGTGACGACGCGAGGACGCATCGGTGTGATCGGTACCGTCGGCACGATCAAGTCGGGTGCGTATGAGCGTGCCATTCGCGCCATCGACTCCGATGTCTTCAT
>DASYSU010000297.1:0-4877 GCA_036002925.1 Gemmatimonadaceae bacterium | reverse complement strand
ACGAACGCGCACTGCGCACCCGCGGACGTTCCACTTCACATCGACGTGAACGGCAAGTCGTGGAACGGCGAAGTCGTCGCGCACGCTCGCGATCATGACCTGGCACTGATCAACGGCCCATCGATCGTTGGATCACCGCTCGATCTGCGCGATGCCGCCACGCTGCGCATCGGCGAATTAGTGTTCGCATATGGGCATCCGATGGGCATCCGCGACGCACTGGCGATGGGTGCGGTGCACGGCATCGCGCGACATCCTCGCTCGGGCGAGCCGCGATTCATCATCGCCGATATACGCCTTGCCCCAGGCAATTCCGGCGGGCCGCTCGTCGACGCCGACGGACGCCTCATCGGGATCAACAGCATGGTGGTGAGCGGACTTGGCGTCGCTATTCCGGCGGCCGCCGTGCAGCGGTTCATCGATCGCGCAACCACACGTCGCGCCGCGTGACTCGCATCGCCATCGTCGCCGAATCGGAGGAGATCCGGGCCGCGTTGGCGTCGGCACTCGGCGCGAGCGCGGCGTTCGAGATCGTGAGTGTTGGTGCGTCGGCCGCCGAGGTTTCGTCGGCGGCCGATGTGATCGTCAATGTCCGCGACGCGACGACGAGCATCCGCGCGAATCGAAGCGCAAACGCCGGCGCCGAGAGCCTAGCGGACGTCACGGCCGAACCGCCGCTGACCAACCGTGAGCGTCAGGTTCTTGGCCTGCTCGCCGACGGCCTGGGAAACAAGCAGATCGCGGCCCGGCTCGGCATCTCGGCGAACACGGTGAAAACCCATCTCGAGTTGCTCTTCGACAAGCTCGGCGTCTCTTCGCGAACAGAAGCCGTTGCGACGGCGGCCCGTCGCGGGTTGCTGCTTCTATAAGGTTCGCTGACGATTGTAATGAAGTCCAACCACACCGGTCGGATACGGTGTCGCGGCCGCCAGGTTGAATGTCGCGTACACGCCGTCGGGTAGTAGTCGCTTGCCGCCCCCCACTGTCAGCGGGTACAGGAGCAGGTGCAACTCGTCGACCAGGTCGTGCGCGAGGAGTGCGTGGACGAGCTGGCTGCTGCCGTCCGTCGCGATGTTCTTTCCCGGCTGCGTTTTCAGCGCTCGCACCGTCTCGATCACGTTGTCGCGAATGATTGTGGTGTTGCGCCACGTCGGTTCCTTCAGCGTCCGCGACACCACGTATTTCTTTGGGGCGTTCATCATGTCACCAAACGGATCCCCCGGCGGCATCGGCTCGAAGGCCGCTGCGTGTGTTACGTACGTTCGGCGACCGAGCAGCAGCGCATCGACATCCTTCATGAGGGTGCCAAACGCCTGCCCGATGTCGTTGTGCCAGTAGGGCATAGTCCAGCCGCCGTGCTCGAACCCTCCATCTCGATCTTCGTCTTTACCTCCGGGGGCTTGCATTACGCCGTCCAGCGTAACGAACTCGGATACAATGAGCTTTCTCATACGAACATCTCCGTTGATGAGGCTTCACCTACACGTCGAACGAGCATGGCCCGGATCGACAGGGACGGGCTGGCTCCGATGTCGATCTAGTGAAAAGCGCGCGGGAAAGCCGCGCGCTTTTCTTGTTCGCCCAGAGGTTGGCTTCGCCTAATTGCGTCGCCGAGTGTTCCGACCACCCTCAGCCAGAAACGAAGAACGAGACGACGCGCACCACCCACGTGATCGACACGAGAAGGATCGGCAGCAGCGTGAGCCCGACGGAGAACGCGAGGCCTTGACGGAATAGCGCCGGTCCGAACGTGGGACACTTCTCGCGCCAAAGCCGCTGCGCCACGCTCTCGATCGCCCAACCGAATGTGTAACAGACGTTGGCGAGAACTCCGTAGGCGGCGACGGGGCGCCAATCGAACGGGAACGGCACACCCGGCGGGACGAACGCGATCAGTCGGATGACGAGCAACGTGAACAGTCCGGTCACGCCGACGATGCCGTTGAAGATCATGCGTCTCGACTCCCACCACATGAGCAGCGAGGCGGTGGTTCGACGTTCCGCGGCCGGCGGAAAGAGCATTTCACCCAGCATCGTCACAGCGACGGCTCCTGGTACGGGTTGCTCGTACCAGGATACCCAGAACAGCAATACTGGTCAAGTACTTTTTGCTGCAAAGCACTCAAGGCCCGGCCGTGATTCGCCGGCTGCTTACTCCGGCAACCCGAGCTTGTAAGTCGCGTCGAGCGCGACAGCCGCTGCGTGAGCCAGCACGGCGGATCCAGCCGCGCTCGGATGAACACCGTCGAGCGAGATGAGAGTGCCGTACGGCGCCGCCGTCGTCATCATCGTGACAACGCTGAACGGCGCCTTGAGGCCGGGCTGGTCATACAAAGCGCCAAGGCTGAAGTGGGCAAAGCCGCGTCGGACCGCCTCGCTCAGAATGTGCTCGTTCATCGCCTGGATCTGCACGTTCACCACCGCGAGCTCGGCAGGCGTGAGAACAAGGTCTTGATCCAGTGGTCCTCCGGCAGCGCAGCTGAGAACGAACGGACCGAGGTGTTGCGCCGCGAGCTGAGCACCTGTCGCAACTGCGAGCTCAACGCGAATCGGAACGAACAGGAGGTTCGCGCTGCCGCTGCAATCCGGACTCACCGCTACGTTGAACAGCGCGAATTCGAGGCGATCGTCCCACAGCTCGGAGCCGCGACGGAATCCTGGGAAGTTCGCCGCGTTCGTCGGGAGGCCGACGATCACCGCCAGCTTTGTAACCTTCTGTACGCTATCGAGCACCGCATCGTACAATGGTTGCCAGACTTGGAGCGGAACGAGCGACACTCCGGGAACCGCGATGCCGCTCCGCGCCCCGAGCACCTCGACAGATCCCAACTCGACCGACACGACTTTTGGATTGAGCGCCATCATCGTCGAGATTTGCGTGCTTCCCGGTTGCAGCACTCGCTGATAGAGCTGCGCGGCCGTCGGATCGGCAACATTCTGGGGAGTCGTCAACAGCGCGTCACGCGTTGACGCGCCGACGATGGAGACGTTGCTCACCGGCAACGTGACATCGGCGCGCAACGGCGAGCATGAAAGCGTCGACGGATCTGCCGCCGCGGATTCTCCGCTCAACCGGAGGAACGTCAAGAGCGGGGCGATGAGTGGCGACCGACAACCTGTGCCCGCGATGTAGGGTTGCGACAGGTCGCGCCCCGCCATTGCCGTGAGCTGCTCCGGCCACGAAGTCAGTTGCGTCGCTGCAATGACGCCGTCCGACGCCCAGCCCATGCTGACGCTGGTCCCGATCGCGACGTAGCGCTGAAATACGCCGCGGCCCTGCGATTCGTTAGCCGACGCGCCGCCGGGCGTGAGACGAGACGTGGGTGCCGTGGTTTCATCGCGAGCGCACGCACCAAGAAGTGCGAGCAGCGCGGCGACACGTGCGATGCGGGTGATCCGATGATGGCTGGACATGAGCGTGGAAGGTCAGGGTCCTAGACTGAGAAACTCGGCGTCGTATCGATCGATCGACTCGTTGATCACCCGCATTGCCGCGTCGCTCTTCTCCCAACCCTTGATCTGCACACGCTTGCCTTCGAGATCCTTGTAGGTCGAGAAAAAGTATTCGACTTCCTTGAGGATATGCTGCGGGATGTCCGCGATGTCGAAGAATTCTTCATAGTATGGGTCGCGCAGCGCGACCGCCAGAATCTTGTCGTCAGGCTCGCCGCGATCGCTCATGCGCAGCACGCCAAGCGGCCGGACGTCGATCAAACATCCGGGAAAAGTCTGCTCCTTCACGAGGACCAGCACGTCGAGCGGGTCGCCGTCCTCGTGCAGTGTTCGCGGAATCAGACCATAGTCGCCGGGATAGTGGACCGCGGAATACAACACGCGATCGAGCTTCATGAGACCGGTCTTCTTGTCGAGCTCGTACTTGTTGCGGCTGCCGAACGGAATCTCGACCACCGCGGTGATCTCCTCGGGCGGATGCGGGCCCGGGGAGACGTCGTGCCAATAGTGGATCATTGGCTCGGCGTCGCGGCGGCAGCGCTATCGGTCGGCCTCGTCATCGTTCCCTTGAAGGCCATCGGCTCTTCCTCGACGCCGAAGTTCCGCTCGTACAACTCGGCGACACGCCGCAGTTCCTGGTCCGATAGATCGGGCTTGGCGCTCGCCGCCGCAAACTCGGCGAGCTGCTCGGCGTCGTAGATGTTCGGCAGCGTGGTGACGACGCGCGGCTCAGCAAGCAGCCACTTGAGCGCCGCCTGGCCGAGTGTCATTTGGCGAGTCAGGAAGTCGAGCGTGCGAACTTTCTTGACGCCGTTTATCAGCCACGAGCGCGGTCGGTGGCGACGATGATCGTTCTCGGGGAAGACGGTGTCTTCGGTGTACTTCCCCTCGAGCATTCCCGATGCGTGCGTCACGCGAATGTTGAAGCAGCAGTTCGGTGCATGCGCCTTTGCGGCGTCCAGCATTGCCGTGCCCGGATGCTGCTCGAGCAAGCTCCAGATCATCTGGATGGTGTTGATGTCGGGCTCACGCTCCATCAGCTCAACGGCTTCATACAACCAACCGATGGCGGGCCCGAATGCGGCGCCCCACGCGCGAATCTTTCCTTCGCGCTGCAACTCGCGCATCGTCTCCCACAATTGCGGGTCGCGCACGTGTTGCATCTTCGCGTTGTGGACCTGGAGCACGTCGACGTAGTCCGTCTCGAGACGCTCGAGGCATTTGTCGACGGCAAAGCGAATGAACTCCGGATCCGTGCGCATCGGCAGCTCGGACTGACCGCGGCGCGCCTTCTGCGCCGCCTCGTCGTAGATGTCGTAGCCGACTTTGGTCGCGATGACGACGTCCTGTCGTCGCCCACGAAAGGCTTCGGCGATTTGGCGTTCCGAACGGCCGTTGCCGTACGCATCGGCGGCGTCGAAGAA
>DASYSU010000296.1:0-5535 GCA_036002925.1 Gemmatimonadaceae bacterium | reverse complement strand
CAGGAGTTGCGGTATGATCGCAACCGGCCAGTATCAGCAGGAAAGCAGAGAAAGACAACTTCAACATAAGTAGATCCGTGGGAGCAGCCTAACACTGATTAGGTCGCCATATTATGCAGCAAATCGAACAAAATCGCCACGTTATAAAGAACCCAGTTTCTGATACTCGTATCGCCCGGAAGACTCGCAACCGATTGCGATATCACCGGATGCCCTCGCCTCACGCTTCGACACGTTGAACATTATCCAGCAAAGACTTGCTGCATAACGTGCACAGGCGACTCAAAATCATAGAGGAGACGCTCCAACTCGCACCCGCTCCACCACGCCCGACGTTCCGAGGGGTCACAGCCGGTCCGCCGGACTCCGGACCCCCAATCCACCGCGATTCAACACGTGCGTATAGATCATCGTCGTCCGAATATCGGAATGACCGAGTAGTTCTTGGACCGTTCGGATGTCGGCGCCTGCCTCGAGCAAATGCGTCGCGAACGAATGTCGCAACGAATGACAGGTCACTCGCTTCGGAATACCACATGCGAGCACCGCCTCGCGAATCGCACGCTGAACCATGGTGTCGTGGAGATGGTGACGCCGTCGCGTGCCGTGATCGTCGACGAAGGTGCGACGCGCGCAAAAAACGTAACGCCAAATCCACTCAGCCTCTGCACTCGGATACTTCCGGCGAACGGAATCCGCGAGTCCGGTCGTGCAAATGTCATGGCGGCGATCGCGACGATACTCCGCCAGCGCGGTCTTCAGATGTTCTCGCAGCGGCCCCACACACGCCTCGGCCAGCGGCGTTCGGCGATCCTTTCCGCCTTTGCCATTGCGAACGATGATCTCCCGGCGGTCAACGTCGATGTCCTTCACTCGCAGGCGAAGGCATTCCATGAGGCGCAGGCCGCTTCCGTACATGATTAGCGCGCATAGCTGAACGGAAGGCGCAAGCATTCGCAGGAGCGAGCGGATCTCGGGTTCGCTCAGGACAACAGGGACGTACCGCGAGCGCCGAGCAGGTTTAACACCGTCGATGCGGGTAAGCGGCCGCTCGAGAACGTGGTCGTAGAGAAAGGTGAGTGCCGCAAGCGCCTGATTCTGTGTCGACGCCGCCACCTTCTGCTCCACAGCGAGCGCGGAGAGAAATCGGCGAACGTCGGACTCGTCGAGGTCCTTGGGATGGCGCCGGCCGCTCTCAACGACGTACCGACGAATCCAGTGGACGTACGCCTCTTCCGTCCGTCGACTGTACCGCCGCTCGCGCAACGTTCGGCGCACGATTTCCATGAGGCGAAACTGGCGATCGGGATTGGGTACGTCGTTCAGATGCGACAAGGGAATGAGAGGGCGCATGGCTGAAATCTCCGTCAGCCTGGCGCTCGCGCCTGAACCATTCCCGCCCACCCATCATCATCGGAACTCGCGTGCCCGATGCGTCAACACCGTCGCCCGCGCTAGCCTTCCTCTTCTTCCGAGATCGGATCCTCGCGCCGCCGAACCACGACCTTCACCTCCGACATCACCGCGAACCCCGTGAGCCGGATCGTCGGCGCATACGCCGAGCCAGTGCCAGTCGTCGCGTCGTCCGCTTTGCTGTGCACACTCGCCATGAGCGCGTGCAACTCGTTGACCACCCGCATGCCCGGCGGCACCACCACCTTGCACGCCGCCATCACCACACGCATATCGATCTCCACCACGCCCGCCGGCATCACCGCCTGCGTCAGATCGATCTTCATGTCCGACATCACCGACACCACCTCGAGTCGCTGCGGTACTTGCCAACGTCCCATCCGCCTCGACTCGCCCATGATCGACAGAATCCGGCCGCTGTTCGGCACCAACGCCGTCGATCCGCGCGCCGAGCTCCGCGCGGAACCAACGTCGGGCGATCGGCCGACCGCGGGCGCAACACTCCCGAGATCGGCCGTAATCGCATCCAACTCGGCGACGCTCGTCGCCTTGTAGACCCGCTCGATCCGCCGCTCGAGATCCTCCAACGTCAGATCATCGGCAGCAAAATGCGACGACAGCTCGCTGATCTTCTGCTCGCGTGCGCGTGAAAGCGACGGGGTCAGGTCGGCCATGTTCTGAAGATACGCGCTACGGGCTTACCGCCCCGTGATCCACCGGCTCGGATTCTCTCCGCAGGAACAGTTTGTCGTAGAGCAGCGCCGCCACGATGCCGCCGATTAACGGGCCGATCCAATACGCCGTCTGTCCCTCGTAGAAGTGACCGACGATCGCCGGACCGAACGACCGCGCCGGATTCATCGAGCCGCCAGTGAGCGGTCCGATCGCGAGAATACCCGCCGTGACCGTGAGACCGATCGCGAATCCACCGACCTTCGGAGCGCGCGGATCCACCGCCGTGCCGAATACAACGAACACCAGGAAGAACGTCGCGATCGCCTCGAGCGAAATCGCTTGAATCATGTTGATGTCCGCCGAGATCGACTGCGCGCCCAGGTGTGTCGTCATGGCGACCCCGATGGGATAGAGCGCCTTCAACAGGTACGACGCGACGATCGCTCCCGTGATCTGCGCGATCCAGTACACGACCGCCATCATCGGCTCGATTCGGCGCGTGACGAGAAATCCCGCCGTGACGGCCGGATTGAGGTGGCCCGAGATGCGCATGGTCGCGGTCACCATGAGCGCGAGAATCAATCCGTGCGCGAACGCGATGTTCAACACCACGGCTTGAAGCTGAAGCATCGGGGTCGTGATGATCGCGCCGCCGCCGACGAACACGAGCGCGAACGTCCCAATGAACTCGGCGGCGAAGTGGCGCCAAGCATCTTTCATAAGTTCAGGGGTGAGGGTGGAGGGTGGAGTGTAGCAGGCACGGTGCGAGGCGCTTTGCGCCGCATGACGGCATTAAGAAACTACATCATGCCTTCAAAGCGCCGAAGGCGCCATCCTCCCCTCAACCCTCAACCCTGCTCATGACGAGTGCTGCGTTGATCCCGCCGAACCCGAACGAGTTGTTGAGCGCCAAATCGACACTCGCCTTGCGGCCGGTGCGCGGGATGTAATCGAGATCGCAACCGTCATCGGGATCGTCGAGGTTGAGCGTGGGCGGCAACCAGCCGCGCTCGAGCGACAGCGCGCAGATCGCCACTTCCATCGCGCCCGAGGCGCCGAGTGCGTGACCGTAATACGCTTTCGTGCTGCTGACCTGCAGCTTCTTCGCGTGATCGCCGAATACGCTATTGATGGCGCGCGTCTCCGTCGGATCGTTGAGCGGTGTGCTGCTGCCGTGCGCGTTCACGTAGCCGATCTCGTGCGGCTGGACGCGCGCATCCTTGAGCGCGCCGCGAATCGCGCGCGCCGCCTGTGAGCCGTCGGGGAGCGGCGCCACCATGTGATGCGCGTCGTTGCCGAACGCGTACCCCAAGACCTCGGCATAGATGTGCGCGCCGCGCGCTTTCGCCCGTTCGTATTCCTCGAGGACCACGATCGCGGCGCCCTCACCCATCACGAATCCGTCTCGCTCCCGATCGAACGGACGCGATGCACGATCGGGCGCGTCGTTGCGCGTCGACATCGCGCGAATGATCGCGAACGCGCCGAAGCAGAGTTGGTGGAGCGGCGCTTCGACGCCGCCGCAGATCATCACGTCGGCGTAGTCGTCGCGGATCTGACGAAATCCCTCGCCGATCGCCATTGTGCCCGACGCGCAGCTCATCGCGTTCGTGCTGTTCGGTCCTTGTGCGCCGAATTCGATGGCGATGTTGCAGCTCGCCGCGCCGGCGAACACGTTCGTCGCCAGTGTCGGCGACACGGACTTGATCCCGTCGTTCCGGAACACGTCGAACTGAAGCTCGGCGAAGCCGACGCCGCCGAGCGCGCTGCCCATCGTCGACCCGATGCGCTCCCGATCTTCGGCGGCGAAGTTGAGCTCGGCGTCTTCGACAGCGAGTCGCGCGCACGCGACGGTGAATTGGCCGAATCGATCGAGCCGTTTGACGCGCCGCTCCTCGATGAAATCCGACGGATAGAAGTCGATCTCGGCGGCGATCTGGCTGTGGTACATCGACGCGTCGAACCGCGTGACACCACGCACGGCCGATCGATGACTCTGTAACCCGTCCCACAGTTTGTCTCGCGAGATACCGATTGGCGTGACCGCCCCGATCCCCGTAATCACTACCCGTCTGCGTTCGGCCACTCGACACCTCGTTGCGTGAGTCAGCTCGTCATACGTTCGGCGGCGCGAGCGAGCCCGGCAAGGGTGCGCGACGCGATACCATGCACGAACACCGGACCAATGACACCGCGTGCCGCCATTTCACCAATCAGCGGCCACGCCGGGCCGTTCCACACATGCACGATTCGCACGAGCGTACCCTGCGGTACGGATTCGAACGTCCACTCGACGTCCATGCCTGTCGTCACACCGCGCACGTGGCGGAATCGGATAGCCGGCGATGCCGCGCTGCCCGGCGCGGTCACGCTCATGAGCGACGTCCACATCGTCGGCCAATTCGCGGCGCCGAACGGCCTGTTGGCCGACATTTCGACGAGTCCGCCACCGTCGCTCGTGCGCTCGTGGAACCGGACATACCGATAGTGCACGAGATGCGAAGGCCAATGCTCGACGTCCGCCGCGAGCGTGAAGATGATCGGCAACGGCGCGCGAACGAGTTGCTCGTCCACCGTCGTCATGCGACGATCGGTCGGCATCGGGCCGAGCTCGTGCGGGCGGCTCATGCCGCGGTCGGCGACCAACGCGCCGTGAGACGATAGCCGAGTCGACGTCGGACGCGCGGTGTCGCACCGGTTGCGGTCTTCACGACGCGCTCGAGCTCGACCGCGGTGAATCCCCGCAGTACGGAGACAACCCCGTCATGACGCGTGACTGGATGAAAGCGGAGCACAACGGAGACAATCCAGAATCCCGCCGCGGCGATCCAGCTGCGTCGCAGGTCGCTCACGATGATCGCGCGCGCCGCCACGCGATTCAGCTCGCGCACGACGCGGTCGGCCTCCGGCCAATCGAAGTGATGCAGCAGTTGCGAACACATGACGATATCTATGCTGTGATCGCGAAAAGGAAGGGCAAACGCGCTGGCGCAGACGCCGTAGGTGACGCAGTCCCGCGCGGTCACGAGGAGCGACGGCGCTTCGTCGACCCCGATCGTGGTGAGTCTGACGCCGGCGCGAGCAGCGGCCGCCGCCGCGCGCTCGGGAATGTCGGCGAGCCCGGTGCCGACGTCGAGCAACGTCGGAGATCCGGCTCCGTCCCCGATGGCAATCCGCACCTCGGCGATCGCGGCGCGAAGTCCGCCGAGCAGTCGGTTGGAGCGCGCGATGTTGGCTTGCGCGCGGTGGCGAACGTCGGGATCGACATCGGGACTGTCGAGGAATTCGACGCCGCGTCGGCGGACCGGCGTCAAGCGCATCAGCGCTCGAGCTGTGCGTAACCGCCGCGATAGTACAACAACGGGCGGCCGTGTTTTGGTTCTGCGCGCTCCACTTCGGCGATGAAGATCGTGTGATCGCCGGCGTCATGGTGCTCGAGGGTTCGAC
>DASYSU010000295.1:0-7396 GCA_036002925.1 Gemmatimonadaceae bacterium | reverse complement strand
GCGCCGTTTCGCGTGCGTGTGACTTGTGCGGATATCCCATTGCGTTATTTCAGCGCCCCGAGAATCTGAGGAACATTCTCCGGCCTGACGGACTCGATGAAATCGTCGTTGATCATGATCGGCGTCGCGAACCCGCATGCGCCTAGACATTCTACTTCGATCACGGTGTACTTGCCGTCGGGCGACGTCTGGCCGAGCTCGAGACAACCAGTATGTCGAAGCAATGAATCGACGACGTCTTCCGCGCCGCACACGTTGCACGGCGAGGTAGTGCAGACCTGGATGAAGTGCGTCCCGACGGGATGCTGGTGGTACATGGTGTAGAACGTCACGACGCCCTTCACGTACGCCGGGGTGAGCTCGAGCACTTGTGCCACCTCGGCCATGCCGTCGTCGCTCACCCATCCGCGTTCGTACTGCAGCATCCACAGCGCGGGGAGCAACGCCGCCATCTTCGTCGGATAACGCGCCAGGACCTCGTCCAATTCCTTTCGACGCGCACTGCCTGGGGTGAACACCGGTTCGTATGGTGCGTCCGTATGGCTCGTCATCGATCGATCTCCCCCATCACGATGTCGATCGACGCGTTGATCGCGATGACGTCGGATAAGAGGTGCCCTTCTACCATACGCGGAATCGCCGAGAGGTTGACGAACGATGGCGGCCGAATGCGCCACCGCACGGGCTTCGACGAGCCGTCGGATACCATGTAGTAGCCCTTCTCGCCTTTCGGACTCTCGACGGCGACATAGCATTCGCCGGCGTCGGGTCGCGGACCTTCCATCACCTGCTTGAAGTGATGGATCATCGATTCCATGTCGCTCGTTGCCTTGCTCTTCGGCGGTAGGATCACGCGATGGTCATCGACGTTCACCGGACCGTCGGGCAAGCGCTTGAGTGCTTGATCGAGGATGCGCGTCGACTGACGCAGCTCTTCCATTCGCACGAGGAATCGATCGTAGACGTCGCCGTTCGTGCCGACCGGGACGTCGAAGTCGTACGTCTCGTAGTCGAGATACGGGAAGTCCTTTCGCACATCGAACGCGACGCCGGAGGCCCGCACCATCGGACCGGAGAGTCCGTAATTCACTGCCTCCTCGGGCGACATCACGCCGAGTCCGACCGTGCGTCCGACCCAGATCCCGTTCCGCGTGATGACGCGGTCGATTTCATCGACGACCTTGGGAAATCCTCGGATGAACGCCGAGAGCTTCTCGGTGAAGCCGTCGGGAATGTCCGCGCCCATGCCGCCGACGCGAGTCAGCGACGTGGTGAGTCGGGCGCCGATCCACATCTCCAGCATCTCGTAGACTTCTTCGCGTTGCTGGAACGCCCAGAGGAATGGCGTGAACGCACCGATGTCGATGCACGTCGTGCCGAGCCAAACCAAATGGGAGATGATGCGCGAGAGCTCGCAGGCGATGACGCGGAGCACCTTGCACCGCTCGGTAACCTCGATGCCGAACAGTCGCTCGGCACCCAGCGCGAAGGCGACGTTGTTGCCGGGCGAGTTCAGATAATCCTCACGGTCGGTCCACGGGATGATCTGATTGTACTGCCGGTACTCGCCGATCTTCTCGAAGCCGCAATGCAGGTAGCCGATGTGCGGGATGCAGCGCACCACGGTCTCTCCGTCGAGCTCGAGCACGAGACGCAGCACGCCGTGGGTCGCCGGGTGCTGTGGGCCCATGTTGATGAGCATATGCTCACCGGAGAGATCCGGCTCGATGCCCGGCGGGGCCTCCATCGTGAGGACGTTGCCGCCTTCGTCCACCGCGAGTGGAACGCGCTGCGGGCGCCCTTGCGCATCCAAGCCGGTCGTCGACAGCTCGACTTCAACCGTACGTTTCGTCGTTGCCATGGTCTATTCGCCCGTGCGCTCGCCGGTGGTCAAGCGACGCCGCATGTCTGCCGGCAAATCCTCGAATGCGTCCGCGATCGACAACTCTTCTTTCGAGTATCGCGCTTCGGGGTTCGCCGCCAGTGCCTGGCGAAGCTGCTCTGACCGACTGAACCGGCCGCGCAATGGAAAGTCTTTGCGTAGCGGAAACCCTTCGGCGTACTGCTCCCACATGAGCAGCCGTCGAAGGTCCGGGTGCCCGACGAAACGAATGCCGAACATGTCATAGCATTCGCGCTCGAGCCAGTCCGCGCCCTTGTAGATGTCCCAGACGCTCGGCACCTCGAGTGTGGCGCCTCGCTCGATCTGCGCTTTGACGCGAAGGAATCGGCGAAACGGAAGTGAGCGTAGATGCCAGACAACCTCGATCGGCTGCTCGAGGTCGCGGAACTCGACCGCGGTAACGTCCGACAAGTAGTCGTAGCGTTGCGCCGGATCGTCGTGCAACCAACGGATCACGTCGTGCACACGCGCCGGGTCGACAACGACTGTCGTCTCACCCCACACGACGTCGACGCGTCGGACGGCGGCGCCGAATTGCTGCCGGAGCGTCTCGACGCTTTCGTTCGGTGCACCGCCGCGATGCGCGACGTTTTTCGGTGTTACCGACGCCGGCGCGCCGGCGCCGAGCGCGCTTCCCGCGACAACCGGGGCGAAGCTACCGTCGTCGTTCACAAGCCGGAGCGCGTCTGATGAATGGAATTCCCGAACGGCTCCGACACTTCGTCGATGACTGACGGCGCGATGTAGAGCTGCGTGTCGGGATCGGGTTCCATCTCGTTCCGAAGTGATTTGTCGCCCGAACGCTCATTGGCGACTTTCTTCTGCAACATCAAAATGCCGTAGAGCAAACCTTCCGGGCGCGGGGGGCAGCCCGGAACGTACACGTCGACGGGAATAATACTGTCGATGCCTTGTACGACCGCGTAGTTGTCGAACATGCCGCCCGACGACGCACATGCACCCATCGAGATGCACCACTTCGGCTGCGGCATCTGTTGCCAAATGCGACGAAGCACTGGCGCAAGCTTGAATGGCACGCGTCCGGCGCAGATCAACAGGTCAGCCTGACGCGGCGAGAACGCCTGTCGCTCCATGCCAAAACGCGCGAGATCGTACTTGCTCGCGGCGGTGGCCATGAACTCGATCGCGCAGCACGCCGTCCCGAACGGCATTGGCCACAGCGAGTTCTTGCGTCCCCAATTCACAAACGCGTCGAGTTTGGTCGTTATCCACGGCTCGTTGCTGGTGGTCTCGACGAGTCGCGAATCAGGACGTGGACTCAATCCCATTGCAGTGCTCCCTTCTTCCATACGTAGACGAACCCGACAAGCAGAATGAGCATGAACACGATCATTTCCGAGAGGCCGAAGAATGACAGCTGGCCGGCTGGGCAATTGTTGAGCGCCAGTGGAACCGTACACGACAATTGTCGATAGTACGCGCCCCACGGGATCATGAAGACGGTTTCGATATCGAAGATGATGAAGAGCACCGCCACCATGTAGAACTTGACGGAGAAGCGCTCGTGCGCGTCGCCGAGTGGCGGAATTCCCGACTCGTAGGGCGTTTGTTTGACGGGAGTCGGTCGGGGACGAAGTGTGAGGTGGGAGAGCCCCAGCATGATCACCGCGTTGACGATGACAAAGCCGAGGAGCAGCAGGACTGGGAAGTACGTGTGAAGCATGAGTCTCCCAACTTCGTGAAAACTTTCACTAAGTCCAGCGCGCGAAAGTTATCCATGCCGCTGGAACGGGTCAACGATGACAACAGGGTGGAGGGTTGAGGGTGGAGTGTTGAGGGACGGTGCGCGGCGCATCGCGCCGCGAGGGCATTTGATGACGTCAGCTACGACGGCTCGCGCTTGGCGTTCGCGCCGCGCCTAGATAGCTTCACGCGCGCGCGGTTCTCCACCCTCCACCCTGAACCCTCCACCCTGCCGTGATAATGGCCGACCGCTGGATCTCGCGAATGGCCCGCGAGCATGGAATGATCGAACCGTTCGAGGACCGGCAGGTCCGCAAAGGTGTGATCTCCTATGGCGTCAGCTCGTATGGGTACGACATGCGTGTCGCCCGCGAGTTCAGGATCTTCACCAACGTGCTGAACTCGATCGTCGATCCCAAAGCGTTCGACCCGAAATCGTTCGTCGAATACGAGGGCGACGTGTGCATCGTTCCGCCGAACTCGTTCGCGCTGGCGCGATCGGTCGAGTACTTCCGAATCCCGAGGGATATCCTGGTCGTCACCGTCGGAAAGTCGACCTACGCGCGGTGCGGCATCATCACGAACGTCACGCCGCTCGAGCCCGAGTGGGAAGGCTTCGTGACGCTCGAGATCTCGAACACCACGCCGCTGCCGGCGAAGATCTACGCGAACGAAGGCATCGCGCAGGTCTTGTTCTTCCGCGGCGAGGAAGCGCCCGAGATCTCGTACAAGGACAAGGGCGGAAAATACCAGAGCCAGGTCGGCGTCACGCTGCCCAGACTCTGATGGTTGGTTGTGGCGCCGAGCTCAGCCCACGCCGCCAACGGACTTCTCCTCACGCGCTGCAATCGTCGCGACAATGAAATCGTGATTCATTCGCGCGATCGTGTCGATGCTGATCTCCTTCGGGCACGCATCCTGGCATTCACCGTACAACGTGCAGTGCCCGAAACCCTCGGCGTCCATCTGAGCGATCATCCGCGCCGCGCGACGGGCTCGCTCAGGTTGACCCTGTGGAAGCAATCCGAGGTGCGAGATCTTCGCCGCAGTGAACAATGACGCCGACCCGTTGGGACACGCGGCGACACACGCGCCACAGCCAATGCATGCCGCGGCATCCATCGCGTCTTCGGCGGCCTGCTTCCCAATGGGCAGATTGTTCGCGTCCTGCGCGCTGCCTGTTGGTGCAGTGATGAATCCGCCCGCCGCGATGATCCGGTCGAGCGCGGCCCGATTTACGACGAGATCCTTGATCACCGGGAACGCGCGCGACCGCCACGGCTCGATGTACACTTCGGCGCCGTCGGAGAAGCTGCGCATGTGAAGCTGGCACGTCGCGGTTCCCTGCATCGGGCCGTGCGCGACGCCGTTGATCATCATTCCGCACGCGCCACAAATCCCTTCCCGGCAATCATGGTCGAACGCAATCGGCGGTTTGCCGCTTTCGACCAAACCTTCGTTGACGACGTCGAGCATCTCGAGGAACGACATGTCGGGACTGACGTCGCGCGCCTCGTAGCGCTCCATCTTTCCTGCCGAGTCGGGACCAGCTTGACGCCAAACGTGCAGAGTGAGGTTCATGCGAGTTGAATTCTGTGAGCGTGCGACCAGCAACCAGCAACCAGCAACTATTTGTAGCTCCGCTGCGACAGCGCGACGTTCTCGAACACCAGCGGTTCCTTGTTGAGGATTGGCGTCCTTCCGTCTCCCGCGAATTCCCACGCGGCGACGTACGCGAACTCGTCGTCGCGACGCAATGCCTCGCCGTCGGGAGTCTGGTACTCGGTTCGAAAGTGGCCTCCGCACGACTCTTCGCGATCGAGTGCGTCGAGGCACATCAACTCGGCGAGCTCGAGAAAGTCCGCCACTCGGCCGGCATGTTCGAGCGACTGATTGAGCTCCTGACCTGAGCCAAGCACGCGGACGTCGCGCCAGAACTCTTCGCGCAACTTCGGGATGAGCTCGAGCGCTTTCTTCAGGCCCGCCGCATCGCGCGCCATACCGCAATACTCCCACATGATCTTGCCGAGCTCGCGATGAATGGACGCCACGGTACGACTACCCTTCACCGACAAGAGCCGTTCCGTCCGCTCGCGAACCGCTGCCTCGGTCGCGTGCACCTCGGCGTTGTCGGCCGAAACGGTCTCGAGCCGCGTCGATCCGAGGTAGTCGCCGATCGTCAGCGGAACGACGAAGTATCCATCGGCGAGCCCTTGCATCAACGCGCTCGCGCCGAGTCGGTTTGCGCCGTGATCGGAGAAGTTTGCCTCGCCAGTGACGTGCAGGCCCGGGATGGTGCTCATGAGATTGTAGTCGACCCAGAGTCCACCCATCGTGTAATGGACCGCCGGGTAGATGCGCATCGGCACTTCGTACGGATTCTCATCAGTGATGCGCTGGTACATCTCGAACAGATTGCCGTATCGCTCGGCGATCGCGGCTTTGCCGAGACGTTTGATCGCGTCGCCGAAGTCGAGATAGACGCCGCGACCGCCGGGGCCGACCCCGCGGCCCTCGTCACAAACTTCCTTCGCCGCCCGCGAAGCGATGTCGCGCGGCGAGAGGTTGCCGAAGCTCGGGTATTTGCGCTCGAGATAGTAGTCGCGATCCTGTTCTGGAATGTCGCGTGGTCGCTTCGCGCAGTCTTCTTTGCGCTTCGGGACCCACACGCGACCGTCGTTGCGCAGCGATTCGCTCATCAGCGTCAGCTTCGACTGATGTTCGCCGCTCACGGGAATGCACGTCGGGTGGATCTGCGTGAAGCACGGATTGGCGAACGCCGCACCGCGCTTGTAGGCGCGCCAGATCGCCGTCGCATTCGAGCCCTTCGCATTCGTCGACAGGTAGAAGACGTTCCCGTATCCGCCCGTGCCGAGCACCACCGCGTCGGCGAGATGTGATTCGATCGCGCCGGTCACCATGTCGCGTGTGACGATTCCCCGCGCTCGACCATTCACGACGATGAGATCCAGCATCTCGGTCCGCGGGAACATGGTCACACCGCCGCGAGCGATCTCTTTTTCGAGCGCCTGGTACGCGCCAAGCAGCAGCTGCTGACCCGTTTGCCCGCGCGCGTAGAATGTCCGCGAAACCTGCGCGCCACCGAAGGACCGATTGGCGAGCAATCCACCGTATTCGCGAGCGAACGGCACACCCTGCGCGACACATTGGTCGATGATGTTCACGCTGACCTGCGCGAGGCGATAGACGTTCGCTTCACGCGAGCGGAAGTCGCCGCCTTTGATCGTGTCGTAGAACAGTCGATAAATGCTATCGCCGTCGTTCTGGTAATTCTTGGCCGCGTTGATGCCGCCTTGCGCCGCGATGCTGTGCGCTCGCCGTGGCGAGTCCTGGAAGCAGAAGCACTTGACGTGGTATCCAAGCTCGCTGAGCGTCGCCGCAGCGGCCCCGCCGGCGAGTCCCGAGCCCACGACGATGACCGTGTATTTCCGCTTGTTCGCCGGATTCACCAGCTTCATCTCGAACCGGTGCTTGTCCCATTTCCGCTCGAGCGGACCGGAGGGAACCTTCGACTTCAGTTCCATGGCTTAGCGAATGATGCCGGCGATGACGCCGACGGGAACGATCGTGAACCCGAGCCACACGAGAATCGCCACACCGAGTGCGATGCGACGGTGCAGCGGATGCGCCGTGGATTTCGCGTAGCCGAGTGAGCGCACCGAGCTCCACGCGCCGTGATACAGGTGCAATCCCAACGCGATCATTGCGACGATGTAGAACGCGGCCACCCACCAGATGCGGAAGCTCGCGATGAGGTTTCCGTAGACG
>DASYSU010000294.1:0-7803 GCA_036002925.1 Gemmatimonadaceae bacterium | reverse complement strand
GGAAGACGCGGTCGCGTAGATCACGCGTGACGTACTCTTGCAGCGACGCGCCGAGCTGACCGGCCAGCCAGAGGAAAACGTTTTTCACCAGCACGATCGCCACGATGGCGATCATGATCACTTTGAGTGTGCCGAGCCTGTCCGTGGTCGGTCCGACCCACGGATTGATCAAGCGTCGCTGCAGCGCGCCGAGCCAACCGCCCGTCGAGATCAGCGTGTCCTTATTGAAGATCTCGTTTTGGAACGGCATGAGCAGCGTGAACACGAAGGTGTTCAGCGCCGCCGCGATGACATTGCTGATGACGTTGCCCGCCATGCGCCACCAATGCGGCCGCAAAAAGACGAGCAGCCGCCGATAGTCGGCGAACGCTCGCTTCGAGCTGGGATTGGTGGTGAGCGCAACCTGCTCGGCCATACTCAACGGCGGGGCGTGAGAAGGGCGACCGGAAGGATGCATTCCTCCGGCGTCACGCCGCCGTGCAAGAACGAACCACGATAGCGGCTCTGATACTCGCGCAACTTCGTCGGATACACGAAGAAAGAATCGCCGGTAGCCAACAGCGTATTCGCGCCCATCCCGCGGCGGGGCAGCTTCAACGAATCCTCATTGGTAAACAACATCCCCTGTTCCGGATTCTCGGCGCGCAGGTCCTCGCCGAACTTGTAGCGCAAGTTCTGTGTCGCGTCGCGCTTGGCGAACACCGTCGCCGGCGTCCGGCAATGGATCGAGCCGTGGTCGCTCGTCACGAGCACCTTCACCTTTCGCCGCGCAGCTTCCTGCAACACCGAGAACAGCGCGGAGCGTCGGAACCATTGGAGCGTGAGCTGTCGAAGGGCGATCTCGTCGCGCGCGACCTCGTATAGAATCGCCGACTCGGATCGCCCGTGCGTCAACAGATCGACGAAGTTGAAGACGAATGCCGAGATTCCCTCGGGGCCGATCACGCGCGGCAGCCGCCGCTCGATGTCGTCGCCTTCGGCCGACGTCGAGACCTTCTCGTAGCGAACCGGAACCTTCACTTGGAGCTCGGCGAGCTGCGCCTCGAGGAGATCACGCTCGTGCGCGTTGAGCGTTTCGTCTTCGCGCTCGCCCCACCAATCGGGGAATCGCGCCGCGATCTCGCCTGGAAACAATCCACTGAATAGCGCATTGCGCGAGAACGGCGTCGCCGTCGGCAGCACGCTGAAGTAATGGGTCGTTTCGACATCGAACAATGGCGCGATGATCGGCTCGAGCGCACGCCATTGGTCGAGGCGCAGGCAGTCGATAACGATGAACACCGCGGCCCGGTCCGTTTTGAGAATCGGCATCAGGAACTCGGGCACGATGTCGATCGAAAGCGGAGGACGGTCAGCCTCGAGATTCTTGAGCCAGCCGGGGTACGCGGTCTTCATGAACATCGCGAACTCGCGGCGCAGGTCGGGATAGAGTCCCTGCAGCGACTCGTGAAGCCCCATCTCGTTCGACGCGACAAGGTCGAGATCCCACTGCGTGAGCTCGCCGAATCGCTCGATCCAATTTCGCCAGCTAAGCCCGCGAATCGGTTCGGTTTGGAGATCGCGAAAGCGCTCGACAAAACGACGCGCGATCGCCTGTTGTCGAATTCGCGGACCTTCGAGCAGACGGGTAACGGCGGCGTACACCTGCCGCGGCGTGACCGGCTTGACCAGATACCCCTCGAGCGCGGCACCGAGTGCCTCGGTCATGGTCGCGTCCTCTTCGCTCTTCGTGACCATGACGATTGCCAAGTTGGGATCGGCGTCACGGAGCTCGCGAAGCGCGTCCATGCCACGCTTGCCCGGCATCTGCTCATCGAGCAGCACGAGATTGAAAGCACGGCGGCGGACCATCTCTACGGCGTCGTCGGCATTGGTCGCCGATTCGACCTCGAACCCTTTGTCGCGCAAGAACATGCGGTGCGGTTCGAGCATCTCCGCCTCGTCGTCGACCCAGAGGACGGATTTCGTCGGTTGTGCCATGCGCCAAATATATAGCCCGACGTGAGGTCGGCGCGGGCGATTCGCCGCTTCCGGCGCCCCACCCGGCGGCGCAGATTGGGTCGTGCTCATTTCAAAACCGCCGTACGGACTCGCCCCAACTCCATTCCGGTTCGCGGCGCTCGCGGCGTTGGCGGGTCGGGCGCCACTAGGCGGCCGCCGGGAGATCGCCTTGGCGACCTACCTGGCGGCGCGCCTGGTCGACGATGTTCTCGAGGAGAACGGGCTGAGCGCCTCTATCCGAGCGGATCGCGCAGGAAGCGCGCGAAGCTGGCTCTCCACAGTTGCTCTTCCCGCCCCCGTACGTCAGCCTTTGGCGCGGCTGATCGATTCGTCCGCCGGTGGGGCGGGCGGGGCGAGCCAGGCCGTCCGCGCTGTGATTGCAGTCACCGCCGACTTCCTCGATCGGGCGGCACGTTTAGAGCTCGAGCACCTAGCAGAAACCCTTGAAGCACAAGCGCTTGTGAAATGAGCACGGTAGCCTTGTTCCGTCTCGCAACAGAGGCGTATTATGGCCGATGACCCGTAGCGCCGACATCTCGCCTCTCTCCGTGCTCCTGTCACGGGTCGATGCGGTTGCCGACGGCCTGGCATCGCGCGACACCGTTCCTTGCGGCTTCCCGAGCGTCGATAAGATGCTCGGCGGTGGCTTTCGGCGGGGCGACCTGGTCGCGCTCGGCGGCGACGTCGGCAGCGGGAAATCGGCCCTCGCGCTCGCGTTCGCGATCCGCGCCTCACAGCAGGATCGGCGGGTCGCGTTTCTCACCGCCGAAATGACCATCGAGCGCGTGCTCGAACGGATCATCGCGATCGAGGCCCGCGCTCGGATCGACGATCTTCGGCAAGGCACACTCGACGATGAAACGCGTTCCGCCGCCGGCATCGTCGCACTGCGGCTTCGCGAGCGTTTGCCGATTCTCGAATGCGTGCCAGCGTGCGGATCGAGTCAAATCGGCGACCTGCTCGACGAGCTTCCCGAGGTCGACGTCGTCGTCATCGACTCGATCGCCGGCCTGGCCCAGGGAGCTCGGCCGATGAGCGAAGAGCACGCCGCGATGATTCGCGATCTCAAAGCGCTCGCGCTCGCGCGCGACGTCGTGGTGTTGGCGACCGCACCGCTGCCCGAGTTGTCGTCGCGACCGGATCGGCGGCCCACACTCGACGACTTCGGCGCGCTCGGAGCCGTCAAACAACACGCGGATGTCGTGCTCACACTCTTCCGGCAAGACATGTACGAACCGGCGCGTGACATCGAGGGCGCCACGGAACTGCTGGTGCGCAAGAATCGAAACGGCCCCACCGGATATGTGGACCTGTTCTTCTACGCGCAGTGGATGCGATTCGAAGACATGCTCGATCCCGACCGCTAGGTGACCGCCATGCGAATCGCACACGCGTCCCTCTTCGCGTGCATCCTTGCGCTCAATGCCTGCGCCTCCGCCATCTCGGCGAGCGCCGACAACATCACGCGTCTGGAAAAGGCGAGCGCGAACAAACCTGAGTCCGAAGCCGCGCAACGGTCGCTCGGCATCGCCTACTTTCAGGCTGGTCGCTACGCCGACGCACGGAGCGCGCTCGATCGCGCCGCGTCGCTCGACCCACATGACGGCGTCGTCGCCTTGTATCGCGGGCTCACGGCCGAAGCGGAGAACGACGTCGCCGGCGCGCGATCGGCGTATGAATCGTATTTGACGAATGGCAAGACGCGTGGCGTGAAAGAACAAATCGCCGAACGTCTCGTCGCGCTCGCCCGGAAGGAAAACGAGGCGGCAGCAAAGCGAGCCGTCGCCGAAGAGCAGCAGCTCGCCTCAGTACCCGGATCGCCGCGAACAGTCGCGGTGCTGTCGTTCAAGTTCAACGGACCCGACACATCGCTTGCGCCACTCGAGCGCGGATTCGCCGAGCTGGTGGCGACGGACCTGAGCCGCTCGTCGCAGCTGACTGTGGTCGATCGCGCCCGACTGCACGCGATCCTCGATGAGATTCGGCTCCAGCAAACAGCGGGCGTCGAAGCGGGGACCGGCGTTCGAGCCGGAAAAATCTTGCAGGCCGGTCGTCTCGTTGGTGGAACACTGTCTCAGCTCGACAGCAATCAACTACGCGCCGACGCGTTCATCACCAACGTCCAGACGACGCAGGCCGAAGGCGGCGGCGCAAACGATAAACAGGCGCTGGATCAGCTCTTCACGTTGGAGAAGAACATCGTCCTTCGTTTGCTCTCCGACATGGGCGTCATGCTCACCACCGCTGAGCGAAACCTGATCGAGCAGCGCCCGACGCGATCGCTTGCGGCATTCCTTTCGTATAGCCGCGGTCTCGAGTTCGAGGACGAGGGCCGGTTCGACGCCGCGAGTCGTTCGTTCGACAACGCCGTGCGGCTAGACCCGGGCTTTGCAGCAGCGCAGCAACGGAGCCAGAGTGCGAAGAGCGCGGCCGCGGGCGCGCAGGTGAGCGTCAAGACGGTGCAATCGAGCCTTCGCGGGACGAGCGAGGGTGCGGCCGTGGCAGCCGCGATGCAATCGGGTGCGGCCGCCTCCGGCGATGGCCAAGCAATCACGATCGCCGACGGGCTCAATCCCTCTATCGCAGCGATCGCGACGGGCGGTCGCGCCGCGACGCCCGCGCAATCGCAGAAGGATCCGTCGTCTGGAACGGGCGGCGACAACATATCGACGAAAACCGCGACGGTCACCATCGTGATCCACCACCCGTGACCGCTCGAGGGTCAGTGGTTCGCTGGTCGCTCGTTTCGCTCCGGTTCATCGTCGCATCGTCACTCGTTGCCCAGTCAAGCCCAGAGATCACGGCGCGCATCGCGCCGCAATTCCATTCCTACTCGATTGGCACGCCCTCGAACACGACGATTAGAGAATTCTCAGCCCCACTGTTCGTCGTCGTCCCGGTGACCCCTCAGTTGACGCTCGATCTCGGGACGGCATACGCTGCGTCGCATGTGACGCAGACGACGTTCGGGAAAAACAGCACGAGCGACATCGGCGGTCTCACCGACACGCAGGTTCGCGCCAACTACGTACTCGGCAACGATTTCATCGTGATCACGGCGGGAGTGAATCTTCCCACCGGGCAGGCGCGCGTCACGACGGATCAGGTGCAGGCGGCCGAGTTGATCGGTAGCGATTTCCTCGCGTTTCCGATCTCGAGCATGGGCACCGGCTTCGGCGGAACGGGCGGCATCGCCGTCGCACGTTCGGTCGGCGATTGGAATCTCGGCGCGGGAGTCAGCATGCGCCGCACCGAGCACTACGATCCGTTTGATCTCGGCGGAACGGCGCTCCGATATCAGCCTGGAAACGAATATCGCGTGCGCGTTGGAGCGGACCGTCCGGTGGGGACCGGGCGCGTCACGCTGGGCTTCACGTATTCGACCTTCGGAGACGACGAGCTCGCCGGATCGATCTACAACACCGGAAATCGCTACATCACCCAGCTCGCATTCACCGACGATGTGGGCTCTGGAAGGCTCGGCGTCGCGGCGTGGAATCTCTTGCGAACGGCCGGCACGCTGGCCGACAGCACGTTCCTCGGCCACGAGGACATCTCGAATGCGGCGCTGTCGTATGGAATCACGGTCGGGCAAACGCTGATCGAACCGAGCTTCGAGGCGCGCACATGGGTCCAACAGGGCGCGTCAACGAGTTTTCTCACGACGATCGGCGTGCGATCCCAGCTTGGCGTCGGCGGATTTATGGTCATGCCGGGAGTCGGCTACTCCATCGGACGTGTTGCCGCCCAGGATCTGAGCGGTGTGAACTCCACCGCCACGCTGACGGGCTTTCACGCGACGTTGACGATCCGCATCAGGTAGGCGGCCGCGCCGGGCCAGACGCCGGCGCGCTATATTTTACGCTGACCCTTTGCCCCGATTTGGTCTATGGCAGGCCACAGTAAATGGAAGCAGATCAAGCATTACAAGGCAGCGACTGACGCCAAGCGCGGCGCGCTGTTCACGAAGCTCATTCGCGAGATCACGATGGCCGCGAAGATCCGCGGCGGTGATCCATCCGGCAATCCGCGGTTGCGACTCGCGATCGACACGGCCCGGTCGGCTTCGATGCCAAAGGAGAACATCGAGCGCGCGATCAAGAAGGGCACGGGCGAGCTCGAGGGCGTTGAATACCACGAGGTGACGTACGAGGGGTACGGCCCGGCGGGCGTCGCCCTGCTGATCGACGCTGTGACGGATAATCCGACTCGCACCGTCGCCGAAATCCGCAGCAAGATGACCCGCCTCGGCGGCAATCTCGGAACGCCCAACTCCGTTGCGTGGATGTTCGAGAAGAAGGGGCAGATCTCCGTTCCCGCTTCGAGCATCGAAGAGGACGCGTTGATGGAAGCCGCGCTCGACGCCGGCGCAGAGGACATCGTGCGCGACGACGAGTTTTTCACCGTCTCGACGACGCCGGCTGATTTTCACGCGGTGCAAGAAGCGCTCAAGGGCAAAGGAGTACAGATCGCCGAGGCTGAGTTGGCGATGTTGCCCAAGAACACGGTGAAGGTAGAAGGCAAAGACGCCGAATCGTTGATGAAGCTTCTAGAAACGGTCGAAGATCTCGACGACGTCCAGAAGGTTTGGGTAAACGCCGAATGAGACAGGGTGAAGGGTGGAGGGTTGAGGGTAGAGGGGATGTGCGCGGCGCTACGCGCCGCTCTTTTGAACGGCACCATCAAATGCAGTCAAGCGCCGAAGGCGCAATCCTTCCCTCCACCCTCCACCCTCTACCCTCTACCCTGTGCTAGTGCTGGGCATCGACCCCGGTACCGCGACCACGGGCTACGGTGTCGTGAAGGGAGACGGGCTCGGGCTCGTCTCCCTTGTCGAATGCGGGGTAATTCACACCAAACCGCGCGATCCCTTGGCAGCGAGGCTGCAAGAGATCTTTGATGGCGTGTCCGAGCTCATCGCGCGCCACCGGCCCGATGCCATGTCGGTCGAAGACGTCTTCTACGCGAAGAATGTCCGCACGACGGTCGTGCTGGGTCACGCTCGCGGAGTCGTGCTTCTGGCCGGGCAACAGGCGGGCATCGCCATCCACGAACTTCCGCCCGCCGAGATCAAGAAGGCCGTCGTCGGCAACGGTGCCGCGACGAAAGAACAAGTTCAGTTCATGCTCACACGCCTGCTGCGCCTCAAGTCGGTTCCTCAGCCATCCGATGCGGCCGACGGCGTGGCCGCTGCGTTGGCGTACTTGATGAGTGCGCGTGTTCCGACGATGGCCACGGCTCGGACGCGAGGCCGCGCGTGATCGCGCAAGTGAGCGGAACGATCGTCAATAAAGAGCTCGACCGCGTCGACGTCATGACCGTCGGCGGCGTCGCCTACGAGCTGTCGATTCCACTCGGCGTCTACGAGACGTTGCCTCGGATCGGCGAGCCGGTCGTGTTGCACACGCATCTCGTCGTCAAGGAAGACGGCTGGCAGCTGTTCGGATTTTCGAGTCCGTTCGAGCGGCGCGTGTTTCAGCGCGTGCTCAACGCCAAGGGCGTCGGTCCGTCGCTCGCATTGGGATTGCTGTCGACACTGACCGCCGAGCGCGTCGTTCGCGCGCTTCGCGAAAAGGATATCGCGACACTGCAGAGCGTGCCTCGCGTCGGTCGAAAGAAAGCCGAGCAGCTCATTCTGGACCTCGCCGACAAGCTCGATGATCTCCAAGTTTCTGGTCCGGCCGGCGGGGCTGGCGCGCGTCCCGAAGGAGCAGGTGCGGACGATGCGATTCGCGCGCTCGTGTCGCTCGGATATTCGGTAGTGGACGCGGAACGGGCTGTACGTCAAGCGATAGATGATGG
>DASYSU010000293.1:0-4630 GCA_036002925.1 Gemmatimonadaceae bacterium | reverse complement strand
CCTCTCATAACCATACGTGCGATCTCGATCGCGCGCGCTCGCGTGATCTCGCCGTCGTTCATCATTCCGGTGAGTGCGATCGCGAGCGCCTCGCGCGCCGAGGTCGTCGTCTGCCAGCCGATCTCTTCCCAATCGATTTGCGGCGATCCCGGCGACAAATCCGTTCCGAACAACACCTTCTCCGGATACCACTCGAGCCAGTAGCGAATGTTGTTGCTCAACTCGCGCGTCGGCAGCAGCCACGTCTGCTCGGAAAAGTCGGTGAACACATTCGGCTTCATGAGCAACGCCGCGATCGATTGCGAGAACGGCCCCGCACCGCCGTGCAGCAGCACGAACTTGGTACCGCGCAATGTCGCGTCGTCGAGGACCGGCTCGAGCAACAGCGGATTCGCCCCGGCGAGCTCGAAGTAGCCACCGCATCCATATCCCGTGTGGATGTGGACCGGTAGGCCCAGTCGTCCCGACTCGGCGGCGATATGATGAAACACAAAATCCTGTAGCGCGGTGTACTCGGCCGCTGACGGCACGCCACCAGCAACGTAGCGCGCGTACGCCTGCGTCGCGGCCGCCCGATCGCCGCGAGTGAAGTTCAAGCGACGTAGATACGCCGCCTCGAACTTGACCGCCACCGCGCCGGTCCGGCGTTGACGCTCGAGGGTGGCGGTGACGACCTGCGCGAGATACGCATCGAGCGTCGCTGGAAGTTGACCGACGCTCAAATCTTTCATATAACGACGGAGCAACGCTTCCTCGCGCGCGAAGAAGATCTTCCGGTCGGGCGTGAACGCCGCGAGCTCACGATTGTCGAGCGGGAACAGCAGCGCGTCCTCGAACGGTACCCACCGAAAGCGCGGCGCGCTGAGTCCGCGTCCAATCGCCACGCGGTTCGCGAGCTCGCTCTCGATTCCGAGTTGGTCGAGGACCCACGCTGGATAGTTGTCACCCTTTGCGGCCTTCATCCGCTGCTTGGCGGCGATCAGGTCTCGCACGTGCGCGGAGTCGGCGTCGTTGTACTTGTAGCCGAACATCGCTTTCCAGGCGGCGATGAATCGTGGATTCTCCGGACGACCGCTGATCGTCGGATTCGTTGGCTCGAGGGGATCGCACGGCAGGGCGTCGAAGTCGTCATCCTTCTGACCTGCCGCGACGAGCGCCGGCGGATGCGAGTGGTTGTCGATCGCGCGAATGCCACGAATGGCCGCGAGCAACGCAGGGTCGGGCTGCTGCGCCGATGCGGTCGAGCCGATGATTAGCGCCAAGGCGAGGAGTTTTTTCATGGCGACGAGGCGAGACTAAGGCACCGTCTTGGACGCGGCGACCGCGCGCACGAGGTCGAGCATCATGTCGGTGCCTTTGCGAATGTTTGCGACCGAGATGCGCTCATTGTTTCCGTGCACTCCACGCTCGTCGGCATCGGGTATCACGAACGGTGCGAACCCGAAGCTCGCGATTCCCAAGTCGCGAAACCAGTGGCTATCGGTGAATCCCGTCGAGACCGCGGGGGCGATGCTCGCCGCGGGATAGTTATGTCGGATCACGTCGACGATCGACTTGTACAGTGGGCTCGTGGTCGGCGACACCGCCGCCGAGAATCCGATGATCGTCTCGACGGTGATCGTGGGATCGTTGATGGCCGCGGCGAACTCGCGGAGAAACGCCTCGCGGTCTTGATCGGGAAGGAGCCGGCAATCGATCTGCGCCTGGGCTTCCGGCGGAATGACGTTGATCTTGTTGCTCGCTTGGAGCATCGTGATCGAGCACGTGTTGCGCAGCAACCCGGCAATGCTCGGCTGCTCGATCTGCAGCTCCATGAGCGTATTCTGATCGGCGATCAGCCTGGAGGGATCGGCGAACCCCTCCCGCCACTTCGCCGGCGCCGCCGGCGCGATCGCGGCCAAGTACGTCTTCACCGCCGGAATCACGCGCGGCGCGAACTGATAGCTCTGGAGACGGTCGAGCGCGCGGACGAGGTGATTGACCGCGGATGCGGGCGGCGGCGTCGATCCGTGCCCCGGCTTTCCGACTGACGTGAGCTTGAGCCAGAGCGGCGTCTTCTGCGTGACCTCGATGGCGAATTGAATCTTGCCATCGTCGCCGACCGTTCCGTCGCCGCCCTCGTTGAGGAGCAGCCCCGCGCCCTTGAATGCCTCGGGATGACTCTTCACGAGCCATCCCGCCCCGAAGTTGCCGCCCGCTTCCTCGTCGGCCGTCGCGATGAAGATGACGTCTCGCTCGAGCGGAACTTTCGCGCGGTGGATCGCGAGGAAGGCTTCGAGCTCGATGATGCCCAGCGTCTTCGTGTCGAGCGCGCCACGAGCGGCGATCACGCTGTCCTTGCCAACGACGGTTGTGGTCGCGGCGAACGGGTCGCTGCTCCAGTACTTCGGGTCTGCCGGGACCACATCCATATGATGGAGCAGCACGAATGCCGGCTGGCTCCCGCCTTTGAGACGCGCCCAGATGTTACCGCGGCCCGTCGCGGAGATCGCGGTGTCGAACGGAATGCCTTCCTGTTGGAAGATCCGCGCAAACCAGCGCATCGTTTCGACTTCGTTGCCCGGCGGATTCGTGGTGTTGATGCGGAGGTACTCGCGAGCGTGGCGGACGGCGTCGTCCTGCAGCTTGGCGAGATCGATCGACTGTTGTGCGGCCGCCGATCGAGAGCCGAGGGTGAGGCTGCCGACCGCGACGACGAGCGCTAGAGCGGAAAGGTTTTTCATCACATCATCGTGGAGCGAATTGCCGTCCGAGGGAAGAGGACAGGCTGCGCCTAAATCTCTGCCTTGCGCTGCCGGGATACGCCGCGCGCCCGAATGGTGACGCTCCATTGGGCATCGGGCCCACTGCTCTCGCATGACGCGCTCCGACCCAATCCCCGCGCTCAAATGCCAGCTCGGCACCGAGCTCGCCGCGCTGCTCGAGGGCTGGAATGCCGCCGACGTCGCGGCACGGCGGCTTGCGCCGCCCCAATCGCCGAGCGTAGGGTTCAGAATGCCCGCGGCCAATGCACGGCGATATGTAACGTCGGACGAGTTCCTGACGCACGCTGCTGCGGCGGGACCGAGTGAGCTCGTGCGCGGTGAAATTCGCGTGATGACGCCGGCGAGCGGCGCTCACGGCGTCATTGCCGGGACGATCTTCGCGGCGATCAACGCATTTGTGGAGTCGCGGCAGCTCGGGCAATGCTTCCCCGACAACACCGGCTTCTTGCTGCCGGGACTCGGCGACACGGTCCGATCGCCCGACGCGGCCTTCGTTCGCCGCGACGACTTGCCGGATCTGGGGATCGGTTTGGGTTGGATGACCGTGGCGCCCGATCTCGTCGTCGAGATTCTGTCGTCGAGCGAGACGGCGTCGGAGCTCGAAGAGAAGGTGCGAGACTATCGCGCTGCCGGGACGCGCCTCATCTGGGTCGTCGATCCCACTGCGCGCGTCGTCTCTGTTCGGGCCGCGGGCGCTCCTGATGCGCGCCTCACCGAGGGCGATGTCCTTGATGGAAGGGACGTTCTGCCGGGCTTCACCATCCCTGTAGCGAGACTGTTCGCGCGTTTGGCGAAATAGCCAATCACCGCCGCGCCGACGCCGGAGGCGTCCAGCCGCCGAGTAGCTCCTTCGTCTCGGCGAACGGCCCGTCGGTAATCGTGGCCGTTCTGCGACGAACGTGTGGCTGACGTTGGTTGGCACTCGAGTCCGGCGCGCGACCATTGACCGGCCCGCCCTTCACATACGAGTCTTCGGCGTGCTGATCGCTCGATCTCTGTCGCTCCTCGCGTGGCAATCTCGACCTCATTCGGCTACCTCCCGATGACTGTGCGTCCTTCGTTCTCGCACACTCGCTCGACCGCGCAGGCGGTGGCAGGAGCCGATGTGGTGACTTTCGCGTGACGATTATCATCGAGCTCGGCACCGGACGTCGCGCATGTGACAATTGTCATGCGAAACCGGTGAGACATTCGCCTGTTGCACGCGCGGCCGCGGTGCGAGACTCCCGGGCATGCCCAGCGCATTCGTTCTCCGAGGCGCGGCCTTCGATGTGGCGCTTTGGTCGCCGGCTCCGGCGGCGTCTCATTCAATGACCGAACGTCGTTCGCCCGAGCTCGCGCCCGTCGTCACGCGCGACGTCGTCCGCGCCGTCGCCATCGCGGCCATCGGCGTCAACGTTGCGCTCAGCCTCATCGACGTCTGGCGCAACGCATTTCTCATCATCAAGCCGCCGGGCGCACTCGGCGCCGCGGCGCTCGCGGCTTCGCTCGCGATTCCGCTCCACATCCGTCACGTGCTCTACGGATTGCGCGGTGAGCGACCGCCCGCGGGCATTTGGACGCTCGCCGCGCTCGCCATTGTCAACGCCGTCGCGTTGCAGTTCGTCGGGCAGGGCTGGACCTTTCAGCTCGCGTCACTGGTGGTCTCGATCCTCATCGTGTTGCCCGGCGTCTGGGCGGTGCCACTCGCCGCGATGGTCGTGGTCTCTCCGCTCTTCTTGCTCGGCACGCAGTGGTACTCGGTCGAGCCGCGACTCGGCGGCATGTATCTCATGTTCGCCATCACGTGGCGCGCGGCGACGCAGTACGTCCCGCTCCGGTTGATGGCGGCCATTCGTGCGATCGACGCGGCCAGTGGCGAGCTC
>DASYSU010000292.1:0-14200 GCA_036002925.1 Gemmatimonadaceae bacterium | reverse complement strand
AGAGGCGCAAGCCGTTGAGCACGGATAATCTACCTTGGCGAAAAAGCCCAAGCTAGCATCGAATAACCATTGAAACTTAGCAGTTTGGGTTAGCGAGAATTGGGCTATTCGCCCGCGCTGAATCTCGAGATCGAAAACGGCGCCAAGTTCCATTCTGGCCGCTTCTCTTGGGCCAGCGCGACAATGGCGCGAGCCGTGGCGGGAGCGAGAAGTATTCCGTTCTTCGAGTGTCCGCAGGCGTAGAGGAGCCATGGGAAGTCGAAATCTCGTCCGATGATCGGAAGCATATCGGGGGTAGCGGGTCGAATGCCGGCCCATTCTCGAAGCACCGGCGCCGTCGCGAGGGCAGGGCAAACTCTCACGGCTGCGGCCCGAAGAGCGGCGATGGCCTCGGGGGTCGTGACGGTATCGAAGCCGGCGTGCTCTGTGGTTGCCCCGACCGCGATCTCACTCTCTCGGGGGACGAGATAGACATCGTCGGCCATGACCGGATGACGCAATGACATGGCGCCGAGTGCGAGCATCTGACCTTTGAGCGGCGACACCGGCAGTGAGCGCGGCAGGCCGCGAATTCGAGGGCTCCAAGCGCCCGCCGCGATCACGATATGACCCGCCTCGATTTTGGCGTCGTCAGCCAGCGTCAGACGGGCAACTTGGGCAGACGTGGCGACTCCCTTGGCCGGGTTGCCCGTCACCTGCCGAATGCTCTGCTGACTCGCCACCGCACGTCGCAGCGCTTGAACGAGTCGGACGTTGTCGATCGCGCCGTCGCGCGTGTGGAGCAACCCACCCATCGGCGCCGAGAGCGACGGCTCGAGCCGAGCGAGGTCCTCGGTGCTCAACGGCAGTGAGGACGAGCCGTCGGGTCGCGGTCCGCTCTCGCCCACGACCTCGATGAGTCCGCGGAGCATGGTGAGCGACGCGTCGAACTGGCGAAGAGAATCGATGAACGACGGGTAGAGATCGAGGCTGGCCTCGAAGAATGGACGAACCTCCGGTTCCAGGTGTCCGAACGCCGGAGCCAACAGCCCCGCGGCGGCCGACGATGCGGCGCCGGCCTCACGGACCCCAATGAGGCAAACCTGGGCTCCGGCGTGCGCGAGCTCGAGCGCGGTTGACAGACCGATCACGCCGTCGCCGATTATGGCGACATCCGTTCGTCGCGGGTCGCTCATGGCCGGACCATTGGGGCGGGCACGTTTACGTCACCAATGGATTCGCAAACCGTGAAACCAGCGAGTCCGGCGTCGCGTAGGAATGGATGGAAAGGACCTTCGACTTCTGGGAGACGCGCCAAAATGCTCCGCACCATTTTTTCGATCGGGCTGTTCGCCGTGCTCGGTCTCATCGCACTGAAATTCATTTTCGGCATTTTCGGCTTCGCGGTCAGCCTGTTCTTGATTTTGCTGAGCATAGCGATCAAGGTCGCGATCGTGGGCCTGATCATCTATTTCATCATCCGCATCGTCAGTCCTGACACCGCGCGGCGACTTCGCGAGCGCTGGTCGGGGCCAGCGGTGTGAGTTGATCGGCTGAGAGCTGCAACGCAACGGACGAGCGGATGACGCTCGTCCGTTTTGCGTTTGCCTCGTTGCTCATGTTCCCACTCTGAGACTCGGCGACTTTGGGGACCGCAAACCACTATCCCAGTCTTTCGACAACCGCCCAAACGAGCAGCGGCACCATGATCTCGTGGTGCCCGGTGATCTCATAGCCTTTGCCGCTCTGCAGTGTAGGACGTTGGACGACGTTTACACGAGGTCGATAATGGCGCTGCATGTCGAGATCGACCGAGACGAAGTTTTGCGGCCGGCCGTCGTTGAGATTGCGTGCGATCGTCAGCGCTTTGAGAAAGACCTCGGGCATGATCACCGCGCTGCCCAGGTTGAGTACGACGCCGCCATCGTTCAAGTCGACGCACGATGCGGCAAGGCGACGGAAATCGCGATGACTCGTGTCGCCGATCGCCGCGCCGTCCGCCGCTGGATGTTGATGAATGATTTCGGCGCCCAGCGCGGCGTGGACCGTCGCGGGAACACCAAGACGGAATGCGCTCAACAGAATCGAGAGCTCGGGGTTGGCGAGATCGGAGCGTGCATCGAGCGCGCGGCCCAGCGCCTCGCCCATTCCTTGAGCCGTTCGCATTCCGGCGGCGAACGCGGCGTTCATCTCGCGTCCGGTTTCCTCGGCCATTCCAAATGTGCCGTCGCGCAAACCGGTCGCGACATCCTCCGACGTCGCACCGAACCGAGCCACTTCGTAGTCGTGGATCGCTGCCGACCCGTTCATCGCGAGATGCGTAATCGCACGCCGGCGCATCAATTCGACGAGCAGCGGCGCGAGTCCGGTCTTCACGACGTGTCCGCCGAGCATCACGATGACACCGCGTTGCCTGCCTGCCGCGGTCACGATTGCGTCGACGACAGCGCGAAAGTCGCGCGCGACGAGTACGTCGGGCAACGCGTCGATGAACGCGTTGAACGACCGATCACCACTCGGAGGATGGGCGAATTCGCTCGCGCTCACTTTGTTGGAGCGACGCCCAACCGGAACGGTGTGGACCGCCGAGAGATCCGCCTCGCGAATTGTCCGTGCGGTATCTACGGCTTCGCCACCCGGTTCAGTGGGGCGGTCGTCGTCGGGGCGGGCTGGTACGATTTGAGATAGAGGTTGAGGGATCCAAATCTCACATGCGATTTCATCTGCAGCATGATGTGGTTCTCATCGTCGGATAGCCAGATCTCCGCGTGCCCGCCCTCCGAAAAGAGCTTGGATTCGAAGATCGGCTGAATCACGATCGCGGCAAATCGCCCCGCCGGTACATCGATGGTATCGCGTCTGAGCACCTTGAAACGCACCGGGTTCCGGTCAGCCCGAAAATAGTCATTGAAGCTCGTGTCCATTCCGACGCGCAGCGGAACAGTGCGCAGGAAATACAGAAACGATCCTTCGTCGAGTGGACGCTCGACGCTCATCTGGGGCGGCTTGTCGTTCTCGACGTACTCTTTGCGTTCCGGGTAGATCTCGTAATGTCGCTTGGGCTCGTAGTTGCCCTCGTCGATGTCCTGCCAGTAGCGAAGCGATGAGAGGGTGTGCGTGTCGAACCAACCCTCGTACCGATCGTTCACGTGATAGAACGGAATGCCGCCGCTCAGTCGAAACATGGTGTGCCAGGCGTCGCGACCACGAACCGTGTCGATGGGGAGGACCTCCATCGAACCGGTGCCGACGTGAAGCTTGCCGAACCGAATATCGAACTCGAGACGCTCGCCGACGCCGAATGGGACGCGAGCAACGGGCTGAGTCGATTCCTGCGCGCTGACGGGCAGCGCGAGCAGCAACGCCACCATGGTGAGCCGGACTAGGCCGCGCTTCATGCCGTCGGTCTACGGTCGCGCGGGCTCCGTCCTGATCGGAACAGTGCGAGTCCGTCCGACCAAGGACGGACCCTCGATTCGCGGGCGCGGACGTCGTAACGCGGATCCAGCGTTACCGTCTCGAGACGACGGGCGAGCGGCGCCGTGCGCCGAAGCAGGTCGAGGTTCGCCGCCCAGCCATCTCCACGAGCGAGCGGCGCGTCGCCCGATGCTTTGAGCGCGTCGCGAATCAGTGAGATGCGGTACAGACGGAGCGAGCCAAAAGGGTCCGCGACACCGGGGACGGGGGCGCCGGCACGCATCAACCACGAGCCGATCCACCGCAGACGCCGAACCGGCGGCGGCGTCGTGGGCGACAGGGTTCGCTCCCCGACAACGAGATCGGCGCCACCCTCGAACCGCTTGATGAGCTCCGGCAAATGCTCCGGCTGATCGGTGAAGTCGGCTTGCAGCGTGATCAGAGCGTCGCGGCGCGGATACCGAGTGCGCGCCGACACTGCGCGGCAGAGGGCGTCGAGCGCCCGGGCATACCCGAGATGTTCCGAGCCGCCAAGAACAGTGAGCGGAAGGACGTCGCCGTAGGGCCGGAGTGCCTCGTCGGTCGAATCGGTGCTTCCGTCATTGTAGACGAGGATCTCATACTCGCGCGAGTACTCCTGGAACACCTTTCGAATGCGCCACAGGAGGACACCAACGGTTTGTGCTTCGTTGTACGCGGGAATGCAGATGTACAGCACCAAGATCCTCGGGAGGTCGCCAACCGGGAGGTAGGGAGGTCGGACTTATCAAAAGTAGGTACCGTCGGAACCCGGAGCCACCCGTTTGTTGTGGTACCCGAAGACGTGATCGGCGTTCGTCCGACTGACGGGACACGCTGCCCGTAACCCGCCACCCGCTGGCACGTCATACAAATAGGGCTTGCCGGGCTCAACGAGCCCTCTTCAAGCGGGCGCGGGAACAATTGCTGCTTTGTGTAACGTCGTTGGGGTTTGTCCGCGGTGCCATCCAAAGGCACCGCGGTGTATGAACAGGTGACTTGGAGGGAGATCAATGATTCTCGCCGACACCCGTCATCGGTTGACGCGCGACGATGCGCAGCTTGCGGCGCGGATTCTCGCCCATGATTCGGGCGAGCAACTCGCGACGTTCGAGTCACGCCTTGCCGACGAGGGAATCGACGCGATCCTCGACGATCCGCGCCTTCCGGGCGCGCTGCGCCGACATCCGCGCGGCGCCCACGCGTCGTTCATGCTCTTCGCGTATGTCATGATTCGGCAGGCGTTGCGCAACGCGGGTGAAAACGATCGCGGTCTGGCCGACTACGTCACGTCGATCGTCGTGCACTTCGGCATCCGAGATCGCGCGCACCGGATCTCCGACACCGACGATGAGTTCTACGACGCGATCGTCCGGTTGTGCGAAGACCTGAACGACCCGGACTTCCGGCGCAGTTTCCTGGTCCGCACGCACCTCGGCAACTACGCGCTGTGGCTGAGCGGAATATTCCCCGACCACATCGAGCAGCGTCGCTGGCGTCGTGGCGGCCCGAATCTCGAGTATTACGAGGAGATGGGTCGCCGCGGGTTCCAACTGGCCGCTGACCATCACCTCGCTGAAGCGCACGGACTCGCGCCGCTCTACGCGACGGCGGCCGAGCGATTTGGAGTTCTCAGGACCGCGCTGAACGCCGTGAGCGATGCGCTGTTCTTCCCGCACGTGCAGACGGCCGAGCGACTGATGCGCCAGGTTCGCGACGAGTCGCGCTGGCGGCTCGCGACCTGACCGGCTCAGTCCCGTCCACTCGCGCGCACCGCCTCGGCAAACGCGGCGAACAGACGGCGATCCCAATCTTCGGCCGTCGCGGTGAGTTCTTCAGGATGCCATTGCACGCCGAGCATCCACCATGCCGGATCGATCGACTCGACGCCTTCGACGACGTCGTCCTCGCTTCGCGCCGTGACACGCAGGTCGGCCGCGACGTCGTGAACGGATTGGTGGTGCGATGAGTTGGTGAAGATCAGCGTCGCGCAGACGGCGTCGGCTAGCTTCGAGCTCGGCTCGACGTCGACTCGGTGAACGCGGTCGGCGCGCTTGCCGGCGGGATCGTGATCGATGGCGCTCGGGTGCTGTGATGGAATGTCCTGAATGAGCGTTCCGCCCAGGGCGACGTTCATGACTTGTACGCCACGGCAGATCGCGAGCGTCGGAATCCGAAGGGTGCAAGCGGTTCGAGCAAGCGCGAGCTCATAGGCATCGCGCTCGGGATGTGCTTCGCCGGCCGCGGGGTGAGGCTCTTGGCCGAAGAGCCGTGGATCCATATCCTCGCCGCCGGTTAGTACGAGACCGGCGACGTCGTTGAGCGCGGCGGCGGCGAGCGAAGCGTCCATCGGGGGCAGGACGACGGGAATGAGTCCTGCCGATGTGAGGGCATTCGTGTATGCCTCGTTGACGCGGACGCGTGGAACACCGCGAATGATCTCAGTGGTGGCGCTGACGATGACGAAGGGTGCGAACGGCATTTGGAGGGCGCGGTTGCGGGTGTGCGGATACGATCTGTATCGTACACGGCTCGGTCTCACTCAGCCAACGGGTTCCATGGCGTTCGAGGGGTTTCGCCGGTCGTTCGATGAGTTGCTCACGCGCGCGACGCGTCCAGAAGAGCGTCGCGCCGTTGCGTCACGCATGCGCGACACGCTCGTGCAGGCGAAGGCGGGGCTGAATGACTTGCGGGACGGGCTCGAGAAGGCGCGGTATCGCCTCAAGGTCGAAGAGCGAGAGCTCGAAACGGTTCGACGCCGGAAGGGCCTCGCCGAAGGGATTGGCGATCAGCAGACGGTCGACATCGCTGCCAAATACGAGCAGATGCACGCCGAACGCGTCGAGATTCTTCGCCAAAAGGTGTCGGCGGAAGAAGCGGAGCTCGTGTTGGCCGAGCGCGACGTGAACCAGATGTCGTCCGAGTTGAAGGCGGTGCTCGCGGGAACGGATCCCCGTGCGGGCGCCTCGGCAATCGATTCGCCCGGCGTTTCGGAGAGTGAGGCCGCCGACATCCGCGACGAGATCGATTCGCTCGGTCGAGCGCGCGAGCGAGCGGACCGCGAAGCCGACGCAGCACGTCGGTTGGACGAGCTCAAGCGCCGCATGGGGAAGTAGTCATCACGGACATGCGCATTGTCGTATGCGGCGCGACGCTGCTGTTGACCGCCGGGCGCCTGGCCGCGCAAGACACGACGACCGCCGCCTGCGCCGGCCAACGCATCGGCGACATCGTGATCCACACGTCGGCGCCGACGGTGGCCATCCTTCGCAAGGTTCCAGTGCTGGCCCAGATGGCCACGGCGGTTCACACCACGACGCAGCCGAACGTGATTCGCCGATTCCTGCTGCTCCGCGAGGGCGACACGTGCGATGAGCTCCGACGTGCGGAGTCTGAGCGCATTCTTCGGGCGCAACCGTTCATCGCCGAAGCGTCGGTGCGCGCGGTGGCGAATACCGACGGAGGCGTCGACCTCGATGTGGTCACGACGGACGAAATTGCGCTCGTGCTCACAGGCGCGGCCCACGCAGGTTCACCACCGCTACGCTTACTCCGAATCGGCGATGCCAATCTCAACGGCGAGGGGATCTACCTCGCCGGTGAATGGCGCGACGGCGGCGCCTTCCGCAATGGATTCGGGGCCAAATTCGTCGACAACCAACTACTTGGCCGACCCTACGCGTTTCGCGCCGAGGGAAATCAGAATCCCCTCGGCGACAATTGGCAGGCCGACGCAACGCATCCGTTCTACACGGACATCCAGCGGCTGGCGTGGCTCGCGCGTGCGGGCGCGAGCGATGACTACGTGCAGTTCATGAACGACATCAACTCGAGCCATGCGCTGCATCTGACGCGTCGGTACTTCGACGTCGGCGGCGTGTTTCGAATCGGTCCGCCGGGGCGACTCAGCTTATTTGGCGCGTCGATCTCGGGCGACGACGAGCGTCCGGGTGTGATGCCGGTGCTGGTCACCAACAAGGGCTTCGCACCGGACACGAACCCGATCCTCCGCGACCGTTATGTCGAGCACCGCATCGCGCGGATCAACACCCTCTGGGGCGTGCGCGACATCGGCTTCGCGCGCGTTCGTGGATTCGACGCGTTGACGGCGACGCAGGATTTGCCAGTCGGCTTTCAGCTCGGCACACTGTTCGGTCGAAGCTTGTCGGTGTTGGGCTCGCGCGACGACGACATTTTCATGGCCGGCGACGTGTACATCGGCGCGGCGGGGCGCAACAATGGGATTCGCCTGCAGTTCGAGGGCGAAGGCCGTCGTAACAACAACAACCAAAGCTGGGACGGTCTCCTGGCGACGGGTCACGCGCTCCAATATTTCAAGGTCACGCGGGCGAATACGACAACGGCGTCGCTCGAGTTCAGCGGCGGCTGGCACCAGCGGATTCCATTCAACCTCACGCTGAGCGATCCCGAGGGTGGCGTCCGCGGTTTCGCGTCATCGAATACGCCAGGTGGTCAACGTTTCGTGGCTCGGCTCGAGGATCGTCAGTTCGTGGGGCGCCCGTTCGGGTGGGGCGATCTCGGCGTCGGAGCGTTCGTGGATGCCGGTCGATTGTGGGCGGGAGACATTCCGTATGGGGTCACGACGCCGATTCGATCGTCGCTTGGTGTCAGCCTGCTCGCTGCGATCCCTTCCAACTCGGCGCGGTTGTGGCGACTCGATCTCGCGATCGCGAAGAATCCCGAACCGGGCGGTCACCACTTCGAGATTCGTTTAGGAAACACGAATAAGACATCGTTCTTCCTCGCTGAGCCGTCGGATATCGCGGCGACTCGGGAGCGGACGGTTCCGTCGAGTGTCTTCCGCTGGCCGCCCTGACGGTTCCACCGTCTATGCCTTCACGCTCGCGGTGAGTCGCTTGAGCAGCGGCACGAACAGGAGCATCAGCGCCGCGCCGCCGAATCCGGCCACGACGAAGATCATGTAGAAGCCGTGATTCGTGGCGCTCACGGATTGAATGAATCCGCCCAAGCCGGTGGCATGGGCTTGTGGCGCTTCGCCGGGCGTCGGAGTGTATGCCGCCAGCGCGCCGGCGATCTTGTTCGCCGCTGCATTCGCGAGGAACCACACTCCCATCAGGAGTCCCGCGAACCGCACCGGCGCAACTTTCGTCACGTACGAGAGACCGACCGGCGATAGACAAAGCTCACCCAGCGTGTGAAACGTGTACGCCGCGACGAGCCAGAAAGGACTGACGAGTACACCCTGATCGGCGCGTGAACCGCCGACCACCAAGAAAAGGAATCCGGTGGCGAGCAGCGCGAGCCCGAGGACCATCTTGAGTGCGGTCGACGGCTCGCGACCGCGTCTGCCGAGTGATGTCCACAGGCCGGCGAAGATGGGTGCGAAGATGAGAATCGCGGCCGGGTTCACTGACTGGAACCAGCTCGAGGGAATCATGAATGAGCCGGCGTGCAGGTCGGTGTTCTTATCGGCAAACAGATTCATCGAGCTGCCAGCCTGCTCGTACGCCGCCCAGAAAAAGATGACGAAGAACACGACGATAAAGAGGGCGATGACTTGCTTGCGTTCTTCCCCGTGCGAGCCAAGCAGTGTGACGCCGAGCGCGGCACCGATCACGATTCCCATGAGAACGGCGAGCAGGTTGCCGCTTCCGAGAAACCATCCGACCATCGCTCCGGCAACGGCTCCTGCGCCGCCGTTGCGCACGGGGTTCGCGTCCGGATCTGAATTGGAGACCGACCCCAATTCATTGCGCGCTGCGGCGGCTTCCTTGCGCGACACCGACATTCCGATACCCGGCAGATACCGGTCACGTCCCCACAGATACCCGATGAGTCCGAGAAGCATCCCGACTCCAGCGGCGGCAAATCCGTAGTGCCATCCAAAGCTCGTGCTCTGCGCGAGACCGCCGCACACGATCGGGCCAAGGAATGCGCCGGTGTTGATCCCCATGTAGAAGATCGTGAATCCGGCGTCGCGACGCGGATCGCCCTCGCGATAGATCTGTCCGACCATCGTCGACACGTTCGACTTGAAGAAGCCCGTGCCGATGATGATGAGCCCGAGACCGATGTAGAACGCGGTCATGCCGGGGAAGGCGAGCGTGAAGTGTCCCAGGCTGATGACGATGCTTCCGATGACGAGCGACCGTCGCGTCCCGATGAATCGGTCGGCGAGATAGCCGCCAATGACCGGCGTGAGAAACACGAGCATCGTGTACGTGCCGTACAGATTCGCCGCGTGCGCCGTGTCCCACTTGAGCGCGTTGACGAGGTACAGCACGAGGATGGCGCGCATCCCGTAATAGGAAAACCGCTCCCACATCTCGGTGATGAAGAGCAGTCCAAGACCACGCGGATGGCCAAGCAGCGCGCGATCGTCGAGAACCGGCGGGCGATCCGTGGCTGTCGCGGCGACGTCGACTATTGAAGCCATCTAGTTGCTGGTGCTGGTTACTGGTTGCTGGTTGCTGGTGTTTGCAGTTGCTAGCAACTAGCAACTAGCACCAGAAACCACTAGGTGTTCGTCACCACCGGCAGAAAACGGCTCGGCGGCTTCGTGCCACCGGCCGCTTGTTGTACGCTCCACTCTACCCCGGTCGGGGGCTGTTTGATGCACGCGACCCAGTGTCCCGCCGATTTTTCCTCCAATGGCGGAACGATCTCGGTGCATGCGGCATCCTTGGCCGGGTGCTGACAACGCGGATGAAACACACATCCCGATGGTGGGTTCGCCGGCGAGGGAACATCGCCGTGCAGAACGACGCGCGACTTCTTCAATGTGGGATCGGGCACAGGCACGGCCGAGAGCAACGCCTGCGTGTAGGGCATGAGCGGCTCGCGATAGAGATCGGCCGCGGTGGCCAGCTCGACGATCTTGCCGAGGTACATGACGGCGACGCGATCGGCGATGTGCTCCACGACCGAGAGATCGTGCGCGATGAACAAATAGGCGAGACCGCGATCGCGCTGCAGATCCTGCATCAGGTTGATGACCTGCGCCTGCACCGATACGTCGAGCGCTGACACGGGCTCGTCGCAGACGATGAACGTCGGCTCGACGGCGAGTGCGCGCGCAATGCCGATGCGCTGCCGCTGCCCCCCGGAGAATTCGTGCGGATAGCGCGACATGTACTCCGCGCGGAGCCCGACCTCGTCGAGAAGTTGTCGCACACGCGCGTCGGCCGCGGCGCCCTCGGCGATCTTGTGGATGGTGAGGCCTTCGCGAATGATCGCGCCGACCGTCATGCGTGGATTGAGCGACGAAAACGGGTCCTGGAACATGACCTGGATTTTGCGCCGCAGTTTCCGCATCGACTTCGAGTCGAGCGCGACGAGATTCACGCCGTCGAATTCAACCGTGCCCGCCGTCGGCTCGATGAGTCGGAGGATCATGCGACCTGTCGTCGACTTGCCGCAGCCCGATTCGCCGACGAGACCGAGCGTCTCGCCGGCCATCACGTCGAAGGACACACCGTCGACGGCGCGCACGAAACCGGCAGCACGGCCGAATACGCCTTTCCTAATTGGGAAGTGTTTGGTGAGGCCGCGCACGGAGAGCAACGCGCTCATGGCGATTCACTCCGTTCGCCAGTCAGTGTCGCCACAAACGGCTCATGTTTTTCGGCGCGGCGCTGCGGCTCGTCGGCGAGATGGCAACGAGACACATGTCCCGCGCCGATCTGATAGAGCGGCGGATGTTCGGCGGCACAGCGATCCCACGCGTACGGACAGCGATCGTGGAAGCGACAGCCTTTCGGCCACGCTGTCGGCGGTGGGACCGTGCCGGGAATCGTCGCGAGGCGCTCGCGTTCGTGCCCGACCTGCGGCATGGCATTGAGCAAGCCTTCAGTGTACGGATGGTGCGCTTGGGTAAAGAGCTCTCGCACCGGTGCCTCCTCGACGATCTCGCCGCCGTACATGACGATGACGCGCGAGACCGTTTCGGCGACGACGCCTAGATCGTGCGTAATGAGAAGGATCGACGTGCCGAGTCGCTGCTGGAGCTCGCGCAACAACTCGAGGATTTGTGCTTGGATGGTGACATCGAGCGCGGTCGTCGGCTCGTCGGCGATGACGAGCGCGGGGTTCATGACGAGCGCCATGGCGATGACCACGCGCTGACGCATGCCGCCCGACAGCTGATGCGGATACTCGTGAGCACGTTGGGCGGGCGACGGGATACCAACCGTCTCCAGCATCTGGACGGCGCGATCCCAGGCTTCGCGTTTGGAGCCGGCGTGATGGACGCGAACGACTTCAGCGACCTGGTCGCCAATCGTGAAGACCGGATTGAGCGCGGTCATCGGTTCCTGAAAGACCATCGAGATGCGGGCGCCGCGAATCGCGCGCATCGACTTTTCGTCGATCGTCGCGAGGTCGATTCCGTCGAAGACGATTTGGCTACCTGCCTCGATGCGGCCGGGCGAGCGAATGAGCCGTAACAGCGAAAGCGCGGTGACCGATTTCCCACATCCTGATTCGCCGACGAGGCCCACTGTTTCGCCGGCGCCGATCTCGAAGCTGACTCCGTCGACCGATTTGGCTACGCCGTTATCGGTGTAGAAGTAGGTGCGGAGATCGTGGACTGACAGAAGTGACATGAAAACCAAGAGCGGGACTGGACCGACAGCTTACGTTCTCTCGTCGGGCAATGGTTGGGCCAGGTGAAGCTGCCGTGGATCGAGGACGTCGCGCAAGGCATCGCCAAGCACGTTGAAGGCGAGGACGGTGACGACGATAGCGATGCCGGGGAAAAGAACGACCCACCAGTTGCCGGCGAAGAATGCGACGCCGCTCTCGACGCCGTCGAAGAAGATCGACCCCCAACTGGCTGTCGGCGCTCTGGCTCCGATGCCGAGATAGGATAGTCCTGCCTCGAGCGCGATGACGTTGCCCACGGCGAGTGTCGCGGCGACGATGACCGGCGAAATGACGTTCGGCAGGAGATGACGCCACAGAATCCGAATGTCGCTGGCGCCAATGGCGCGGGCCGCGGCCACATAGTCGAGTTGTTTGGCCGATATCGTTTCCGCGCGGACGAGTCGCGATACGCCGAACCACCCAGTTGCGCCGAGCAGCACGATCAGGCCGCCGATGGGCACGCGCTCCCACAGCGTGAGCACGGCGATGAGGAGCAGCACACGTGGAATCGACAGGCAGCCATCGAGGATTCGCATCATTGCGTTGTCGAGACGGCCCCCAGCATAGCCGGCAATCAGACCGTACGCGGTGCCGAGCGTCATCGAGAGGAGCACGGCGAGGGTAGCGACGGCAAGAGACACCCGTGCGCCGCACAAGACGCGCGTCAACACGTCGCGACTGTATTGGTCCGTGCCGAACGGGTGCGACCATGAGGGTGGCGCATTCTTGAGGTTGACGATGTCGAGCTGTTCGACACAACTGTAGGAACTGAAGAACGGCCCGATGGTTGCCGCGAGCACGAGCAGTGCGATGACGACGAGCCCCCAACGCGCCGATCGATGGCGCATGAGCCGTCCGAAGACAGGCGCGCGTCTCGATTCGCTACTCACGAATCCGCGGATCGATGGCAACGTGGAGCAGATCGGCGAGCACATTGCCGATGACGACCATGATCGAGCCGACGATGACGGTGGCCGTCACGAGATCGTAGTCGCGCGCCGTGATCGCGTTTGCGGCGAGCCATCCCATACCGGGCCACGAGAAGACCTTCTCGACGAACAATGCTCCGCCCAGCAAAGCCGGCAGGAGAAGGCCGAGCATTGTCACCATTGGCGTGAGCGCTGTTCGAAATGCGTGACGCCAGATGATCTCGCGTTCAGGCAGTCCCTTGGCGCGCGCGGTGCGGATGAAATCGGACGGAAGAACCTCGAGCATCGCCGCGCGTTGGTAACGGGAGATTCCGGCCATGGTGAGCAGCGTGAGCGATACGACAGGCAGCACGAGGTGACGCATGCGATCGACGAATGCTTCCCACCCGCTCATGTAATCGTGCAGCACCTGGTCGACGATGTTCCCGGCTGGAAGAATCGGCCACCAGTACGCGAAGACGAGGAGCACCATGAGCGCACCCCAGAAGTCCGGGAGCGAGTAAAGGAACAAGAGCACGCCCGAGCTGACGCGATCGAACCAGCGGCCGCGTCGCACGGCTTGAGCGACGCCAATGACCAGGCCGAGAATGAAGCTGAGGCCGAGCGAGACGCCGGTGAGGAGCAGTGTACGCGGGATCGCTTGCGCGAGCGCGGTGGACACGTCCTCGTGCAACTGGAACGAGTAGCCGAGTTGGCCATGTGCCGCACTGGTCAGGTAACGAGCGAATTGCTCGGGGAGTGGCCGGTCGTAGCCGAACTGCGCGCGCCAGTGTTCTCTAATCGCCGGTGTGACGTTGGGCGCGTCGTATGAAAATGGATCGCCCGGCGCCGAACGAATAACGAAGAAGCTGATCGTCGTCACGATCAGGACGACGATCAGCGACTGAACGACGCGGGCGACGAAGAGTCGCCGCACGATTTACCGTTTGCCGGGCGTCAGCCCGATCCGGTCGCGATCGATGCGCTTGTCTGGTGGAATCGACCAATCGGCGAGGTTGGCCCACCATTCGTCGACGCGCATTGGCGCTGTAGTGATGCGACGGTTGACCGCGGACACGACAACGAAGTCGTAGAGCCAGATCGCCGGTGCGTCATCGATGATTTTTTGAAATGCCTGGGACGTGTACGTCTTGAGTTTCGTTGGATCAAGGGACGATCCCGCGCTATCGAGCAGCGCGTCTACCGCGCGATTGGAGTAGCGCAACACATTCTGACCGGCGGACCCGATTCCA
>DASYSU010000291.1:0-3308 GCA_036002925.1 Gemmatimonadaceae bacterium | reverse complement strand
GTACGAAGATCACGGCCCGGCAACACGCGAGTCGGATCTGGATCAGTGGGCCCGGTGGATTGCGTGGTTCGACATTTACGTGAAGAACCCGCAGAAGGACGTGAAGCCGGCGCTGGTACCATAGGGTTGCTGGTTGCTGGTTGCTGGTTGCTGGTTGCTGGTACTGGTTGCTGGTACTGGTTGCTGGTACTGGTTGCTGGTACTGGTTGCTGGTACTGGTTGCTGGTTTCAGTTGCCAGCAACCAGTCACCAGTAACCAGTACCCATTTCAGCCTGAGGTCTCCGCGCCCATGACGGCGAACCATTTGTCCTCGGAGCCGGAGAGGATGAAGATGATGGGCGCCACGCAGTCGGACGGCAGGGTCACCGTCGCGTCGATGTCTGAATCGCCCGTCGGCGTGGCGGCGAAGCCCTGAGTGGTCACGTTGACGGTGGCCACGTTGCCTTTGTGATCGCTCACGAGGCAGCTGACGAGCGCGCGGAACTGCTCTTCGTCGTTGATGCCGCGCAGGTTCGCCGGCACTTCGGGATCATTCGCGAACACGATGCCGCGTACGCTCGCCGTGAGATGACCGCCCACGGTGAGCGAGCCCACGGCGCTTCCGACTTCCCAGGGCAGCTCGTCGCCACGTACGCCGCGAATCTGATTGTGTTTGACGAACGCTTCGTCGACGCCGTACATCGTCTCGAAGCTCACGATCTTCGCGGAGGCGGTGACAGAGGGTCCGGTAGGGCTCAGGCTTCGCGTGGCTGACGCACGCACCCCAACCTGGTGCGGCGTGGTGGGATGCGAGTCGCACGCCACCACGAGCGCGACGGCAAGACCGAGTGCAGAGATCGGACGAGTCATGATAGACCTCACATTGTGATGCGTCGGCGAGACCGGCGCGGTGATCGACGCCAAAACGCGCGATCAACAATCGAGCCGACGACATCCGGCCAAACGGCGTCGTCCGTAGCGCCGTCGAGCATCCGCTGAACGGGGGGAACTAATGTGCGCGCCGCCGTACAATATCTAATTAGCCCAACGCCATGCCGGCCCGCCGCGTCATCAGAGAAGTAGAATGCGCGGACTGTGATTGGTTGCTGGTTGCTGGTACTGGTTGCTGGAACCAGCAACTAGCACCAGCAACTAGCACCAGTACCAGTCCCTAGCTACTCGTACAGTTTCGGCGGCGTCAGATCGTCGTCGCAGATTTGCGCGATCGCCTCGGCGTCGGCCCACGCGGCTTGAAGAACAGCGAGCTCGCCTTCCATGGCGCGACGCTCGCTTTCTTCATGCACGGCCATCTCGAGCGCAAGGCGCTCGGTGGGTGAGAGCCGCATCGCGCCGAGCCCGCGGTAGTCGTTGAGCAACGACAGGATGCGTCCGCCGCGCCACGAGTTGCGTGTGGACGCCTCGGCGAGGAAACCGTTCGCGTCGCCCGAGTCCTCGATCTGCTGCACGGCGTCTTGGACGTGCGCGTTGCTCGCCCCGTAGCGATTGGCGCCGGAGATCAAGACGCCGGTGGCGTGAATCGCTTGCGTACCGCTGAACTCGGTCCACCCGGTGTCATGCGGCACGGCGAGCGACACCGCGGTACCATCGCGCGGCGCCTTGAGCTCGACCGCGTCGAGATGCTTGGCGCGAACGGTGACCACGCGGCGGCCGTGGGCGAGGCGTGCGACGATGCGGTCGTGTTGGATGTAGTCGCGTGCCGCCAACACACCGACGATTGGGATGACGCCCATGATCGTCGTGAGGCCCGGGATCGCTACGATCGAGATTGCTCCGAGCGTGAGCGCCGGTGCTATCGCCGGCCCAACGACGATCCCAGCGACAGCGGCCGCTGCAATACCGGCTCCCGCCACGACGTGCGTGCGACGCCGCCGCGTGCTGAAGTGACGACCGTAGCGCCACGCCGCGAACTCGGGACGAAGCGGAGAGCCAATGCGAATCAACTCGAGTCCGTCGGCGAGTCGCGCCAGGCCGATGTTGTCGGTCGACACGCGGACGAAAGTGGCGCGGAACGCTCGCTCACACTCCTCGATCGCTTCCCAGCGTTCCTCGAGGGGCGAGAGGTTCCACCGCGCACAATGTTGGCAGACGACCCACAGTCTCCCCTTGGCGGCGTCGAATGCCAGACGCCGACCGACGGGGAATGGCGCGATGATCTCGTTCGCGCCAAGGCTGTTGGTGCAGAACAAGCACGTCGAATACACGTCTCTAACCTTGCCGTCTCGTCCCGCGGAGGCCAGTGGTCGCTGATTACGATTCGATTATGACGACCGCGCGGTGGGACGCAAGGAGCGACAGCGTTGCCGCGGAATCCACGGAATCTGCGGAAACTGCCACGGGATGGCTCCGTCGGGCGGAAAGGCTCCACGCGAAACGAGCCCGGACAAACTCTTTTTGGGGGAAAGCCGCTCGGGATCCTACTCGATGTGTCGCCAGCGGCAGTCCCCAAAAAAAATCGCGGTTCGTTGCGAATCCCTTTCTCCCAGAGCGTTAGATCATTCCGTGTGTCTCCGCTGATTCCGCGGATTCCGCGGCAACGCTGTCGCTGCTGTGGTTGTCATGAGAGCAGTAGTCCCGTTTGTCGCCGCCCGACTACAATTCACGCATGATTTTCCTACTTGGCGCGATCGGTTTACTCCAGGCGGCGACCTACCAGGGTGCGACCAGCCCGGCATCGGGCGACACGGTTGGCTACTGGCAGCAGAACGTTCACTACCAGATCGTCGCCACGCTCGACGAGGCCCAAACGAAATTGCGCGCCGACGGCGTGCTGACGTATACCAACAACTCGCCGGACACGCTGCGCGAGATGTACTTCCATCAATATCTGAACGCCTTTCGCCCCGGGTCGAAGTGGAGCGCGGTCGACGAGCACGAGAACCGCGTCCGCTTCCAGAATCTGACCGACCCGAATTACGGCTACGAGCGGCTCACCCAAGCGCCGGTCGTGAATGGCATACCAGTGATCGTCGACTATCCGGGGGCGCCGGACAGTACGGTGATGCACTTGCGTCTACCGACTCCGCTCGCGCCGCACGATTCGATTCGAATTCGCTTCGTCTGGGACGCACGGCCGTCGGTTGTGCCGAGACGGCAAGGGCGGCGAGGCCGAACGTGGGATTTCGCGCAATGGTTTCCGAAGGTGGCGGTGTACGATCGCGGCGGATGGGAACCGAATGCGCTGATTCCGGCGGGCGAGTTGTACGGCGAGTACGGGACGTATGACGTGACGATGATCGTGCGCGAGGATCAGATCATCGCGTCGACCGGCGTGCCGGTGAGCGGCGATCCGGGGTGGTCGCGCGTGTCG
>DASYSU010000290.1:0-7427 GCA_036002925.1 Gemmatimonadaceae bacterium | reverse complement strand
AGGCGCGCAGCGGCACGACGATCATGAGCGGCACGCTGAATGGATTCGCCTCGCTGCGGATGCGGACGACCGCGCTCGCGGCCGAGAGCCAGTACGAGCGGATCGTCAACCTCGTGCGCACCGCGCAGGCGAGCAAGGCGCCGCTGCAGCGATTGGCCGATCGCTACGCCATCTGGTTCACACCGGTCACGCTCGCGGTTTGCGCGCTGGCCGTATTGGCGACGCACGACTGGACACGCGCGCTGGCGATTCTCGTCGTCGCGACGCCCTGTCCCCTGATTCTCGCCACCCCGGTGGCGATCATCGGCGGAATCAACCGCGCGGCGAAGCGACACATCATCATTCGCAACGGCGGCGCGCTCGAGCGACTCGGGACGGCACACGTCGCGGTGTTCGACAAGACCGGCACGCTGACGATCGGCAAACCGCGCCTACAATCGGTGCGTGTCGCGCGAGGGTTCGAGCACGACGAGGTGCTCCGATTGGCCGCGGCCGTCGAAGAACACTCGAGCCATTTGCTCGGGCGCGTCATCGTGGAAGGGGCGCGCGCCGCCGGGCTCTCCATCCCCGCCGCATCGGAAAGTCTCGAGGCGCCGGGTCAGGGTGTCGCTGCTGATGTCGACGGCCACACGGTGCGGGTTGGGGCGCGTGCGTTCGTCCTCCCGTACTGCGAGCGCGGGGTGCTCGATGCCGCGGCGCTCGAGCAATCGGACTCGACGCTTCGCGCGTACGTCGAGATCGACGGACGCCTTGCCGCGGTGATCGAGTACGCGGACGAGGTGCGGCAGGAGCTTCCTCACGTGCTTGCGACGCTTCGATCGCAAGGGGTTTCGCGAATCGTTTTACTGTCGGGCGATCACGCGCCGATCGCGCGCGCACTCGCGCAACGCGTTGGCATCGAGGAAACGTACGGTGACCTCCTGCCGGCGGACAAAGCCGGGTTCATCGAACGTCTGCGTGCCGAAGGTGGCACGGTGCTCATGGTTGGCGACGGAGTCAACGACGCACCGGCGCTCACTGCAGCCGACGTCGGAATCGCCCTCGCCGCACACGGCGGCGGCATCACCGCCGAGGCGGCGGACGTGATCGTCCTCGTCGATTCGCTGGAGCGTGTGCCCGAGGTCATCGAGATCGGTAAGCGGACGATCCGGATCGCCCGGCAGAGCATCTGGGTCGGGCTTGGGCTGAGTGGGCTGGCAATGCTCGTGGCGGCCTTCGGCGGCCTACCGCCGGCCGTGGGTGCCGCGCTCCAGGAAGTCATCGACGTGGCCGTGATCATCAACGCGCTCCGCAGCAGCGCGACGCCTCGCCGCATCGGACGAATCGGGCGCACACCGCGTCGTCAGGAATTCCCCTCACGCGTGGCCCGAAATGCACCTACACAGTTCGCGCCAAACGCCTGATACATCGGGACCGTAGTATCGGCGCATCTTCGTCCCTGTGGTTCGATCATCACAATCCCACAGCGGCGGGCGAATGAAAACTTCCTTTAAGCGTTCCGCAATGCTCGCAGTCGCGAGCATCGGAGCGATCGGCATTCTCTACGCGTGCGCCACGAAAGGCGCCACGACGCAGAGCCTTGTGAGCGGCGATGCCGCGTCACGCGTGTACGTAGCGCCGGGCTCGTACGATGAGTTCTACACATTCATGTCGGGCGGGTACAGCGGACAGGTCTCCGTCTACGGACTGCCGTCTGGACGACTGCTCAAGTTGATCCCGGTGTTCTCGCAATTCCCCGAAGATGGCTACGGCTACAACGAAGAGACGAAGCCGATGCTGCAGACGACCTACGGCTTCTTGCCGTGGGACGACTCGCATCACCCCGAGCTGTCGCAGACCGACGGCGTGCCCGATGGACGCTGGCTATTCATCAATGCGAACAACACGCCCCGCATCGCGCGCATCGATCTGACCCGGTTCGAGACCGACGAAATCATCCAGATCCCCAACTCGGCCGGCGGTCACGCATCACCGTTCACGACGCCCAACAGCAAGTACGTGGTGTCGGCGACTCGTTTCAGCGTGCCGATCCCCAACACCGACGTTCCGATCGACAGCTACAAAAAGAATTTCAAGGGCACGCTGTCGTTCATCACGGCCGATCAACCTGGGAAGATGGACATCGCGTTCCAAATTCTCATGCCGGGCTACAACTACGATCTCGGCCACGCTGGGAAGGGCCCATCCGACGGATGGTTCTTCTTCACCTCGTACAATTCCGAGCAGTCCAACGCGAAGCTCGAGGAGAACGCCTCGCAGAACGACAAGGATTTCGTCGCCGCGGTGAACTACAAGCGCGCCGAAGAGTGCGTCACGCAGGGCAAGGCCGCATCGCGTCCCTCCGACTACATGCACAACTGGATCGATTCGACGTCGCGCATGGCCAAGTCGGAAAAGAAGACCAGCGTCAAGATGATCGATCCGCAAAGCTGCCCGGGAATCGTGTACTACCTGCCGACACCAAAGTCGCCGCACGGCGTCGATGTCGATCCAACGGGTGAGTACATCGTAGCGGGCGGCAAGCTCGCGACGGTCATTCCAGTTCACTCATTCACGAAGATGCAGAAGGCAATCGCCGACAAGGCGTTCGAGAAGGAGATCGACGGCATTCCGGTGCTCAAGTACGACGCCGTCATGGCCGGCGAGGTGCAGAAGCCGGGTCTCGGCCCACTCCACACGGAGTTCGACGGCAAGGGCTACGCGTACACCTCGATGTTCATCTCGTCCGAAGTCGTGAAGTGGAAGCTCGGGACGTGGGAAGTCGTCGATCGCATCCCGGTCTACTACTCGATCGGCCACTTGATGATTCCCGGCGGCGACAGCAAGAAGCCGTGGGGCAAGTATCTCGTCGCGATGAACAAGATCACGAAAGACCGCTACCTCCCGACGGGACCGGAGATGGCGCAATCAGCGCAGCTGATCGACATCAGTGGCGACAAGATGAAGATGTTGCTCGACTTCCCGACGATCGGCGAGCCGCACTACGCGCAGGGCTTGCCGGCCAGCATCATCAAGGACAAGCAGCTCAAGTATCACAAGCTGGCGGAGAACACGAATCCGTGGGTCACCAAGTCGGAGAATGACGGCGGCATCACGCGCACCGGGAAGCGCATCGACATCAAGATGATTGCCATCCGCAGCCACTTCGCGCCGGACAATCTCGAGGGCGTGCAGGTGGGCGACACGGTGTACTTCCACGTCACCAACATCGAGCAGGATTGGGACATTCTGCATGGATTCGCGGTGCTCGGTATGGCTAACTCGGAGCTGATCCTCGAACCGGGCGACACACGCACGCTCCAGTGGATTCCGAAAGGCCCGGGCGTCTTCCCGTTCTACTGCACCGACTTCTGCTCGGCGCTCCACCAAGAGATGCAAGGCTACATCCGCGTCTCACCAGCGGGATCGAACACCAAACTCATGGCCAACGTGAGCAAGAAGACGCAGGCGCAGCTCGCGGAAGCCAAGAAGGCACAACACTAACATGACACGCATATCGAGAGTGCTCCTAGCGTTCGCGTCGGCGTTCCTCCTCTTCGCGCTGCCATTGCCCTTGTGGCACATCAGACTCACCGCGCCACAGTACCCGGAAGGACTAGGCATGGACATCCACGCGCGTACCGTCGTGGGCGCGAAGGAGCACGACCTCGATAACATCAACAACCTCAACCACTACATCGGTATGAAAACGATCGAGCCAGAGGGAATCGCGGAACTTCGCGTGATCCCCTGGCTCATCGCTGGTCTCGGCGTGCTGGGATTCATCGTTGCGATCGCTGGCAAGCGGTCGTGGCTCGTCGGATGGCTCGTGTCGTTCAGCGTGCTGGGCGTCGTTGGACTGTGGGACTTCTGGCGCTGGGAGCGCGACTACGGTCATAACCTCGACTTCCAGCATGCGATCATCAAAGTGCCGGGCATGACGTATCAGCCGCCGCTGATCGGCAGCAAGCAGCTGCTCAACTTTACGGCGACGTCATGGCCGGCCGCGGGCTCCATTCTGCTCGGCGTGGCGTTCACGCTTGGCGTCGTGGCGATGATGCTGAGAACGCGCGCGACAGCGCAGCGGGTTGCGGCGTGAACATGCGTCGCACCGTGACGCTTTCGGCCGTCGCGCTCTTCAGCGCCTGCGGGCCGAGCAAGCCAGAGCCGATCGCATACGACGCCGATCAGTGCAACTACTGTCGGATGCAGATCAGCGATCCGCGATTCGGCGCCGAGTTGCTGACGCGTCACGGACGCGCGGTGAAATTCGACTCGATCGAGTGCCTCGTCGCCTTCTATAAGCAGGCTGTAGTTGCCAATGACGTGGGCTCGGTGTGGGTATCGGACTTTCAGCATCCTGGAACGCTGATCGAGGCGACGCACGCCGCATTCGTCGATCTTGGCGCGGGGCGCGCTCCAATGGGCCGCGGATGGGCGGCTGTTCCGACAGCGGATGACGCCATCAAGCTCGGCGTGTCAGACCCGCGAGCGGTCAGACACTGGGGTGACTTGCTGTGATCGCCCTTCTCGTCGTCGTTGTGGCTCTCGGCGTTCGCGGCGATGCGGCACCATTGCAGCATCGGATCGACGTGTCGGCGAGCGGCACGGCGCGCTCGATCGGCGCGGCGGTAGCATCGGCGCACACCGGCGACACCGTGATCGTTCATGCAGGACTCTATCGCGAGCCACAGATCGTCGTGGACAAACCCCTGACGATCATCGGTAGCGGGGAGCCCGTGTTGGACGGAGCGGGCAAGCATGGCCTAGTGCTCGTCACCGCGGACGACGTGACGATTCGCGGCCTCGTGCTGCGGAACGTCGGCACCAGCTTCGTCGAAGACCGCGCGGCCATCCGCGTGACCGCGGCGCACGGCTGCGTGATCGAGCAGAATCGAGTCGAGAACGGCTTCTTCGGGATCTATCTGGCCAACGTCACCGACTGCCGCATCTCGGGCAACATCCTTCAAGCGAACGGACGCCGTGAAACGGAGTCGGGGAACGGCATCCACCTCTGGACTTCGCGGCGCATCACGATCGACGGCAATCGAGTGTCCGGCCACCGCGACGGCATCTATTTCGAGTTCGTGCACGACAGTGACATCCGCGGCAACGTCAGCAAGGACAACCTTCGCTACGGGCTGCACTTCATGTACTCCGACGATTGCCGGTACCTTCGGAACACGTTCCAACACAACGGCTCCGGCGTCGCGGTGATGTACACGAAGCGCGTGCAGATGATCGGCAATCGCTTCGAGGACAACTGGGGTCCCGCCGCATACGGTCTGCTGCTCAAAGAGATCAGCGACCCACGTCTCGAAAACAACGTCTTCTCGCATAACACGACAGGTCTGCTCGCGGACGGTGCAAACCGCCTCGTCGCCGTGCACAATGACTTTGTCGGCAATGGATGGGCAGTCAAGCTCGAGGCGAGCACGGGCGACGGCCGGTTCGAGCAGAACAATTTCGCGGAGAACAGCTTCGATCTCGCGACCAACAGCCGTTCGCCCTCGACGACGTTTGCCGGCAACTACTGGGATACCTATCGCGGCTACGATCTGAATCGTGACGGCGTCGGCGATGTTCCGCATCGGCCCGTGCGCCTCTTCTCTCTCCTGGTCGAGCACAATGCGCCATCGCTCATTCTGATGCGCAGCGCATTCGTCGAGCTGCTCGACGGCGCGGAGCGAATGATCCCGACGCTCACCCCTGACGCGCTGGTCGATGCCTCGCCGGCCATGCGGAGACTTCGATGATTCAGATCTCGTCGTTGAGCAAGGGATTCGGTCGCGTCGAAGTCCTCCGCGGAGTCGACCTTCGAATCGCGCGCGGCCGCGTTGTCGGACTCGTCGGCCCGAACGGCGCCGGCAAAACAACCCTCATCAAAACCATACTCGGCTTGACCCACGCAGATAGCGGAACGATTCGCATCGACGGTGAGCCGATCGGCGATGGCGTGTCGTATCGCGCGCGTATCGGGTACATGCCACAGATCGCGCGATTCCCTGAGAACCTGTCGGCCGCGGAGCTCTTCGCCATGCTGCGGGACCTTCGTGGCGCGTCGGCGACCCTCGACGAAGAGCTCGTAACGACATTGGGCCTCGAGTCGCAGCTCGACAAACCACTGCGCGTGCTATCGGGCGGCACTCGACAAAAGGTGAATGCGTGCCTCGCGTTCTTGTTCCGCCCTGAGACCTTGATTCTCGACGAGCCGACGGCCGGACTCGACCCGCTCTCGAGCGCCATTCTCAAAGACAAGATCCTCGCGGCTCGCAGCGCGGGCACGACCGTGGTGATCACGTCACACATCATGAGCGAGCTCGAAGAGCTCTGCGACGACGTGGCGTTTCTGCTCGACGGCAAGGTGCGCTATATGGGGCCGGTGCGCGAGCTGACTGCGACGACGCGTCAGGTGAACCTCGAGCGGGCGATCGCCGCGCTGATGATCAGGGAGGTCGCATGAGTGGCGTCGTGACGAAGATCGTCCGCAGCCAGCTTCGCGATGCCACGCGCAGTCGGTGGCTGGCGGTGTACGCATTGTTCTTCGTGCTGCTGAGCGACGGCCTGCTGCGCTTTTCGGGCAGCGACGCGAAGGCGGTTATCAGCTTGGCAACGGTCGTGCTGATCGTGATCCCGCTGGTGACGCTGGTGCTGTCGACGATTTACGTCTACAACGCGCGCGAATTCACGGAGTTGTTGCTCGCGCAGCCCATTCGCCGATCGTCGCTGTTCGCTGGGCTGTATCTCGGTCTCACGATCCCGTTGGCCGGCGGATTCGTCGTGGGGGTGGCGCTGCCGTTCATGGCCCGCGGCGGTGGCGATCCCGCACAGCGCGGCGCGTTGCTCACGCTGCTCGCGATCGGTGTCGTGCTGACGGCCGCGTTCACGGCGATCGCGTTCTGGATCGCGCTGCGTGCCGAAGATCGACTTCGCGGGCTCGGCATGGCGCTCGGCGTGTGGCTGCTTCTCGGATTGTTGTACGACGGCGCGGTTCTCGTCGTCGTGGCGATCTTCGCCGACTACCCGATCGAGCGTCCGCTGCTGGCCCTGACGTTCGCCAACCCAATTGATCTCGGTCGCATGCTCATGTTGCTGCGGCTGGACGTTGCTGCGCTCATGGGATATACGGGCGCCGTGTTTCAACGATTCTTCGCGGGCACGACGGGTATCGCATTGGCGAGCGCGGCGCTCGCCGGCTGGGTGCTGGTGCCACTCGCACTCAGCGCGCGACTGTTTCGTCGCAAAGACTTTTAGGGATATCTCCAATTCAACTTTACATACGAGCCGACCAATGCCTCAACGCATCATTCCCTATGTTCTCGTCGCGAGCGCCCTTCTCGTCACTGCGTGGGGCGGTGAAAAGAAGGCGACGCCCAGCGAAACGCCGACCACCGGCGCGCCTGCGGCCGCGGCGACCAGCGGACCGCTCACCCCCGACCCAGGCGGCA
>DASYSU010000289.1:0-3995 GCA_036002925.1 Gemmatimonadaceae bacterium | reverse complement strand
TTGACGCCGAGCGCCTTCATCAGCTGGACGTCCTGTTTGTAACGATGGTAGTGATCGTCGGCGATGTCACCGGTCGCACCGTTTATCGTCTTCCCTGGCGTGTGCGAGAATGTGTCCCAGATGGACGGCCCTCGACCATCTTCGCCGACCGCGCCTTCCACCTGATATGACGCAGTCGCCGAGCCCCAGAGAAACCCGCGTGGGAACGAACGCCCGGAAGGCTGGCTCGCCGGCTCCGCCGATTCGGCGACGACGGGCGGCATCGCGGACGAGAGCGCGGTAGCGCCGGCAATCTTTGCGAATGTGCGGCGCGAGATGTCGTGATCCATGCTCTGATCTCAGCGTTCAGGAAACGATCGTCGGCTCATTCATGAGCTGGCGTGAGTCAATGCGCGAACTCCATTGCGCACACCGCAAGCGTAGCGCGAGCTCGACTCAGCCGCCATGCCCGGTGCTGGCCTGGGCCGGCCAGCCAAGGCGTCGCGCGAATATCACCTCGAACGCCGCGGGGTTCGATAGGCCGCCGAGCGCGAAGTTCAACTCTCCTCATATAACGTCAATCGACAACGACTTGCGCGACGTGACATGCAGGTGATTTGCCCGTTTGTGGCGGGCGTACCGTTGCGGACACCTGGCGCGGCGAATCCGCGCCTCAGTCACCGGCTGCGACGGCCGGTACCTGACACAGCCACTCTCGATGTCCGCACGCCGGACAGGAGCTTACCATGTCGCGCAATATCGCCGCCGGTCTCCGTACTCTCGCGCTCGCTACACTCGCCTTGGGCGCGATCACCGCCTGTCAGGACGACGGGCTGGTTCAACCCGCTCAGCATCCGGAGGCGAACATCTCTGCCAACGGACCGGCGAGTGCGATCAGGAACAAGCCGGTGCTGTACTTCAACGGGATCATGTTCTCGGGCACCCACGACGCGCCGCAGGGCGAGATCTACTCGATGAATCCCGACGGTTCGGGAGTCTTCCGTCTGACCAACGACGACGTCACGGACTTCATGCCGGACGTCTCGCCGAAAGGGGCGTTCTTCGTTTGGGTACGCTTCGCCCCGGGAGGGCTGACCTCGGAGCTCTACACCGAGAATCTCGACGGCTCGAAGCGGAAGCGACTCACGTATCTGAATGGCGTCGTGCTCTCGCCACGCTACTCGCCCGACGGGAACAAGATCGCGTTCGAGGCCGGCGTCGGCAACAGCGGAGTCGAGTTGTTCGTGATGAACGCGGACGGCACGGGCATCGTGCAACTGACCAACTCGGGGAAGCGCTCACAGGAAGCGGACTGGTCGCCCGACGGTTCCAAGATCGTGTACCAGAGCGACGATGCCAACGGCGTTCCTGCCATCTGGATCATGGACGCGAGCGGCAGCAATCCGACGATGTTGATCAGTTGCCCGGCGCCAGGCTGCACGCGGCCAGCCTGGAGCCCGGTCGCGAACGAGATCGCCATCGAGCACGTCGACGGCAGCGGCATCTTCGTGGTTGACGCGACGACCGCCGTGGAGACGGGAACCATCCCCTATTCGAATTTCGACGTGATGCCGGTGTGGTCGAAGGACGGCAAGCAGATCGTCTTCTCGAGCTATCGTGGCGGGAACAACACGTACGACCTGTTCGTCACCGCGCCGCTTCGACGCGGCGACACCGCGCTGCCGACGGTGGCTCGCCTTACTTCATTTAATGGCAACGAGCTGTGGGCAGCCTACTCGCGCTGAGCTTTCTCTGAACGCGAAGAGTGGGGACGGCTCGCACATCGTCCCCACTCACCTTTTCTACAGTACGCCCGCGCCGCGATGATCAGGTTGACGATCAGCACCACGACGGACGCGACGAACGAGCGTGAGCGAAATCAGAAAGCGGGACTGGACGCCACGTCGCTGACTGCGACAATCGGTGCTATCATAGGCCAGCCGATCGCTCCCTGGAATCCACTGCCATGGACCTGCACGAGCAGTTGCAGCACTCGCTCGGCTCGAGCTACACGCTGGAGCGCGAGCTTGGGGGCGGCGGCATGGCACACGTGTTCCTGGCGAACGAAACGCGGCTTCAGCGCAACGTGGTCGTCAAAGTCTTGTCCCCCGACCTCGCCGCAGGACTGAGCGCCGAGCGCTTCGAGCGTGAGATTCGGCTCGCCGCGTCGCTGCAACAGGCGAACATCGTCCCGGTGCTCTCCGCCGGCGACATGGATGGGGTGCCGTACTACACGATGCCCTACGTGATCGGCGAATCGCTGCGCACGCTCCTCACGACGCGCGGTGGGCTCCCGATCAGCGAAGCGGTGGACATTCTGCGCGACGTCGCGCGCGCCTTGAGCTACGCCCACGCGCATGGCGTCGTGCATCGCGACATCAAGCCCGACAACGTGCTGCTGTCGCACGGCGCCGCGGTCGTCAGCGACTTTGGCATCGCGAAGGCGATCTCGGTCTCGCAGACGGCTGCTCGCGAGGTGGCCGGCAAACCGACGCTCACCCAGGTCGGGACGTCGATTGGTACGCCAGCGTACATGTCGCCGGAACAGGTGGCAGGCGATCCGGATATCGATTACCGCACCGATATCTACGCCTTCGGGTGCATGGCGTATGAGCTACTCGCGGGCCATCCGCCGTTCAGCGGCGCATCGCCACAGCGCGTGCTCGCTGCCCACCTGAACGAGACGCCGACGCCTCTGCGCGCGGTTCGCGTCGACACGCCAGCGGCCCTCGCATCGCTTGTGATGCGCTGTCTGGCCAAACGCGCGGCCGATCGCCCGGCGAGCGCGAATGAGCTACTACAGGCGCTCAGCACGATCACACCGGGCGAACGTGACGTGAAAGTGGCGATGCCGTCTCGCGGGCCGCGCATACGCCGCGGCATGCTCGCGCTCGCCGCAGCGGTGAGTATTGCACTCATCGTCGCGGCAACGTGGTGGCGCCAACACGGCCGTCTCGCCACGCACATCGATCGCTCGATCGCGGTGCTGCCGCTCACGAATCTGAGCGGCGACAAAGCGAACGATTATTTCGGCGAAGGTCTCGCCGAGGAGATCACTAACGCGCTCGGCAAGGCGGGACTCCGCGTAATCGGTCGCGGCAGCCCTCGAGTCCTCGTCGCGCGCGGGCTCGATGCGCAGTCGATCGCACGACAGCTCGGCGTCGCCAACGTGTTGCAGGGAGCCGTGCAGCGATCCGGCGCTCGGCTCCGCATCACGGTGAGTCTCATTTCCGCCGCCGACGGATCGCTCCGGTGGAGCGAGAACTATGATCGCGACATCAAGGACGTCTTCGCCATCCAGGACGAGATCGCGCACAGCGTCGCGAGCCAGCTTCGCATCACGCTGGCGGGGGGCGCGGGCGTGACGCTTGCGCCGAAGGAGACAGACGATCCTGAGGCGCACGCGCTGTATCTGCAAGGACTGTATCAGTTGAACCGGCGCACGGCCCAAGCGCTCCGTTTGGCGATTACCCTCTTCGAACAGGCAGCACGCCGCGACCCGAATTACGCACGTGCGTACGCCGGGATTGCCATGGCGCGTGTGGTTTTGCCGGCCTATGACGATGTTCCGGCGGATTCGATGCGAGCGAAAGCGATGATTGCGGCCGACCGCGCTCTCGCGATCGATAGCACCCTACCGGAGGCGCACACGGCGCTTGGATATGCGCATGGCGAGAACTTCGAGAATGCGGCCGCCGAGCGCGCGTTTGCGAAAGCGCTCAGCTTCGACTCGAGTTTCGCGACGGCGCACCACTGGCGTGCGCTCCTTCTCGGTCACATCGGCCGTTACGACGACGCCATCCGCGAAGCACAGCATGCCCGCGCGCTCGAGCCGACATCTCTCGCTATCCCGACTGCCATGGCCCTGGTGATCTATGCGGCCAGACGCTATGCAACGGCGGACTCGGTATTACAGACGTTGTTAGTGCTCGACTCCACCTATCACATGGGAGTGGTTTTCCACGCTCGCGTGCTGATCGAGCAGGGCAGGTTCGACAAGGCGATCGCGATTCTCG
>DASYSU010000288.1:0-11025 GCA_036002925.1 Gemmatimonadaceae bacterium | reverse complement strand
GCGGACGCCGGTGATCGTCGTTCGGCGACCGTCGCGCCAGTCGATGACAAGCGTCGCGCTGTCCGCTTTCCCCATCGCGAACGACGCCTCGTAGTCGCTGTGCGACATATAGATCCCGCCGACGACAACCTCGCGTTGTTGCAGCGGCACCGCGCCGCCTAACAGCCGGATCCTCGAACCGACGGCACGTGTGTTCGGCGCGTCGCCAACAAGTCGCACGGCGACGCGCGGCGCGGTGGCGTCGTTCCGCAACACGAGCGCCGGCGCGCCCATGCGATTCACGACGACGTCGAGGTCGCCGTCGCCGTCGAGATCGGCGGCGGCCATTGTGTGCGACACATCGTTCTCGGTGCCGAAATGCCACTTCTCGCTCACGTCTTCAAACGTCAGGTCGCCGCGATTGCGGTACGCGACGTTCTTGAGATTCAACCGCGGATACTCCCAGCGCGAGCGACGCCAGTTCGCCGCGGTGACGCGACTCTCGACGCCTTCTTGCGCGTCGCCGTCCATGATGTCCCACAGATGCCCGTTGGCGACGAGAATGTCCTGCCGGCCGTCCAGATCGACGTCCATGAACATCGTGCCCCACGACCATCCGCTCGCCTGCACTCCCGCGAACATCCCAACTTCGGCGAACGTGTCGTCGCCGCGATTGACGAACAACGTATTTCGCTGCTGTTGCAGCTCCGTCTCGATATCTCCTGGACGCTTGGGCAGCGCCGTGTGCGTCGGGATCTCCATCTTCGCGCGACGGGGATCGTTGCTCAACATGTCGTCGACGAACAGATCGGGGAGACCGTCGCCGTTCACATCGGCGACGTCGGCTCCCATGGATGAATTGCTGGTCTGGCGCTGCGCCATCCAATCGGCGAGGCGGAAGTGTCCGTGGCCGTCGTTGATCCAGAGCTCGTCCATGTCCTCGAAATCGTTCGTGACGTAAAGATCGGGCGCGCCGTCGCCGTTCAGATCGACGAACTTGGCGTCGAGCGTGAACGATTCGGGTTCTTCCGAGAGCGGCCGGCCACGAGCGTCGCGAAAGGTCGGCGACGTAAATGGCACGCGCGTGAACCGACCGTGTCCATCGTTGGTGTAGAAATCATTCGTCGCGCCGCGCTCGCTCATGCGAAGACCGCCCATGTCGGGTCGCATGACGAGCTTGTACTCGCGCTGAAACTCCGGAACGATCTCGTATTTGTTCGGCCCGACCTGGCGCACCATCTGGTTGTACGCGCGTTGCTGCGGCGGAATCGAATCGAGGATGCTGTACGGCTTGTAGTTCGCAACGTACAGCGCGAGTCGGCCACTGCCGTCCACGTCCGACATCGTGATCGTTGTGCCACCCTTCCCGGTTGTATCGAGACCCAGGTCGCGATGCTCAGTGAAATGGGCGCGACCATCGTTCACAAAGATCGCGTTCGGCCCTTTGGTCGAGAGGAGCACGAGATCGAGATCGCCGTCACCGTCCACGTCGGCGAACGCGCAACCGGTCGAGAAGCGATCCGGCGCGCCGACGCCGGCGCTCGCCGTGATATCCTCGAAGCGCCAATCGCCCAAGTTGCGATAGAGCTTGCTGCCACCTTCCGTGCGTGCGAGGAAAATGTCGACGCGGCCGTCTCCGTCGACGTCGCCCAAGCACGTACCGGCGCCCTGGCTGAGCACGCGGTTCCCGAGCAATGCTGAATCGCTCACGAAATTCTGAAAGCGAACTCCCGTTCCGCTCTGGTCCATCTTCGTGAAGCCAGGCGCTCTACTCGTGGGAACATCGAGCTCGCGCCAGCGATACCCGGTCTCCTGATGCCACGGCGGCGTCGGCTTCGGTGACGCACATGCTACGGCGGCAGCGAGGATCGGAGCGCCGGAAACGGCCGCGCGGATCCTCACCGCGCGACGGTCACTTTCATACGCTCGACGTCTTTGGCGCCGATGGGGCGCTGACAAATGGCCGACTGTGTGCGTAGAGGCGGAAGAGGCATTACTCGCATGAGGAGGAGTTCGGGCGACGTCGGAATGTACGCGCGGTGCATCGCGACGTCGTGGCTCGAGAGTGCGACCAATTGAGTAGCGGTCAACAATAACCGCCAGTAGGTTGGCTGACTGCCCAGCCCGGGAGCCATGGCCGCCACACCAGCAACGCACGCGATGGCCGACAAACGGAGGTCGACTTGGACGATTCTTTTTGGGATCGGCCTGGTGACGATCGTCGCGTTTCTTCCCGTGTTGCACAACGCGTTCGTTTCGTGGGACGACGATCGGAACTTCGTCGAGAATCCTCACTTTCGCGGTTTGGGTTTCGATCAACTTCGTTGGATGTGGACGACGTTCCACATGGGTCACTACGTCCCGCTGTCGTGGATGACGCTCGGTTTGGATTACGACGTGTGGGGGATGAATCCCGCCGGCTATCATCTCACCAGTCTGCTGATCCACGCGGCGAACGCGGTCGTGGTGTATTTCCTCGCGCGATGGGCGCTCGGGCAGACGACCGACCCGAATTGGGGTCAGGCTCCATTTAAATGGAGTCTGACCCCAATTGCGGTATTTGCTGCGGTCGCGGCGCTTCTCTTCGCGCTGCATCCATTGCGCGTCGAGTCAGTGGCATGGGCGACGGAGCGGCGTGACGTCCTCTCCGCGTTCTTCTACTTCTCGAGCATTCTCGCATACGTCCGTTCGCGACAGGACGGCGTGGGCACACGACGCTACTGGATCTCCGTTGCCCTGTTCATTTGCGCGTTGCTCTCCAAGGCGACGGCGATGAGCCTGCCGGCGGTACTTCTGATTCTCAACGTCTATCCACTGCGGCGACTCGGCGGAGCGATCGGATGGACGAGCGAGCGCGCTCGCGGTGTCTATGCGGAGATCGCGCCATTTGCCTTGCTAGCCGCCGGGATTGCCGCGCTGTCAATCGTCGCGCTGCATCCGCCGAGTCAGTTAGGCATCGGTCAGAAACTCGCGGTGTCGGCGTACAGCCTCGTGTTTTACCTGTGGAAGACGGTGGTGCCGCTCGGGCTCGCGCCGCTGTACGAGATGCCTCAGCATGTGGACGCTGGTGCGACGCGATTTGTGCTGAGTGGATTCGTCGTGGCGTGTCTGTTCGGCGTCGCGTGGGTCCTCCGCCGACGACTGCCTGGCGTCACCGCGGCACTCGCCGTGTTCTTCGTGGTGACACTGCCGATGCTCGGCGTCGTGCAGAACGGCCCGCAGATCGCCGCCGATCGTTACACGTATTTCGCTGCGCCGGCGATCGCGATCCTGGCTGGCGCCGGACTGTTGTCGCTACGACGGTGGTCGATCGCATTGGCGACCGCCGGCGCGGCGGCAATCGTATTCGCGTTGGGCGCACTCACGTGGCGACAGTGTGAGGTTTGGCACGACTCCAAAACACTTTGGACGCGCGTGCTCGACGTCGACGCAGACTCACCGACCGCGCACAGTGCGCTATCGAACGTGCTGTATCGAGAGAACCGTGTTCCCGAGGCGGTCGAGCATAGTGAGCGCGCCGTCGCGATCGCGCCGAACCTTCCGGAGGCGCTCAATGGGCTCGGGGTTGGCTTCGCCCGCGAGGGTCGGGTTGCCGACGCGATCGAGCTGTTCCGGCGCGCCGTGGCGCTTCGGCCGGACTACACCGACGCGGAAGCGAATTGGGGAGTTACGCTCGCTCAGCAGAACGACGTCGCCGGCGCAATCGAGCATTACCGGCGCGCACTCGAGATCAATCCTGATAACTCGAATGCGCACGTGAATTGGGGTAACGCGCTGGTCCGGTTGCATCAATTCGACGAGGCGATCGGACACTACGAAGCCGCGTTGCGAATTCGACCCGACAACGCGGAGGCGCAGCACAATTGGGGCGTCGCGCTGGCACAGCAGCGGAAATTCGCCGAGGCGATCGAACATTTTCGAGCGGCGCTGGCGATCGATCCCAACCACGCAGAGGCACGAGAATACTTGGACAAAGCGAGCCAGCTATTGCGGGAGCAGTCAGGAACACGGAGGTAGGCGGAATGCCAAATGGGGCCAACTGCCGGACTACGCGACTGCCGAACAGCGCGAATGCCAAACCGCGCGAGTACCGAACGGCGCGAGTGCCGAACAACGCGGGCGTCGCTAATGGCGCAGATGCTAACGGCGCGACGCGCGTTGAAGCCAGCCGTCAGGGGTTCAGAAGCGACGTAATGGTTTGACGATCGTGATCAGTCGATTCCGAATCCGCATCTCTCGCATTTTGGCTGGTCGCGCAGTTTGGCACCCGCGTTGTTCGGCACCTGCGTTGTTCGCATCTGCCGCCATTCATCCTCGCTACGGACTCCGTCGTCTCCAAATCGCCAGCACTCCGCAGTTCGAACCCGCTCTGCTGTACTTGAGCGGCGTTTCGGCGGACCCGGCGTAGAACTCCATCGCTTCGATCTGCTCCGGAGCAATCGAGTTGATGTCGAACGGCTCGGTGGGTTCGCGCGATCCATTCATCACCACGCCGTCGAGATACACCAACGAATAGCATGCGGTGAGCATGCCTTGTAGCCTCTCGAAGCCTTCTGGGACGTAGGAGCCTGCGCTCTTAATGCAGTCTGTGTCGGCCGGCCGGCACAGTGGAAGCGGGGCGTGCTTGCTCGTAATCCACGCGCTGCCCGTGCGACCGCTAATGACGGAGATTCCGCCCATTTGCTGAACCACGCCGGCGAGCTTCATTCCGTCGTACACAGCAATCTGGGCCCGCGTCATGAAATGCCCGAGGCCGACTCGCCGGTTCTCCTCGAAGCTCGTCATCGCGCGCTGGATTTCCTTCTCGGTGACCGTGACCGGCTCCAGGACCACCGCTCGGCCGAGTACCACTCGCCGCTCCACGATTTCGTTGCCACGAAACGCGAGTCGCGCTTCGGCTGGGCCAAAGCCGATCCGTCGGACGGTAATCCGATGCTCGCCGGGTAGAATCCCGGAGAGTTTGAACGTACCGTGCGCGTCGGTGAACGCATGCGGCTGAACGTCGCGCCGCGTTGCGTGATCTGATCAACGCGATCCAACGTCAGCTCGGCGCGGGCGATCCGTGCCGTCGGTGCGATTCGGACGACGCTTGCCTCCCGTGTCTCCGCACTGTCCGCCGTTGCGCTGAGCGTGATGGCCGTGTTCAGCGGCACGGCGCAAAGACGGAACCCGCCGTCGGGCGCGGCACGGACCTCGAGTCGGCGAACCCGCGTCGAATCTCCGACATCGGCGCTCCACTCGGCGACGATTCGCGAGCCGCGTGTGCCGTTTGTCGCCGTCGCGGAGTCGCCGCGAAGGCGCACGCGACCCGCGACGATGCCGGAGAGTCCGGCATGGGTTGCCGGACCGCATAGCGTCGCCGCGACCTGTTGGCCGTTGGGCACGCGGACCTCGAGCGCGGTCGTCGCGTCGGTGAAGGTGAGCGACGATTGATGCACCGCGGTCAGCGAGTCGAGCGACGGCGTGGTCACGTGCAGCGTGTATTCGCCGGGAAGCATGCCCGAGATTGTGAAGCGCCCGCGCGCGTCGCTGGTTGCTGCGAGGGTGGTGCCCGAAACCGCCACGCGAGCGTCTGCCACCGGTGACCCCGAGAGCGAATCGACGAGCGTGCCGGTGAGGACGCGCGGCGGACCACGCCACAACGTATCGGTGCCACGTCGCGCCAGCGCCAGCTCGCCGCCGGCGACGCGGATTTCGGTAATTCGCGGTTCGGTTCCGCGTCCCGGGAGCACGACCTCGGCCACGACCGGCATCCGAATGTTCCATCGCGAGATGGCCCACGCGCCGTCGCGCATGCGCACGAGCGCGAGGTCGGCGCCCGCCTCGGCTTCCTGCTCTCGAGTCACGTTTACATATCGAAACTCTAATTGCCGGAGCTCCGAAGACCCTCGATCTGCCCAGATCGTTCCGCGGATCTCCGCCGCGCCCTTCTTTCGCTCCGGCGTCGGTTCGAATGCAATGCCGAGGAGGCCACTGTGATTGCGATCCGTCGTGAGCCGGAAGCAATGATCCTCGACGAACTGATTCGAGAGGAGGACGGCGAGGTCCGGAGCGTAGTAAGTGATCGAGTTGTCACGCTCGGTGACGACGTAGCCGACGCGGTGAAGACTGTCCGGAGGCAACGCACGCCAGATCCTCGAGACGTAGTCCGTCGAGACGTTCGACCGCTGGCGGAGCACGCGGCCGGTGAAACGGCCGGGGCCCGGATCGAGTGCCCGCTCGAACGTTTCCGTCGTGGCGGCGATGGTTCGGGAGGCGGCCGTCAGCTCCGCCGCGATGAGCGCCGTTCGGATCTGCTCCCACACCGCATAAGTCGCCGCGCCGGAGTCCGTGAACGCACGGCAGACGTTTCGGTCGGCGATGCGCATCGTGTCGAGCGCGACCGGCAGTCCCGACAGCGCCAGTCGCATGGCCGTCTCGGTGCCCGTTGGCAGCACGATCGCCGCAGACGTGACCGGCCGGAAGCCGATGCGCAGCGTCCGGATGTGATACGTGCCAGGCCGCGACGATGCGACGCGAAACTCGCCACGCTCGTTGCTCAGCGCACGGGCTGTTACGTGCGATACGCTGTCGAGGAGGAGCACCACGACACCGGGGACCGGGCGGTCTCCCAAATCGACGACCACGCCGCGAACACTCTGGCCACGCGTCGCGAACGGAAACAGAATGAGAAATGCAGCCGATACAGCAGCGCGGTTGCCGAGCATTTGGCGCCTCCCGGCGGGAACGGATCACACGACCCGGCGGATTCCTATCCTGCCTCCGCGTCCCTCAGGCCGCAAGGATCGGGTGGACCGCACCTTGCGCTCTCAAGGTCGCGGATGCAATTCAGTATGAGCATCCCGTCCAGCACGACCGTGACGGTATTCATCTTCCAATGGGACGATGAAGCGCCGCATCCTCGGGTACGCCCTGATCGTCGGATTGGCCCTGTCGCCGCCGGTGTCTGCCCAGCGCGGCCCTGTGCGCGTGCGCGGCGTCGTCTTCGACAGCCTGCGTCGCGAGCCGATGCGAAATGCCTTCGTCTCGATCGCCGGACACGATCAGATCATCACGACGGATTCGCGCGGACGCTTCGAGTTCGACAGTGTGATTCCTGGCGCGCACATGCTGACCGCACAGCATCCGCTGCTCGACTCGATCGGGCTTTCGGGCTTGTCGGCCCGGGCGACGGTGACCGACGGCCGCGACGAGGTCAACCTTGCGATTCCTTCGTTCGCGACGCTGTGGGCCGTCGCATGCGGAGGCAGCCACGCGCCGAAGGACAGCGGAATCGTCTACGGGACCATTCGGGACGCCGAGCGAGGCGCTCCCGTTGCCAATGTGAGAGTCGAGCTCAGTTGGTCGGATCTACTCCTCGATAAGGGCCGTCACATCGTTCAGCGCCGCTGGCGCATCGAGACGCGGTCGAACGCAACGGGCGGATACGCGGCCTGTGGTGTGGCTCCGGAGTTGGGTCTGCAAATTCACGCCGGCTTGGATTCGATCGAGAGTGGAGTCATCGACCTGCCGCCTCTATCCGTTAGGGTCGAGCGGCGGGACCTTACCGTGGGACGCATCGCGCCAACCGATTCGTCAGCCCGCGGGACGGTCGCCGGCGTCGTGACGGATCCATCCGGTCAGCCGATCGCTGACGCGCGGATCGTCATGGATCAACTGCCGGCGATCCGGAGCGACGACGACGGACGGTTCACGCTTCGCGGTGTCCCGACCGGCACGCGCCAGATCGAGATCTTCGCCATCGGGTCGGTTCCACTGTTAGAGATCGCTGATGTCGCTCCTGGCGCAACAGCAACTATCCCCGCGACACTCCATCCGATGGTTACGCTGGCGCCGGTCCGAACCGTCGCGCCGCATAGCCAAAGCCGATATTTCGCCCTCGAGTTCAACGAGCGCCGCCGGCAGGGATTCGGATACGCGCGCGACTCGACCGAGATCGCCAAATACGGTCAGTTCGTGAACGTTTTGCGCGACGTACCGAACATGAACGTGCAGTACCGAGCCTCCGTCCTGTCCATTTCTGTGCCCGACGGCAAGGGCAAATCGTGCGCGCCGGACGTACTCATCGACGGCGCCAGCGCAGGCCCCGGCAATCTGCTCGACCTCTTGCCCGGCGAGGTGGGCGGCGTCGAGGTGTATCCGCGAGCCGCGCACGTTCCGCCCCGCTTCGTTCCGCCAGGCATACAGCCGCAATGCGGAATGATCCTCGTCTGGACCAAATACGGATTGCGAAATCGTTAATCGCCTCCGCCGCCTGGACAACCGCGAGCCCGACGTGCAATCTCAGCCTTGACTCATCTTCCGGAGACTGGAATGCGCAGGGCGTCGATACCTCTCCTGATCATTGTTTCGGCGTGTGCGAGCGCCAGCTCGAGCTCGTTACCGCCCCCGGCGCCGCAAATTGTGGTTGCAGACGGCGCAACGCTGAGGCTCACTCGCGACGACGGCTCCAACGTCCACACCATTCCCTTTGCGCCCGACCGGGTGTGGCGTGCCCTGCCCGCGGTATTCGACTCGCTCGGGATCCCGATCGGGACGTTGGAGCCGACAACGAAGACGATTGGTAACTCCGGGTTCAAGCTCCACGGTCGTCTCAAGAGTGTGCCGCTCAGCCACTACATCGACTGCGGGACGTCAACCCAGATCGGATCAAACGCGGACAGCTACGATGTCAATCTGACGCTGCTCGCCGAGGTTCGGCCTGCCGAGGCAGGCGCCACCAAGGTGACGACGACGATTCAAGCCATGGCGCGGCCGGCGAACTTCGCGCAAGACTACTCGCAATGCAGCTCGAAAGGAGTTCTCGAGACGCGCTTGATCGACATACTCAAAGCGCGGCTCCAGAGCCCACCGCGCTAGCCACGACCACCCAGCTTCTCGCGGAGCATCGCTTCGGCCTCGGTTCGCTGCTTTTCGAGTAGCTCCGCTGCAGTCTTCCGCTGCGTCTCGTCCAAGATTTGGAGAGCCTCGGTGAGCGACGCGGCGTAGTTGTCTCGGATTGTTGAGACGGTCGCAGCCACCGCTCCTCGCGCCGCCATCATGCGTGCACGCTCATCATCGGTCGGTTCGTGTGCCGGCGGCTTCGCAAGGCGTCGCAACGAATCGAGCGCCGTGAACGAATCTTGATTCTTCACGTTGAGCTTTGCGTCGAGGTCCTTCAACCGATTCAGTTGATCATCCGACAGCTTGATATCCTTCCGCTTGTCGATGAGCAACTTCAACGGGTTGACGTTTTCGACGTCGCGGTTCGAGAGCTTGATGCCGTCGCTCGAGCCGACGATCGATTTCCAATCCGCATTCGGATCGCCGCGAACGCGACCGGAACCGCCTGCGCCCCCTCCCCCTCCCCCTCCGCTGCCTCGCTGCGCCGATGCGATCGTCGGAACCAAAATGAGCCCGAGAACCAGCCCACGGATCGTCTGCATTGTGAAGCTCCTCATGCGAGAATATTGATCAGATCTTCGCCTTGGCCGGCCCCTTCGTCTTGGGCGACGGCCGCGTGGCGTCGCCGGACGCCGCACGAGCGGGTGACGCATTTGTCTTATCGCCAATCTTTACGTGCGCGAACAGCTCTCGGCGGACCTCCGGATTACTGATCTTCCAGATCGCACCGTCTGTGAAATAGTGGTGAATGTTGATGAACATGAGCAAAAGAATCGGTGCCGCGCGGCCAGGCTGTTCACCAAAGACGTTCCCGATCACACCCATGGCCGACATGGGCACCAGTTGCGCGACGACGACGCTCACGGTGAGCAGTGTGGCACTGTAGCCCAGCATGTGAAGCGCCACGCGGCGCGGCGACGCGGCGGCCGCGCGCGTCGTGCGGTTCATCTCGACTCGAACGGGGAAGGCGAGGTACTGGAGCGCGTGGGCGATCTGCACCCAGAAGAGCGCCCTTGGGTCGCGCGCCATAGCCGCGTACCACACGAAGATGGCGAGCCAGGCAGTGAGGGCGCGCGCCGGCGGGAACCGCCCAATCCGGCGGCGGACCAAGAGAATCCCGATGAGGCCAAGGATGAATGCCACCACCGTGCCCGCGCTGACGAGCAGATAGAGTGGTCGTACCACCGCACCATTTCGAAGTTGTGTGTAGAGGAACCACGTCACGTGCCATGCGAGGAGTATGCGGAGTCCCGTGCGAATGAGAAAACGCTCAACGGGCTCGAAGCGCGCGCCGGCGAGGTGGGCGAACGACGCCATCATGCCCCACACCTGTCCGGTGTAGTGCCAGGCGAGATAAGCACTTGCGACAGCGACCAGCACGATGACGAGGGCGGGCGAGTGCTGTGCGTCCCACAGCGCGACCGCGATGTAGGCGATGAGGATCGCGGGAACGTAGATCGCTGCCCACTTGTGGCGCAGGATCATGTCGCGGCTGCCGTACACGAGCCGATACGACGCCATGAAGTGAGGCATGTTGATCGCCGTCGCGATGAAGGCCTGCGCGCCGGCACCGACAAAGAGAAGATCTGTGCTTCCGCTCAGGAGTAGCGGAACGAAGACGATGAGCGACAGCCCGCCGACGAGGAGGAAATCCACGACAGGATTGAAGATCGATGCTGGCCGGTTCTGCGCAGGCGCGGCTGCAGGAGAGGTTCGCGCCCTGTCGGTTGTTCGACTCATGTCCTAAAGGAAAAGAAAGACACAACGGGCCGCCAGGCGATTACCCGGCGGCCCGTCGCATTCGCCTTTCGGCGGCCGTCAGCTTGGCACTAGCAGCCGAACGAGGCCTTGCACGTCGTCGCCGGCCGGCGGTCCCACATGGTGACGGCCCCGGGGGTCGTGAAGTTGGTCGCCTTGCTTCCGGCGACCGAGCGCGGGAAAACGATGAGGGTGACAGCAGACCCGGCGACGGCAGTGCCCGGGATTACAGTGCAGTCCACACCGACGGTGCACCCGGCACCCGTGCTCGAACCAGCCTGTGTTCCAACCGCCTCGCCCACAATTGCCTGAACGTCAGAGAAGAGTGCCGTTCCTCCGCCCGACGGTTGGACGTTGAACTTGATCTGCGCTGGGGATACCAGCTTGTACGTCGTGACGCTGTAG
>DASYSU010000287.1:0-7033 GCA_036002925.1 Gemmatimonadaceae bacterium | reverse complement strand
GTGCCACGCCGGAGCGGACAAGAATTGGATTCGTCGGGAGCTGGCGCATTCTAGGCACGGGGATGTCGCGACCTGCTCACGCGATCCGCATAACGCCCTCGCGAGTGCTCGCACCTCGAGCCGCAGACCGCGCGCCTGATCCAGTTCATCTTCCAGGAGGAACGGTCTAGGCGGCCACCTCCACGCTTGCGATCGATGAGCAATCTTGCATGACAGCCCAGAGAAAACCGACGAGTTCGCGCGCGACGGCGACCACTGCGATCTGCCGTTGCTTCCGAAAGGCGAGATGATTGTAGCGCTGATGTAACCGGTGCTGCGCCTTCCATGCGTGCGCGATCACCGCGGGCGGTTGGCCAGTCTGCCGTCGCTTGAGGTCCATGCTGACGGCTGGACGATGGTGATAGCTCCACGCTGCTTGGATCAACACATGGCGACAATGACTGTTGCCGGCTTTCGTGAGCGACCCTTTCCGCTCTCGATCGCCACTCGAATCCTCGCGCGACACCAAGCCGAGATATGCGGCGAGTTGCGTCGGCCGTTCGAACCGACGCCAATCAACGATCTCTGTCGCAAGCACCATGGCGCCTTGCAGCGCGATCCCTCGGAAGCACTGGAGGCGTCGCACCATGGGCGCAAGCGTCGGCAATTCCGCCAACCGGGCGATCTCCCGATCGAGATCATCCCGGCGCTGCAGCTTGTACTCGAGTAACGCATGATACTCGCGAAACACCAGCCGATCGGCGGGCGCGAGCGGCGACTGCTCGGTCGTGAGATGCTGGAGCCAGCGCAAATGCGGCGTACACCAGTTGGTGCCCTCGCGAAACACGAGCCCGCGACGGGCGAGGAACTTCAAAATGTAGTGCCGCGACTTGAGGATCTCCCGCTGAAACGTCTCGCGACACCGCACGACGTCGCGGACGCGCTCCTCCGCCTCGCTGGGAATGCGCACTGGCGTGAGTTCGCCGGCGCGGTAGAGGCGCGCGAGCTCGCTCGCGTCGCGTCTGTCGTGCTTGCGCTGCACGCCCGGCCGCTTCGGAATCAGCGACGGCGCAATCACGTCGCATGCATAGCCCCACTCGCGTAGCGCCCGATGAAGCACGTAGCCAGCGCCGCTCGCTTCATAGCAGGCGCACAACTCACCCTCACGCCCCAACCGATCGAGGAACCGCTTCAGTTTCAACGGGTCGTTGGGGAGCCGCTCGATTCGGGTCGGCGTCTTCGCGCCGGCCGGCAATACCGCGATTGTGATCGAATCCTTGTGCACATCCATGCCGAGATAGATGATTGACCGAGCAGTAGTAGACTGTGATGATGACATGGGCTGGTCTCCGTGGGCGACAGGACGACCGTCGCGTGTGGCTCTGGCACTTCTGGTTCGCACCGAGGAGCTAATCCACGTGAGAACCGGGGGCCAGCCCAGTCATATTTTCTAGGCGCGACCATCCTCCCACTTATGGACAACCGAGAAATCCGGGCGAAGGCTGACCGCGCCGACTGGCAGATCACTCTGGGTGTCACAGCAGCCGTAGGCCTGGTCGGGTGGCGGCTGCTCAGTGTGAGCGTTCGGTGCTTGAGCTCAAGCGCCCGTCGAAATCACCATACAATCATTTGATATCGTGCGTTCGTCGCCCTCGCAGCTTAGCTTGAGCGTTAGCCGGCTACCTTGCTTATGACATGAATGGCGCGACAATGGGAAGCGACACCGGATTCGTTGCCGCGTTGTTCACGCTCGCCGCGACTTCGGGGTGCCGTGCGGTACAGTGTCTTCCACCTGAGCCAAGTGCCTCAGTCATCGCTGAACAAGCCGTTACGGTCTCCCCTCGCATGGTAAGCGGTCGCGTCCTGAACGTCGACGTTGCCCCACTCACTCACGCGCGGGTACGACTCCGTGAGGCTGATTCCACTTGGCGGCCTGTTGATTCCGCTGGCGCTTTCGTTCTTCAGGCTCCGCGCGGCGGGACGTACACGCTCGAGATCTCTGCCCGCGACTATGGCTCGGCGGTTGAGCCAATTGCGCTTCGTTCAGAATCCGGCCTTCGGGTGCTCGCTGTCCTGGTCCGCACTCCGCCCACGAGTCGTCGGGCCACGGCTTGCCTCGCGGACACAGTTCAACTCAAACCCGGCGAACGCTGATCTTCGATCGCGATCCAAGCCGCATAACGATCGTTGCAGCTGACAAGCGATCTAAGGATTGGCGCGGGCTTGCGCGCCTTTATTGACTCGCTTGCAACTGAACTCGGGCGTTATGCGGATTTTATCGGCAAAACTAGCCGATGACGATTCCAACGAACGGACGAAGAGGGTTGTCAGAGTAGCGTAGGGGGCTTCGGATTGACAAGCGCCTCGCTACGCTTCTTGCTCTCGACGCGGTGAACAACGTGCATACACAACGATACGCACCGCGCCTCGCGACAATGTTCCTTTGCTTGGCCACGGCCACCGCGTCCGGTCAAGCCACCGCTGACCGCGAAGCGCGCATCGCGTGGCTGACGGCGAACGCCGCTCCCATTCGTTCGATCGACCCTTCGACGCCAGTCGACGATTTCACGGATCTGGAGCCGATTCGCCGAGCCATCGGTGATTCACGTGTCGTGATGCTGGGTGAGCAATCCCACGGTGACGGTGCGACGTTTCTCGCCAAGGTGCGGATCATCAAGTTCCTGCACCAACGCATGGGTTTTGATGTTCTCGCGTGGGAGGCTGGCCTCTTCAACGCCTCCGATATGGATGCGGCCGTGCGCGACGCGGCGATTCCTCTGGACCAAGCGCGCGGACGCGGATTGTACCCTATATGGGCACTGAGCGCGCAGGTCGCACCGGTCTTCGAGTACGCTCGCTCCGTGGCAGCGACGCCGCGACCGCTCGAGATGACCGGGATCGATCATCAGTTTTCTGGGGCAGGTGCGTCGCGCTGGGTGCCAGCCCTCATCGAGTTCTTCGATCGGGCGGATACCACCATTCTTCCCCAACCGCTCCGCTCGAGCTTGCGAAGCGATGCGCGAGCCGCGTTCAGCCCCGACGCAACGCCGGCGGATATTCGCCGAATCGCCGACACGTGGCGTGGCCTGATGACCGCCCTTGATGGAGCGCGTTCCACGCTCGAGAAGACACACGGATCGACTCACGTCGCGTTCATGAGGCGCAGCGTGGACGCGGCCCTGGCTGCCCTGGAGGGTTTCGCGCGTTGGCGCGAGTCCGGTGGCCGGTTCGTCGCCGCCGACAACAATTTCCGCGATCAATGGATGGGAGAGACGTTGGCGTGGCTCGCGAATGAGCGATACCGTGGTCGGCGAATCATCGTTTGGGCGGCGGCCTCCCACACGCTGCGCGAGCCGACGGCGATCGTCCTCGACCCGGGGGCCGGCTTCACTTACCAGGGAATCGTCAGCATGGGACAGGTTGCGCACGCCGCCCTTGGCGACGCGGTCTACACCATTGCGTTCACGTCGGCCGAAGGAATCGCCGGAAGGGTGACGGACGGTCGGACCACGCCGCTATATCCTTTGAATCGAGGATCGTTGGAGGACCTGCTGACGGCGACGGGACGACGTTTCCTCTTTCTGAATTTGCGAGGTCTCCCAGGCGACCACTGGCTGCGTTCGCCGATCACCGCCAATCCGCTCGGGAATTCAGGCGTGACGACGGATTGGACGAAGCAGTTCGACGCGTTGGTGTTCATCCGAACGATGTTCCCCAGCACCAAAGGACCGCTCGCTCCGGCGAATGCTGTACTCACAGAGCCGTCACCGGCGCGCGACCGCTAAGCTGAGACACAATCCCGCGTGTGACGCCGATACGGCTGCGTGATGGTCTCGAATGGTATGCGGGGATTCGCCGAAGCAATACTCGTCGGCCCGAGCCTGTTGGCCTGTTCCGGTGTTACCGTGACCGCGTTGTGGTGAACTCCGGGACGTCTATGCGGGCGGGTTCAATTCCCGCGAACGACAAGGGCATCGGCACTCGGACGGGGTTCGACTCCCCGGCGGTCACTTCGATTCAAACTGTACCGGTGTCGGCCTCTCGTCTGGACGCGTGCGTTTGGCGTCGCTATGCTCGACGGCTTCGTGGCCGCTCATTCCAAAACTGGAATGAGCACGTCTATCGCGGCGAGACGCCCTCTCCAATTTCGAGGAAGCTTATCTCTTCTCCTCGATCAGCCGGCCCCAGTTCAGAACCATCTCCACGGTATGTTGGTCGATCGCCATTGCTCCATGAGAAAGGTCCTGGGACTTGCACCGAATTGAGCGTTGACCGTTCCCCTAAGTACCGTCGTCGCGGTCTGGTGTCGTTGCTTCCGGGAGTGGTTGTCGGTCCCACGCTTCATCGTCAGATCGCGCTACCAGCGCGCGACTGAGATCCGTCACTACGGCACTCAGGCCTGTCAGAGGAACAACGATCGCAGCAGTGAGCAGACTCTTACGCCATCCATGCTCTCCGGGGTGCGTGGCGATGTCGATGCTTCGCTGCAGCGACGCATCATGGACCCGTGCTGCGTCGTCAAGCGTCGCGAGCACCTTTCCTTTTCTCGAATTCATTCGACTCTCGAGCAGTTGGATTTCACCAACGCGCCGGAGTTAGCGGCAAGGTCCGGGCGCATGTGACCCAAGATGGGAGCATGCTTTTGACGACGCCAGCCCAATCGGGTCATCCTTGTGGCCGCCCTGACATGCATGATGGAGCGATAGGTCAGCGAAACCGCGCTCCTGTACTCATCGCCGTGCGCGATCGTCTTTCTAGAGCGAGCATCGCACCAGGCGGCGCTGGCCCCACCGGAGATGAGTCGATGTCAGATGCGTTGGGCAACATCAGGCTGGCCCTCCGCACCCTGGGGCGGAATCGCACATTCGCGACGATCGCGGTGTTGTCGTTGGGTGTCGCCATCGCATTGAACACGACCGTCTATGCGTTGATCGACGCCATGGTCGCTCCACAGCTCGACGTTCGGCAACCCGAACAAGTCTTCTTTATAAAGTTGTACGCCGACGGACATCGGCTGACGCCACGCGCTCTCGATGACGCGTTCCGCGCCGGGTTGCACGGATATGAAGGAGTCACCGGCTTCCGACGACTCGGCGATCACGTCACCGTTGAACATGGTTCGCACGTGCACGATGCGAGCGCCGTCATCGTCCGTCCGGATTTCTTCGCCGTGGCCGGCATTCGACCGATGGCTGGACGCGTGTTCGGCCCCGCCGACGAGGGATCGCCGGTCGCGATCATCAGCGACCGCCTCACCGCCCAGCTGTTCCCTGATGGGGAATCGCCGCTTGGCAAAGCCATCGACGTGGATGGGCGCCGCCAGACGATCGTCGGCGTTGTTCGGTGGGAGCCGCGCTTCTACCTCGCGAATTACGATCTTTGGATCCTCCCAACCGACTCGAAAGCGCCGCTCTGGCCGACGCTGATTCGGCTTCGCCCTGGTATCGCTCATTCCGTTGTGAAGACGGAGCTCAGCGTCATCAGCGAACGGCTCGCCATCAGCGTCGGTCAGCCGCCTGGGTCGATGGCGATTCTCCTCGGCGCCACGCCAGTGCGTCCCTTCAAAACGGGCCCGTTTCATTTGGCGCTCGTGGCATCGGCGATCGCGATCCTTCTCGTCGCCTGCGCGAATCTCGCGAATTTGCAGTTGGCGCGAGGGCTCGGGCGGGGATCCGAGCTGGCGCTCCGGTCGGCGCTTGGAGCGAGCCGCCGGCGCCTGACGGTGACGCTGATGTGGGAGAACGCCGTGCTCGCGGCCGGCGGACTCGCGGTGGGACTGATTTTCGCGGCGTGGTCGGCCCATGCGTTGCGAGGACTCGTGCCCTCACAGGTCGCCAACTATGTCGTCGCGCCGCGGCCGAGCTGGGGATTGGTCCCTGTCGCAACGTTGGCGTCCGTTGTTGCACTGCTGGCGGCTGGGCTTTGGCCCGCTTGGCGCGTAGCAGGTGTGAATCCGAACGCGCTGCTGAGGAATCGAGCGGGGACTGGTGCGCACCGACATCACCGACGCCTGTACGCGGCGCTGATCGTGGTACAGATCGCACTCGCGCTCCCGTTGCTGAGCGGCGCGGCGCTGCTCGCGCGCTCCGCGTGGCGGTTGGAGAATACGACTTACGTGATTCAGCATTACATCGGATTCAATCCGGCACCGATCATCGTGTCGCAGGTCAAGCTGAGTGGTACGCCGGGCGTGCGGGTTCGTCTCGACTCGCTTGCCTACAGCCTCGGGGAGCGGCTTCGCGGCATTCGGGGTGTCTCCGCCGCTGCAGTGGCAACGTCCGCCGCACCCGAAGGGAAAGCGGTTACGATCGTAGATGCGGACGGGAGGAGTCGTGAAATTCCCGCACCCATGTGGAACGCAGGCGTCGTGACGACATCCTATCTGCGAACGCTTGGACGCACGTTATCCGCTGGCAAGTCCTTCAGCGGTGGTCTCGAATCGGAAGCGCAAGTGATCGTCGACGAGCCGACAGCCCGCTTTCTCTAGCCCGGCGTGTCGGCGATTGGCCGGCGTATCAAGTTCGGCGACTTTCGCTCGAGCGCGCCGTGGGCGCGTGTGACCGGAGTGCTGCGGGACGCGCGCGACACGGCGACCATCAGCCTAATGGACCCATTATCGGGTCATCATCTTGGCCCGGTCTATCGAACGTTCACGCCGTCCGACACCGTCGTGTCCTCGGCCGCGGGGATCGCGCTCCAGGTGTACGCGCGGTCTGAATCCAACGTGCAGCGATCGGCGATCGACGTCCGTCACGCTCTGTGGGCGACTCCGGGCGTGTTGTCGTCCTATACCGCTCCCGCCGACAATGCGTACGGTCTGACGGACCAGCGTGCGGGTGAGGGGTTCATCGCGCTGATCTTCTCCACGTTCGCTCTGCTTGGCACCGGCCTCGCAATGATGGGCGTGTTCGGAGTCGTCGCCTATTCCGTCAGTGAGCGACGACGCGAGTTTGCCGTTCGTGTCTCGCTCGGCGCCACGCCGAGGATCATCCTGAGGACCGTTCTTCGTGAGGGGAACATCCTCGTACTGCTGGGCACTGCCGTGGGCCTGTTC
>DASYSU010000286.1:0-22212 GCA_036002925.1 Gemmatimonadaceae bacterium | reverse complement strand
GAGACGAGCCGGCTGGCATCGAACCGGCCCTTCGGCGTTTTCGCACTATCGAGCGGGTGGAGTTGCCGGCCACAATCGACGGCGGTGACGTCGTGCGACTGGGCCGGACGCTCTACGTTGGCACCTCACCCCGAACGAACGTGGCCGGCGTCGCCGCGCTGCGCGACGTCGTAAAACGTTACGGGTACACGGTGATCGGCGTGCCAGTGTCGGGCTGTCTCCATCTCAAGTCCGCGTGCAGTGCGCTGCCGGACGGACGCTTGTTGGTCAATCGAGACTGGATCGACGCGTCGCCACTGCCGTTGGCCTCGCTCCTCGACGTTCCGGCGTCGGAGCCATGGGCGGGTGACGTCCTAGTCATTGGAGCGAGGATCATCGCGTCCGATGCATTCCCCAGAACGGCGGAACTGCTCGAGGCCAACGGATTCGATGTGGTTCCGGTCGCGGTATCAGAGTTCGCTAAGGTCGAAGGCGGAGTGACGTGTTTGAGCTTGGTGTTCGCTCCGCAACCATCGCAATAGGTATCGCTTCAGGTTTCCGGCGGCCGCGTGATCCGTTCTCCGATCAGCCCGAGAACGATTCCGAACGGGATGTTGAGCGCCGCCATGAGGACGGCGAGCGCCACCGAGGTCAGTGAGAACGGTCGCGGGGCGCGCCAGAGGTTGATCGTCGCGGCGGCGACAGCGGCAATGCAGCCGAGGATGAAGCCGAAGCGGCCGGCGAGATTCTGTCGCGCTTTGATCAGCGCGTCGCGATCGCCGTTGGGCGATCGCTGCTGTCGTCGAGGGCGATCCACGGTGCGAAAGGTAATATGCGACGGGCGCCGGTCACGATCGTGACCGGCGCCCGTCGTTGTTGGTACTCGAACCTCAGGTCAGCGCGCCTTGAACCACTTGTCCTCGATGACTTCGACCGGCTTCGAGTACGACTGGCCGTTCACCGTGAGCTTCACCATGTAGGTCCCCGGCTGAACAGCGTTGTTAGCACCGCCACCAAATCCGCCGCCGCCACGTCCACCACCGCCACCAGTGCATCCGTTATCGGGTGGACCAGCAGGCGCACCGAACCCACCGCCGCCGCCACCACCGCCAGCCGCATTGGCGCCCGCGATCATCGGAGCAACGAGACCCCATTCGACGCGGTGGAGACCCGGCTCCTTCGCGCCGTCGGATGTGCAAAGCGTGCGTCCCTGACCGTCGACGATCGAGACTTTCACATCGTTCGCGGCCGCCTTGAGGTAGTAGTTGATCGCCGTGCCGCGCGGCGCGTTCGGGCCGACAAAATTCTTCTGCCCGCCGATGTGCGGGTTGTTGGTGAGGTCGGTGATGTACGCGACCGCTGGTCGCGGCTGGAACAAATACGCATCTTGCGATTGCACCGAGGCCGTCATCTGCTCGAGCGGGGTTATGTCGTCGGCGATCCAGATGCTGCGGCCATGCGTCGCCACGATGACGTCACCCTCCCGCGGATGGATGAAGATGTCATCCGTGCGCACGGTCGGGTAATCGTTCATGAACTTCTCCCAGTGCTTACCGCCGTTCAAGGAGACGTACAAACCGAACTCCGTGCCGACGAACAGCAGATCCTTGTTCTTGGGGTCCTCGCGAACGACCTGCACGTTGCCGTAGGCGGGCAAATCGCTCGCGACGCTCTGGAACGTCTTGCCGTAATCATGTGTGACGAACACGTATGGGTGCAGATCGTCACTGCGATGTCCATCGACGGAGACGTACGCGGTGCCGGCGTCGAAGTGCGACGCGTCGATGCGCGAGATCCAAAATGCGTTGTCGCCCGTGAGCGCGCCCTGCGGCAGACCTGATAGATTCTTGCCGACTTCGGTGAACGTGAGACCACCGTCGCGGCTCACCTGCAGTGTGCCGTCGTCGGTCCCGGCCCAAACCACACCCGGCATGACCGGCGATTCCGACACGGCGATGATCGTGCTGTACTGCGAATGGCCGTCGTTCTTGGAGAGTTGCGTCTTCTCGCCGCTCACACCCATCACGCTCGCGCCGCAGCGGTCGAAGTGCCTGGTGAGATCGGCGCTCGCGACCCACGACGTGCCGCGATCATAGGACTTGAATAGCCGGTTCCCGCCGAGGTAGATGATGTCGGGATTGTGCGACGAGAGAATGAATGGCGTGTTCCAGTTGAATCGATACTGCTCGCCGCCCTCGGCGTTGATGACATTCTTGCGTGCACCACCTCGACCACCGCCACCCCCACCGCCGCGACCGGCGCCGGGGGCGCGGCCATCGACGCAGGCCGCGTTGCTGTTCGCCCCGGCGCCCGCCGCGCCGCCAGCGAGCTGCACGCCCGGTCCCGCGCTCGGTCGAATGCTGACCGTCTGGCCCGTGTTCAAATCGTAGCGCTGCGTGTTTCCATCTTGCGATTCACAGAAGATGAAGTTCGGGTGATCGACGTTCACGCCGGTGTAGAAGCCGTCGCCGCCGCAGATCCCGAACCAATCCATGTTGGTGATACCGCCGCGCCCGCGCTTCGAGCTCGGTCCGCCCCAACTGTTGTTGTCCTGGAGCCCCGTATAGACGTTATACGGATGCTCATTGTCGGCCGTGACGACGTACGCGAGACCGGTCGCCATCGTCGAGATGAAGTCCCACGTCTTGCCCTGGTCGTAGCTGATGTCCAAGCCACCGTCATTGCCGATCATCAGATGCTTGCTGTTGCGCGGATCGACCCAGATCGCGTGTTGATCGACGTGCGCGGGCGAGCCGTTTCCGCCGGCATCGTCGAGCGTCGCGAACGTCTTGCCACCGTCGAGTGATTTCGCGACGGGCAGACCGGCAACGTAAATGGTATTCGGATTCTGCGGATCGACGCGCAGCTGGCTGAAATACATCGGGCGCGCGTCGCAGTTGGTAACGTGCGTGAACGAGCGGCCCTTGTTGTCGGAGCGGAAGATGCCGCCACGCGCTGGATCGAGCTTTGGTACTTGGCGTGTCGCCGTGGACTCCGGTGCGGCACCACGGCCACGACCGCCGGCCGCGGCGGGGAAACCGCCGTTCGGTCCACCGTTGTTGCACCAGTCGAATCCGCCCCGACCGCCACCGCCTGCCGCGGCAGCACCCTCAATCGGCGCATCGGCGCCGCCGCGACCACGCAATTCGGTGCCACTCTCACCGGCTTCGATCTGCGCGTACACGACGTTCGGGCTCGACGCCGCCAAGCCGAGCGCGTTGCGGCCGTACGTTCCGCTCGGTAGCCCACTCGTCAGTTTGGTCCAGCTATGACCCGCGTCGTCGGATTTCCACACGGCGCTTCCGGGACCGCCGCCGTTGAAGCAGCAACTCGTGCGGCGACGCTGATAGCTCGCGGCGTAGAGCGTGCTGCTGTTTGATGGGTCTAGCACGAGATCGGTAAAGCCTGTGTTCTCGTCGATGTACTTGATCTTGTTCCAGGTCTTGCCACCATCGGTCGTCTTGAAGATGCCGCGCTCGGGATTCGGGCCGAAGAGATGGCCCGGCGACGCGACGTACACGACTTCCGGATTGTGCGGATCGATTACGATACGCGCGATCGTCTGCGTTTCGGCGAGACCGATCTTGGTGAACGTCTTGCCGCCGTCGGTGCTCTTGTACAGACCATCGCCGAACGACGACGTCTGCCGATTGTTCGGCTCACCCGTGCCGACGTACACGATGTTCGGGTTCGTCGGGTGGATCGCGATGTCACCGATCGATGCGCTTCCGTAGGTCTGGAAGGCCGGCTCGAACGTGACGCCATTGTCCTCCGACTTGAACACGCCGCCGACCGCGTACCCGATGTAGATGACGTTCGGATCACTCGCCGAGACTTCGATGTCGTCGAGTCGGCCGCCCATGCTCGCGGGGCCGATCGAGCGAAACTTGAAGCTCGAGAGAAGCGGATTGGAGGAGACGTTGAAACTCGTCTCGCGTTCGCGTGTACCGCGTCCTTGCGCCGTGAGCGGCGCCGCAATGAGCGGCACCGCGACGAGCGGAAGAAGACGTCGGAAGCCATTGCTCATGGTGTCCGTCCTGAAGATTGGGGGGAGCGTTCTGCGTGGCGGGAATATGGACGCTCGCGCAGGCGACTGCGAGCTACCGGCTGGACCCCCAAATTCGCCCAACGTTGTAGACCGCGCCCGCGTAAAGCGCCCGCGGTTGGGGCCCGGTGACGGGCACGATCGCACCGGCATCGAACACGAGCCATGGTCGCACTGTGAATGTCGGACCGGCGAGCAGCGCGACGATCGATGACTGGCCCGACGGCCCACTCGTCGCAGGATAGCCATAACACTCGGCCACCCAACCTAGGACGCCGGCGAGCGGTCCTCCGAACGACGCAGTCCAAAGCGTCGCGTTGGTAGGCGCATTGAGTCCATCACCGCTTCGGTGCGTGTAGCCGGCGTTGAGATCCATCGCGACGTCACCGAATTGATGACTAGAGATGAGCAGCACAGAGACGTCGGTTGTCTTCGTTCCCGTCTCGTCAGAACCCGTCGGAAACTTGAGTGCCGGAAGCACGGCGAAGTCGCCGAGAATCGGTGCATCATCAACGAGACGCCACTTCACGCCCACCGCCGCGTCGCCGAGACCGAGCGAGCCTCCGGGCGGGCGAACCGCCGTGCCGTACAGGCTGAGCTGCACTTGGGACGCGAGGCCGATCTTGAACACCGTCGGAGTCGAGAGCAGCGATGCATTCGGATCGATGCGATCGCGCTCGACGCCCGTCTCGAGCTCGAGCCATCCGAGTGCGACGGTGCCGGCGTGCGTCGCAACGGTGGGTCGCTCCGGTTGGGCGGCGTGCGGATCCTTCGACGTGTCCGCCGCGGCGGGAGCGGGCTTCGTGGTCGGTTGCTGCGCCGCGATCGGCGCGGCGGCAATTAGGATCGTTGTAACAGCGCGTCCTACCGGCCAGCGCATCACGTGCCGACAGTGCGCGGACGCCACGGGTTGTCACCCTGCGTCTCGAACGCATCGACGTCGGTGAAATAGCGGCGCGCCATCTCCGCCGACGCGGGATTGGTATAGACCTCGGCCACGGGGTGTTCAATCGTCCACGCAACGATGTCAGCAACCGTCTCGACCGATTGGACGTGCGGCCCCGAGTAGATCGGCGTCTCGGGCGGAGAGCCAATCGCGTTGCGACCGAACTCGGTAGCGACCATGCCCGGCATGACGAGGCTCACGTGAATGTCGGGATACTTGGTTCGAAGGTCCATGCGAAGATTCGTCGTGAGCGCGGCGAGCGCCGCCTTCGCGGCGTTGTACGCCGAGCGATGTGGCGCGAGCGGGACGCGACCGAGAAATGACGAGATGTTGATGACGTGACCGTGGCCGCGCTCGATGAAATGTCCGACGGCCACCTGCATGCCGTACAGCGCCGACTTGAGGTTGAGCGCCATCATGGCGTCGACGTCTTCGTCGGTGAGATCGAGGACCGAGCGAGTGATGCCGCGCCCCGCATTGTTGATCCACACGTCGAATCCACCGAAGGCTTCGATGGCGGCATCGCGAAGCCGCTCGACATCAGCGCGCTTGGCGACGTCGGTCTCGACGACGATCGCGCGTGAGGACCCGCGGGCCATCGCATCACGCGCGACGTTCTCGAGCTCGCGTCGGCGTCGCGCGGCGAGGACGAGCGAGAGACCGTCGGCGGCCAGTCGCGCCGCGATTCCGGCGCCGATCCCACCGCTCGCACCGGTGATGACGATCGTCTTGTTTGCCATTTGTATCCGACTTTACCGTGGTGGTCGCGCGTCGTACTATGCTCAGGATGCGGATTGACCGAAAGCTAAGCCGTGAGTCCTTCATTCAGCCAAAATCCTCAATGCACATCGTCAACGCGCGGCACCTTGCCGCGCTATTCTCGCTCGTCTCGATCACCGGTCCGGCTGCCGCGCCCGCGCAGGATCGGCTCAAATCGATGCCGGGCTACGATCGATATCAACGAATGGCGCCGCTCATCAGCACAGCGCTCGGCGGATCGGGCCGTGGGTTTAGTCGCGGGGGCGGCGGCGGTGTAACGTGGTCGCCGGACAGCAAAACCGTCGACTTCGAGAGTGGTGGGAAGCGACTTCGGTTTGATCTCGCGACCAAGAAGATCGCTGACGCGACGGACGCGCCCGCCCAGCAGCCGGGCGGGCGTGGACGCGGCGGATTCGCTGGAGCCCCGGCACGCGGACGGCAGTTCGAGATGGCGATCGCGCCGGCGGGAAATCATCGCGCGCTCTACCGCGATCGCAACGTGTGGATCGCCGACTCGACCGGCGCCAACGCGGTGCAGATCACGACCGAGGGGAGCGCTCAGACCCGTCTGAAGTTTGGAACGGCGAGCTGGGTGTATGGCGAGGAGCTCGGCCAACGCACGGCGATGTGGTGGTCGCCGGACGGAAAGAAGCTCGCGTATTATCGCTTTGACGAAAGCAAGATTCCGGACTTCTATCTCACTACGAGTTTGACGCAGGTGCAAGACACGCTCGACGTCGAGGCGTATCCCAAGCCGGGCGTGCCGAATCCAGTCGTCGACATCTTCGTCTACGACGTCGACAGCAAGAAGACGACAAGACTCGACGTGCGTGACGGCAAGCCGTTCGAGAACGACGTCGTCGGATACTACGTCTTTCACGTCGACTGGTCCCCGGATGGACGGGAGCTTGTTTTTCTGCGAGCAAATCGGCGCCAGAACGTGCTCGAGATGGCCGCGTGCGCTCCGGATTCGGGTGCGTGCCGGACGGTGATTCATGAAGCGTGGCCGACGGGATGGATCGATGACGATCCAGCGCCGACGACCGTTTGGCTGAAGGACGGCAATCGATTCATCTGGGAGTCGGGCCGGAGTGGTTTCAACAATTACTATCTGTACGATTTCAAAGCCGGTAAGCTGATCGCGCCACTCACGCAGCTGCAGGCGGAGGTGGCAGGCGTCGTGCGCGTGGACGAGTCGGCAAACGCGCTCTACTACACGGCGCGCGACGGCGACAATTACATGAAGTTCCAGCTGCACCGCGTCGGTCTCGACGGCAAGAATGATCAGCGGCTCACCGATCCGTCGTTCACCCACGCGGTGTCTCTGTCGCCCGACGGGAAGTACTTCGTCGATGTCGCGGAGACCCACGACCAAGCGCCGGTGACGCGGCTTCTCGACGCAAACGGGAAAGTTGTCGCCGAGTTGGCGAAGACGGATCTCACGAAGTTCAATGAGCTGGGCCTCAAGAAGGTTGAGCTGTACACGTATCAGACCAGTGACGGTCAGGCCACGCTGCACGGCGTGATTCACTTTCCGTCGAACTTTGATCCGAGCAAGAAATACCCGGTGCTCGTGAGCGTGTACGGCGGACCCGGAGTGGGCAACCAAACGAGTGAACGTTTCACCGTGCCGTCGGCCACCACCGAGTTCGGATTCATTGTGCTGAACGTCGAGGCTCGCACGAATCCGGGCATGGGCCGCAAGTATCTCGATGCCGTCTATCTCAAGCTCGGACAAACCGAAATCGACGACATGGCCGACGGCGTGAAGGCGCTGTGGAACAGGCCGTACATCGACAAGAATCGTGTGGGCGTGTTCGGCACGTCGTATGGCGGCTACACGTCGGTGATGGAGATTCTGCGACACCCCGAAGTGTTCGCCGCGGCGTCGGCGTCGTCGCCGCCCACGGATTGGCGCAACTACGACACGATCTACACTGAGCGGTACATGTGGCTGCCGCAGGAGAACAAAGACGGCTACGACAAAGGCTCGGCGATGACGTACGCCGACAAATTGCGCGGACGACTCATGCTGTACTACGGCACGATGGACAACAACGTGCACCCAACGAACATGATGCAGCTCATCTCGGCGCTGCAGAGAGCCGGCAAGAGCTTCGACGTGCAGGTTGGTCCGGATCAGGGACACTCGGGCCTCAATAGCCAGCGCATGATGGAGTTCTTCATCGAGAATCTCGTGATCAATCCGAGCGTGAAGGTGTCGTTCTAAGGCGATCCGTGTTCTCTGGAGAACAAATCGCGTCGCTCTTCGAGGAGCTCGGCATCACGCATGTGGTGACCGTCCCGGACAGCACGATCGGGCCGTGGCAGGAAGCGATCGAGCAGCGCGGGCGAACGCGAGTGGTGCGCGTGTGCCGCGAGGGCGAAGCCTGGCAAGTTGCGGCCGGGCTTCAGCTCGGCGGAAAGACGCCATTGGTGATGATCCAGTGCACTGGACTGTTCGAGTCGGGTGACGCGCTGCGAAATGCGTTGCACGATTGGAAGCTTCCGATTTTCAGCATCATCGGATATCGAAGCTACCTGAACCAAGACACGCTGCCGGGCGACACGTGTCTCGTGTTCACCGAGCCGGTGCTCGATGCATGGCGAATCGATTACAGGCTGATCACGCAGCCGTCGCAATTCGAAGAGATCGCCAGACACTATGCGGCGTGCCGGGCGTCGGGTAAGCCGGGCGCAATCGTCATTGGCGAGGGCAAGGCGTGACGGGCAAGCGAATGTCGGCCAAGGAAGCGATCGTCGCCGTCCATGCCGCGCGCGGTCAACGCGACATCGTCGTTACCACGATGACGCCGGCGCGTGACTGGATGACACTGCCACAGCAGCCGCTCGACTTGGTGCTGGTGCCGTCGGCAATGGGACACGCGACATCGATCGGACTTGGGCTTGCGCTCGCGCAACCGGAACGTCGCGTGATCGTGTGCAACGGCGACGGGTCGATGCTGATGAATCTCGGTTCGCTCGTCTCGATCACCGCGGCGCGCGCGACGAACCTCGTCGTGCTCGTGTTCGACAACGGAGTGTACGAGGTGACGGGCGCGCAGCCGATCCCGTCGCCGGGAGCGATCGACTTCGTGACGATCGCGCGGGGTTCGGGATTTGCGTCGGTGTTCGAGTTCTCTGATGTCGATGCGTGGCGTCGGGACCTTACGACAGTTCTCAAGGCAACCGGCCCGACGCTGGCACTCCTTCACGTCGAAGCCGTGCTGGGAATTCCCGGCCCTCGTTCACCGGGACCGGCCGCCGACCGAGCGCGACGCTTCACCGAATCGCTCAAGAAGCAGAGCTGAATGTTGAATGCCGAGTGCGGCCTCTATCACTCCTCGCGCAATGCTGCGTTCGGGTCGAGGGACGCGGCCCGGCGGGCCGGAACCCAGGAGGCGACAGATGCGATCACCACGAACAAGACGGCGATTGCAACGTAGGTGATCGGGTCGGTTGGCTTGATCGAGATGAGCATGCTCGCCTTCTCCATCACGCCGGTGAGCGCCAACGCGGCAGCGATTCCGACGGCAATGCCGACGGCACTCAACATGAGCCCTTGGCCGATCATCAAACGGAAGATGCTCTCGTTCGTCGCACCGAACGCCATGCGCACGCCAATCTCCGCCGTGCGCTGACGCACCGTCGTCGACAACACGCCATACAGGCCGACGGCGGCGAGGACCGCCGCGACGGCGCCGAAAATCGCGATGAGTACGAGCGAGAAGCGTGTGGGCGCCATGGCGCGATCGACGTAGGCGCTCATGGGCTTCACTTCGCCCATCGGTACCTGTCCGTCGACTTGCGCGAGTGCGGCACGCGCGGCCGGGACGAGACGGTTCGGATCGCCATTCGTGCGCACGGCCCAGCGAGTGGCAGCGCCGAAGCCCAGCAATCCGTCGGGAACGAAGGCGCCCTCGCGACCAGGCTTCGCCAAGCCCAAGTGTCGCTCGTGCTCGACGACACCAACGATGCGATAGTGCTGCGCCTCGGGGGTGAAGATGCGGGCGAATAGCTGCTTGCCGATGATCGATTGCGGACTCTGACCGGGAAACGCCTTCGCCGCGAGGAGATTGTCGACGATGATCCCGGTCGCGGCCGTGTCGTTGTCGGCCTGGGTGAATGTGTGACCTGCGATGAGCTTCGTCTTCATTGCCTCGAAGTAGCCCGGCAGCACGAAGTGAACGGCGGCTTGCTGGAAGAGCGCCGGATTGTCGGCGGCGGCCGGAGGTCCCCAGCGCATGTTGAAGTCTTGGCCGTCGAGCGGCAGTGGCGACGCGGCGGTTACCGCAGTGACACCGGGAATCGAGCTGAGTTGTTTCGCGAGCGCGCTGCTGAAGGCCTGTCGCTCGACGGCAGTTCGCGCTCGCGCATTGAATGCCGTGAACGTGAGGATGCCGTTCGGATCGAAGCCGGGATCGACGCGTTCGAGCACCATGAAGCTACGCAGCATCAATCCCGATCCGATCAACAGCACGAACGACAACGCGACTTCGGCAACGACGACGCCTTGTCGCAAATACTTTCCGGAGTGCAGGCCAGGCGACCGTCCACCGGCGCGCAACGTCTGACCGAGATTCGGCCGCGACGCGCGCCACGCTGGCAGCATGCCGAAGATCAACGCCGAGGCGAACGCGATCACTCCGGTGAACGCGAGCACGCGCACGTCGATCGAGACGTCGTCCACACGCGGAAGATTCGACGGCGCGATGCTGAGCAGGAGATCGATGCCAAGCTTGGCGAACAACAGCCCGAGCAACGCACCGGCGCCGGCGAGCACAAGACTTTCGGCGAGCATTTGACCGACGAGTGCACTCCGGCTTCCCCCGAGCGCTGATCGAACGGCGAGCTCGCGCTCTCGGGACGACGCGCGCACGAGAAGCAAATTCGCAACGTTCGCGCAAGCGATCAGCAGTACGAAGATCACCGCGCCCATGAGCGCGAGAATCGCCGGGCGAACATCTTTAACGACATCCGCCTGCATCGGCTCCGCGCGCCACACGGCGTTCGCGCCCTTCAGGATCGGAAGCTTTGCTTGCAGATCCGTCGTCAACCTTATGAGCTGCGCGCGCGCGGCACCGAGCGAAGCACCAGGTTTCAAGCGCCCGACCACGCGGAGGAAGACGTTGATCCGCGACGCCGTACTCCAGTCGATGCGAAAGACGGAATACACGTCGGGCTGCTGGATGTCGTTGCCGATTCCCGAGGGAAACTCGAGTCGCAGATCGGCCGGAGCAACGCCGACGATGGTCGCTGGGCCGCCGAAAATCTGGACTGTCTTGCCAATGACCGACGAGTCGCCGCCGAAGCGGCGCTGCCAGAATGCGTGGCTGAGAATCGTCATCGCCGGCGGCTGCGTCGCCGGATCGGGCGGCACCGGCTGACCATTCACGACTTGCGGCGGGGGCGGCGGAGTCCCGTCGGCCGCAACGAAGTTGCGTCCGAATCCGATGTGCGTGCCGAGCATCGTGAAGAAGTTGGGCGTGACGCCCGCCGCGGCGATCTGTTCGGGTTTTCCATCCTCGCCGACGAACGTTGCGGGCCCGGTGTTGACTGCCGCGATGTTCTCGAACGCCGTCGCGTGGGCGAGCAGATCGGGCATGTTCCCTGGCGCGATCGGGAAGTTGGTGACGTGTCGCACGAGCATGTCCGTCTCGATCATCGCCAACTGCTCCGGATGCGTGTAGGGCAGCGGACGAAGCAGCACCGCATTGACGACGCTGAAGATGGCCGTGCTCGCGCCGACACCGAGCGCGATGGTCAGGATGGCGGTGATTGTGAACGCCGGATTCTTTCGCAGCGTCCGCACGGCGAACGACAGGTCTTTTGCGAGCATGGTCGGGGGGATCGGATGAACGGTGGGACGGGACGCAAAAACGGTGGACGCCAGTGCGAGTGGCGTTCCACCGTTTCGGCGACTCAAGTCGTTCCCCGGCTATCGATTACGAATCAGCCGGGTTGTCCCACCGGTCGCCTGTGGGACTGCGTGTCCGTTTTCGAACGGTGCCTATCGTCTTCTGAACATTTCACCGTTCCACCGTTCCCCGTTGATCAGCCGCCGAACGCGTAGGTGCAACCAGCCATCTGCGCCCGGTTGACCGCGTAGACACCGGACGGCGCGAGGTACACTCCTGGAAGCACCCCAGCCGTCCAATCAGCCTTCGCTTGCTCGGCGGTGACGTTCGCCTTCGGAGCCGCCATGCTGCTCAATACAGTGAGCGCCATGTTACAGGCGACCAGGATGACGTTGCCTTGCGACGCGATCTGCTCATAGGTGAGACCAGGATGCATCGGGACGTCGCCGCGGAAGATGTTTCGCGTCGCGGGAGCGTTGGTCTTGGGATCTTTGACTCCGATCAGTTCACCGACCTTGTACTTGGCCCACGTGGCATCGTTGAGCATCAGCGGCATGGCGAAATGCCGATACACGACGACCGGGGAAATGTCCTTGTCCGTCACCTTGAGCGCATCCTTGGTCGTGGCCAGGAACGTCAAGGCGAACACGCCGCCCCATCCCTCGTTGGGACTCGTGCAGTCGAAAACCTGCTTGTACTTGCCCTTGAGCTTACCGATCCATGCGTCGCTCACTGGCGGTGCGGTCAGCAAGGGACCGACCTCGGCATCGGCCGTCGACAAGCGGCCGAGGGCGAGCGTCGCCGCACCGACTGCGATGCTGCCGAGAAATCCGCGGCGTGGAGTACCGGTAACGACGGTCGACATAGTCTCCTCCAGGAGATGAAAACAGTTAGCGGGGGCGTCCCAATCATATACGGAATAGTTTGGTTTGCCAGGCCACCCAGCCGAGCTCGTCGGTGTTCCCACTCTCACGAAACAGCCGCCTCGCGCGTAGATCAACGGCGGACTGCCCTCCGCCCTTCCCCTTCCCCCCAGGAGATCAGATGTCCCGTACGTTAGGATCGGCGCGCCGCTGGAGTTTGGCGCTTGTCGCCGTCAGCGCGATCGTCCAGCCACCGACGTTGCGCGCGCAGGCGACGCAAAAGATCGATCAGGACTACACCGCGAAGATCAAGCAGGCCCTCACGGATCCGCGAATCTCGACCGAGCTCGTGGACCATCTGCCCGCGTCGGCCACGGTACCGACGCCACTTAAATTCAACGGCCGGATCGTCGGCGCTCCCGGCGACCTGACGCACGCGTCGCAGATCCACGCGTATCTCGAAGCCATTGCCAAAGCGGCGCCGACGCGCGCGCGGTTCTGGAAGATCGGGAAAAGCGAAGAGGGACGGGACATCGTGCTGTTGGCGATCGCTGACGAGAAAACGATCGCGAGCCTCGACAAGTACAAAGGGTATCTCAATGCGCTGTCCGATCCGCGCAAGACGAGTGAAGCCCAAGCGCAGCAGATCATCCACACGCTCGGCAAGCCGATCTACTACATCAACAGCGGCATGCACTCGCCTGAGACCGGCGGCCCGGAAATGCTACAGGAGCTTGCGTATCGCCTGGTCGTCGAGGAGACGCCGTTCATCCAGGACATTCGTAAGAGTGTCATCACGCTGATCACGCCGGTCGTCGAGGTCGACGGACGCGAGAAGATTGTCGACTCGTACTACTACGCGAAGAATCATCCCGGAGTGAACGCGAATCAGCTACGGATGTACTGGGGCAAGTACGTCCAGCACGACAACAATCGCGACGGCATGGGGCAGTATCTCAAGCTCACGCAAGCGATCACGAAGCAAATGCTCGAGTGGCCCCCGACGGTGCTGCACGATCTGCACGAGGCGCAGACGTACCTGTACGCGTCGACCGGCACCGGTCCGTACAACGAAGCGCTCGATCCGATCGTCGTGAACGAGTGGTGGCTGCTCGCCGAGAACGACGTCGTCGAGATGACGAAGCGCGGCGTGCCGGGCGTGTGGACGTATGGATTCTATGACGGCTGGGTGCCGAACTACATGTTCTTCATCGCCCACACGCACAACACCATTGGGCGATTCTACGAGGTGCAGAGCTACGGGCCGGACAACTACACCGTCACACCCGGCAACACGACGACGAGCCGCGAGTGGTTCCGACCGAACCCGCCCCTCGAAACGATCAACTGGGGCCCCCGCGCCAACACGAACATTCAAGAATCGGCGATCTTGTTCGCGCTGCATCGCGTCGGGCAGGATCACGTGCTGTTCCTCGACAACCAATGGGCGAAAGCGAAGCGCGCCGTGGCGCGCGGCAAGACCGGGCCCGTCTACGCGTGGGTGATTCCGGCCGCGCAACACGCGAAGCAGAACGCCGCGGAAGCGGTGAATGAACTGCTGGCTCAGGGACTCGAGTTCCACCGCGCCAATACGTCATTCACGGCGGGCAAGGTGCAAGTGAACGCCGGCGACTACATCGTGCGTGGCGACCAGCCATACCGCACGCTCGCCGACATGTATTTCTCGCTGCAGAACTTCGCGCCGGCCAATCCTTCGCCGTACGACGATACGGGATGGACGTTCCCATTGATGCGCAACATCGTCGTCTCCGAGGTGACGGACAACAGTGTGCTGTCGCAGCCGATGACGCAGGTCAAGGCGAACGTCACGGCGCCGGGCGGTATCAATGGCAACGGAACGATCGTCGCGGTGGCAAACGTGTCCGACAACAGCTTAGTGAGCTTCCGCTTCAAGTTCCCGAACGTGAAGATGCAGGCGGCGGAGGACGCGTTCGAGGCCGACGGTCATCACTTCGATGCGGGATCGCTCGTGATCGCCAATGCGAATCGCGCGCAGCTCGAGCCGGCACTCAAAGAGCTCGGACTGAGCGGCTACGCGCTGGCGAGCGCGCCATCAGTCAAGACGCATGATCTCGACGTGCCGCGGATCGGATACGTACACAGTTGGTCGCGCACGCAAGACGAAGGCTGGGTTCGGGCCGCGCTCGACTTTTATGGCGTGCCGTACTCGTACTTCGGCGAGAACAAGCTCAAGGAAGGCGGTCTGCGCGCCAAGTACGACGTCATCATTTATCCGTACGGCGGTTCGGCATTGGGCGGACCGCAAGGCGGATTCGGCGGCGGTGGCGGTGGCGCCGCCGGCGGCGCACCTGCAGCGCCCGCGAACGACCAGCCGATTCCATACAAGAAGACGAAAGAGTATGCCGCGTTCGGTTATCCCGACTCGACTGATGACATTCGTGGTGGCGTTGGCGCGGATGGGTTCAAGGCCTTGTACGAGTTCGTTCAACAAGGCGGAACGATCATTACCGAGGGCAACACCGCGCAGAACCTGGTGGAGCTCAACTTCACGCCGGGCGTCAAAGTCGAGCCGGCACAAGGGTTGTTCGCACGCGGCACGATCTTGCGCGGCATCATCACGGACAAGAAGAGTCCACTGGTGTACGGCTACTCGCAGACCGATCTTCCGGTGTATTTCAGCCAGGCACCGGTGTTCAACGCTGGCAATCTGCAACCGGTGACGCTCGCCGGTGGCGCCGCGGGCGGTCGGGGCGCGGCTGCCGGCGGTGGACGCGGCGGTAGCTCGATCGTTCAAAACACCACGCCGATGGCCACGCCACTCAAGTTGTCGCCGTGGGATCCGACCAGCGCGGGCACGCCGTACGGTGTCGCGACGAGCGCGATCGTGCCGAATCCCGGTTCGCCGGTGGCGAACGGTGATCCGAACGCCGCGGGTCGTGGCGGACGCGGTGGTGGCGGCCGCGGTGGATTTGGTGGAGCCGGCGGGCCGCCACAAACACTTCCGGGTTTTACGCCGGATCCAGCATCATCGACGCGTGTGGTGATGTCATTCCCGGCGAACGCCGCGGATATGCTGCTCTCCGGAACGTTGGAGGGCGGCGAGCTGCTGTCGAACCGCGCTCAGCTCGTCGACGAGACGGTCGGCAAGGGCCACATCGTGTTGTTCGCCTTCCGCCCGTATTGGCGCTGGCAGACGCAGGGCACGTTCGCGATCGGCTTCAACGCGATCATGAACTGGAACCATCTCGACGCGGGCAAATAATCCACGCGACGAGACGACACGACACGGGCCCGCACCGATTGGTGCGGGCCCGCGTCGTTCCTGGCGTCTCATTTGCCGACGCGCCGGCCGAGAATCATCTTGACAATACTCTTATCACCGCCGGCCGTGAGGGCCGTTCCGTAGCCGAGATTGAACTCCCACTCCGGGCCGAAATCGAGGTTCACGACGCCGAAGAGCTGGTGTTGCTGCTCGGAGATCGGATCGAGGCGGCTGATGGTTCCCGTCGCGCCGTAATACTCGAGCGCCAGATTGATCTTGTACGTCACGTCGTAGCCGAGGTTGATCGCCGGCGCGAACTCGAAGGGCGTCGATGCGGTTGGACCGCGGAGTGATTTCTCGAGCGCCGGATTGAACGCGACGTACCACGATCCCCACTGCTTGTCGATGATGGGCCGGAGCTCATAGGTCCACGTGTCTCCGGCAAAGCGCGCCCGGGAATAGCCGAACTCCTGCGAGATGCTGACACCGACGGGCCAGCCCCAGTTGTCGGGTACGCGGACGCGCGGTCGTAAGTGCGTCCCGACCCATTGGAGGCCTTGGCCTGATGGAACGGTCGTGAACCAGTAGAAGCCCAACTCGGACCAGTCATTGAATCCGTGCGTGATCTCGAGCGTCTCGTGAACAGCGTGGTACGTCGGAAGCTCTTCGCCCGAGAACACTCGGCGACCGTTGATCGTGTAGTTGCTGTGCAACTCGAACATCGTGACGCCGCGCGCCATCGTCTCGGAGCCGTACACTTGAATCTCGTAGTTCTCCTGTCCGACGAGTGGTGATGCGGTGGCAGCGACGAGACAGGCGGCGACAACACCACGGCTGACGAAGACAGAACGCGGCATGCGTGAAGTGGATTCGAGTCAGGATGACGAGCTACACCGATGGATACGGAGCGCGGGGGAAGTTCGCTGGGTCATGGTCATCGGTAAACCCAGGTCGTTCGATTGACGCCTCCGGCCGCCCGCGATATATCCGCCGAGACTTCACAAACGGTCTCATCGTGTCTCGCCTTCTTGAACTCACCATGCTGAGCGGTGCCGCGCTTGCGCTCGGAGTCTTCGGCCCTCGCGCGACGGCGCAAGCTCCAATCGACTCCGCGCTCGCTCGATACATCACCGGCATTCGGGCGATCGACAATCACGCGCATCCCATGCGACCCATCGCGAACGGAGCACCGGCTGATACGGAATACGATGCACTGCCGCTGGATGGCATTCCACCCTTCGACATGCCGAACCGACTCAAGCCCGACGATCCGATCTGGCGCGCGGCACAGAATGCGCTCTATCACCTACCGTCGGAGGCGACTGGCCCCGAGTACCACACGGCGCTCAAGAGTGCCGTCGCCAACATGCAGCGGACGCAGGGACAACATTTCCCGGAATGGGCGCTCGATCAGGCCAACATCGACGTGATGATGGCGAACCGCATTGTGCTCGGCAACGGTCTGACCCCGTCGCGCTTCCGGTGGATCTCGTTCGTCGACGCCTTGATGCTGCCACTCGACGTCAAAGGCGAGGCCGCGCGGACTCCGGACACCAGACCGCTGTATCCGCGCGAGGCGAAGCTCCTGCAACGCTACATGCGGGAGCTCAACGTTCGCGCTCTACCCGCCACGCTTGATGAGTATGTACGGACGGTCGTCGCCCCGACGATTGCGCACCAACGTTCGGCTGGCGCTGTCGGTATCAAGTTCGAGGCCGCGTATCTTCGCCCGCTGGACTTCGACGACCCGGACGTCGCGGGCGCGCAGCGAGTCTACGCGCGATACGTTCGCGGCGGGATTCCGACGCACGCGGAATACAAGACGCTCGAGGATTTCCTGTTCCGCGCGATCGCTCGCGAGGCGGGGCGCCAGAAGCTCGCGATTCAAATTCACGTTCTCGAAACGTTCGGCGGTTTCTATTCGACGCGCGGGAGCGCGCCGCACTTGCTGGAGCAAGCCTTCAACGATTCGACGCTCCGCGGGACCAAGTTCATCATCGTGCATGGGGGTTGGCCACTCACTGGCGAGACGCAGGAGCTGTTGGGCAAGCCGAACGTGTACGCCGACATCTCGATGATGGACGACATCCTTTCGCCGACCGTGTTGGCCGGCGTCCTGCGCCAGTGGCTCGGCGAGTGGCCCGACAAGGTGCTCTTCGGCACCGACGCGTTCGACGGCGGAATCGAGCAAGGCTGGGAGCAAGTCGCGTGGGTGGGATCGAGCACCGCCCGGCGGGCGCTTGCGATCGCGCTCACCGGGATGATGCGCGATGGAGAAATCAGTCGCGATCGGGCACAGGCACTCGCCCGCATGGTGTTGCGGGAAAACGCCGCGTCGGTGTACGGGCTACCAAAATAGGTCGGGCAGCTATGCTCTCGGCGGTCGCCGCGTTGTCGCCATCGACACGACCAGCGCGGTGAGGCAAGCGATTCCCCCGATGGTGAGGGTCACGGCCAACACGATTCGGCCGCGGTCGTACGCCTGGAACGCGACAATGCCGGCGACGGCGCCGAGAATACTGTAGATGAGCTGGTGGGACGCCGCGTAGAGCATGTGCGCCGCATCGGTGATCTCCGGCACCCGCACCTCGAGCTCGCCGCGATTGACGCGCCCGAGCACACGCTGCAGATCGTCGGGGATCGCGATCGCCGTGCGCGCCATATCCTTGATCGAGCCCCGCAGCAGATCTCCCCAATCGCGTTCGCGTCCGAGCACGACGTCCTCCAGGTAGGGGCGAATGACCGTGATCGGATTCCACGACGGATCGAGCTCCGTGCACAGTCCCATCAACAACAACAACGTGCGTTCCAGCAGCACCCAGTCTTTCGGAACTTGGAACGTCGACGTGAGCTGCCGGAACGATACGTCGAGCTTGCGGAGATCGGCTAGCGCGTCGAGCCGGCTGCGCATGTCGACCTGCAAGCTTCCCAAGCTCCACGATTCCTCGGCGATCTGCTCGAAGAACCGTTGTTGAAAATACTGTATGACGCGTCCGGCGACGTCGCCCCGCCCCGCATCGTGCGCCACGAATCCCATAGTGCGAATCGCGTCGGTGATGCGCTTTGCGTCGCGACGAATGACGCCCTCGAAGAACTCCGGGATGCCCTGCTTCATGTGCGGAGCCAGCACGCCGACGGCACCGAAGTCGACGAACACGATCGCGCCGTCGGGAGCGACGAAGATGTTCCCCGGGTGTGGGTCCGCGTGATACACGCCGTCGACGAAAATCATCTTGCAATACGCGGTCACGATCTGCTCGGCGAGCACGCGACGGTCAAATCCATGTTCGGCGAGCGCATCGAAGGCAGTGATCTTGGTCCCGTCGACGAATTCGGTCGTCAGCACGCGACGCGACGAGCGCTCATGGACGACGGAGGGACACCGCACCATCGGATCCCCGGCGAAATTGCGCCCGATCCGCTCGATGTTTTCGGCCTCCTTCGAGAAGTCGAGCTCCTCGGCGATCATCTGGCTGATTTCGGGGTGATACGACTCGAGCCCGCGCACGCCGGTGAACCACTGAACGATTTTGAGGAGGCGCCGAATGGTGTCGAGGTCGACCCGCGCGATCTCCTCGATGTCGGCGTGTTGCGCCTTGACCGCGACGCGACGTCCATCGGCGAGCGTGGCGGCATGCACTTGAGCGAGCGAGGCGGTCGCGATTGGAATGCGATCGAAGTGCTGGAACAGCTCGTCGGGAGACGCGCCGAGCTCGATGCGAATGCGCGCGGTAATCTCGTCGAACGGCCGCGGAGGAAGCTGATCCTGAAGGCCCTCGAGCTCCTGGCGAAACTCGGTCGGCAAGAAGTTGGTGAGAATGCTGATGAGCTGACCAACCTTGATGAACAGCCCGCCCGCGGCGAGAATCGCGTCGTGGATGCGTCGCGCGTTGGCGCGGTGACGCAGTGTCATCAGCGCGGAGTACCGCTCGGGAGTGAGCAGCGGTCGCCTCGCGCGCAGCCACAGGTAGCTCGCCAAGACGCGAACCGTCGTGCTGTAGATCCGAACGAGGCGCAGGCGAGCGTTAGCCATGGCGGCGGTTGGCGGTTACAATGGTGCCAGTTCAGGATAACTACCCATGAAAATGATCCGTAGCCTCTCCGCGCTGTTGATTGTGGTTCGAGTCGCGGGCGCGCAGTCGGGAGCGTCCGTCGCCGACAGCTCGCACTTTCGCGCGGTGAATCTCCCGTCGCCCAATGAATATCGGACGGGATCGGGACGGCCGGGCCCACGCTACTGGCAGCAGCGCGTCGACTATCGCATTGCCGCGACGCTCGACCCGGCGAAGAACGAGCTCCGCGGTCGCGAGACGATTCATTACGTCAACCACTCGCCCGATTCGCTGCCGTACCTGTGGCTGTTCGTAGAACAGAACCTGTGCGAGCCGAATAGCATTACGAACCAACTCAATCAGCCGCCGCTCGTCTTTCTCGGAACGAGTTTTGATTTTTCGTGTCAAGGATTCAACAGCGCGCCGAGACTGGAGTCGTTGACGATCGCGGGACGCGAAGTCAAACGCACGCGCTTTGGTACGACCCTTCGGGTCGATCTGGCGACGCCTCTCGCCACTGGGGCAGCGGTCGACATGGATGCCGTATGGCATTTCAACGTGCCCGCGCAGGGCGGCGGACGGATGGGTCACGACGGCCCGTTGTACGAGATGGCACAATGGTATCCGCGGCTCGCCGTCTACGATGATGTGAAAGGCTGGAACCACGAGCCCTACATCGGCGCCGGCGAGTTCTATCTCGAGTACGGCGACTTCGACGTCACGCTCACGGTCCCGAATGAAGACGTCGTCGCCGCGACCGGAGAATTACAGAATCCGGAGCAGGTGCTCACCGCGGCCCAGCGACAACGTCTGGCGGTGGCCCGACATTCAGATACGGCGATCGCGATCATTCGCGCCGACGAGGCTGGGAATGTGGCGAAGACGCGTCCCGCCGGCGCGAGCGTGTGGCATTTCGCGGCACGCAACGTCCGTGACTTCGCCTTCGCCGCTGGGCCGGGCATGCGTTGGGACGCCAGTGGCTATGATGGAATTCTCATCGAGGACCTGTATCGCCCGAAGGCGGACAAGTGGGGCGAAGTCAACCGGATGGGTCGCGAGGCGATCAAGTACTACTCCGAACAATGGTTCCGATATCCCTACTCGCATGCGACGACCGTCGAAGGTCCAGTCGAGGGCATGGAGTATCCGATGCTGACCTTCACGCCGAACAGTCCAACGCGCGAGGATCAGCAGTGGGTCATTGCCCATGAGTTTGGCCACGAGTGGTTCCCAATGATCGTCGGGTCGAACGAGCGACTGTATCCGTGGATGGACGAGGGCTTCAACACGTTCATCGATTTGGCGAACGCGGCGAAATACTTTGCCGGCTCGCCATACGGCGACACGATCGAAGTGCACCCGCTACACCTCTATGCCGAGCACGCGGTGCCGGGCAACGAGCAGCCGTTGATCGAGAAGCCCGTCGAGGTGCGTGATCTCTTCTGGGGCGGCTACCAGAAGCCGGCCCTCATGATGCAGATGCTTCGCTACGAGGTACTCGGCAAGGACCGCTTCGACGCCGCGTTTCGAGAATACATTCGCGCGTGGGCGTTCAAGCATCCGACGCCGTCGGACTTCTTCCGCCTGATGCGCGACCAATCGGGCATGGAGCTCGACTGGTTCTGGCGCGATTGGATCTTCACGACGGCGCGACTCGATCAGGCGGTCGATTCGGTATCGCGCGGTGCCGACGGCGCGACGAGCGTACACCTGCGCAACCGCGGGTCGATGGTCATGCCTGCCGAACTGTCGATCAGCTTTGGCGACGGCACGACGTCGACGGTGAAGCTACCAGTCGAGATGTGGAACCTCGGAGATCGATTCGTCTATCGCGTGGCGGGGGCGAAGGCCGTGCGTGCGGTGGAGATCGATCCGCGGCATGCGTTGCCGGACGTTGATCGGACGAATAATCGGTGGCCCAAATAGTAAACCACAGAGGACGCAGAGGACACGGAGAACTAAACAGAAACACGAGAACCAGGAACCAGAAACTAGAACCAGCAACCAGCAACCAGCAACCACGAGCACCGGTCTCATTGGGATTCGGTCACTCCGAGAGCGCGTTCTTGATCGCCCGGATGCGGGCGGCGTCGCGCTCGCATCGGGCGTGGACTTCGCGAACGCCGGTGCGGAGGACGATGTCCCGGACGTTGTCGGCGCGGACTCCTCCCCCGGCGAGAATCTCGAGGCGACCGCCGACATGCTCGACGAGCGACGCGAGGGCGCCGGTTCCCTCGCTCGCCGTCGCCGCACCGCCAGAGGTCAGCACGCGCGATACGCCGAGTGAAGTCAACGTGTCAGCGGCAGCCAGGAGGTCGGGCGTGCGATCGAATGCGCGATGAAACGTCGCGCGGCGTCCGCCGGCAGCGGCGACCAACGACTGTGTCACGCCGACATCGATGCGATTCGTTGAATCGAGTACGCCGAACACGAGCCCGGCCACGCCGAAGTCGAGCGCCATCTCGA
>DASYSU010000285.1:0-4121 GCA_036002925.1 Gemmatimonadaceae bacterium | reverse complement strand
ACACGAGGCACGGGCCCGTTGTGTTCGAAGACACTGCGCACCACGTCGCGTACGCGGTTCGTGCCGCGTGGCTGGATCCGGGCGGCGCGCCATACCTGGCCAGTCTTCGCATGGATCAAGCACGCACCTGGGGCGAATTCCGAGATGCGTGTGCGTTCAGCAACATCCCGGGCGAGAACATGATCTGGGCCGATCGCACCGGAAACATTGGCTGGCAGTCGGTCGGCATCGCGCCGATCCGCACGCATTGGAGCGGTCTCGTTCCAGTGCCCGGCGACGGTCGATATGAGTGGTCGGGATTTCTGCCGATCAAGGAAAAGCCGCACTCAGTGAATCCGCGCGAGGGATTCATCGCGACGGCCAACAACGATCTTATTCCGGCGGGATACACACACATGAACGCCGTCGGCTACGAGTGGGCCGACCCGTACAGGGCACAGCGCATCGCCGAAGTACTTGGCGCCGGACGCAAGCTCACCGTCGACGATCTGGCTCGGCTACAGACGGACTATCTCTCGATTCCCGCGCGACAACTGGTGCCGCTTCTCGCGGGGGTTCAGTCGTCGAACGCCGCAAGCGAACGCGCGCGACGCTTGCTGCTCTCGTGGAATTACGTGCTCGACACGGCGTCGGTGCCGGCGGGGATCTACGAGGCCTGGCTTCGGCGGTTGAACGCCAACGTCCGACAGCGCGTGGTTCCTGCTCGGGCGCAACAATTGTTGCGAACCATCTCGACGAAGCGGCTCATTGATTGGCTGCGCCAGCCCACGCAGGCGCTCGGACCGAACGGAATCGCGGCGCGCGATTCAATCCTGACGGCGAGTCTCGACGAAGCCGTCGCGGAATTGACGCGTCGGTTCGGTGCGAACAGTGATTCGTGGCGCTGGGGACAGCCGGTGTATCATCATGCGACGATTCTTCATCCACTCGCCGCCGCGGCCGACTCGGCCACGCGTGAGCGTCTCGATGTCGGACCAGCGCCGCGCGGCGGCGACGCGAACACCGTTGCCGCAACCGGCGGAGGCGACAACCAAACGTCGGGCGCTTCATTCCGAATCGTCGTCGACGTAGGCGATTGGGAGAAGACGCTCGGTGTCAACACACCGGGACAATCGGGCAATCCCGACGACGCGCACTATCGGGATCTCTTTCCGCTGTGGGCGACCGATCGATTCTTCGCCGTGCCCTACGCGCGCGATCGCGTGAAGGCCGCATCCGAAAAAACGTCAGTGCTCATTCCGTGAGTCTGACTCCAATTCGCGCGATCAGGGCAGTCGCCAGATGTTCAACACGCCCGTAGTCCGATGCGAGTTCGCGCTTCCCTCGGGGAGCGCGATTCGTTTGTCGACCACGATCGGGCTGTTCCAGTGTCCGCTGCCGCACTGGAGCTGGCCGAGCGATTCGCCGGTCGTCGGATCGTACATGCGCAGGGCGCCACTCGGATCGTAGACGAACAGAAACCCGCCCGCGACGACGGGGCTCGTTCCGGCGTTGCTGTTGCTCCATGCTTTGGTAAGGGTGCCCGCGCGGTACGTCCACGCTGTCGTGGCCCCGCCGTCGGCGGCGAAGATCCACACCGCGTCGGTGCGCCGCCAAATTGCCGGCGCCGTAAAGAGCGCCGAGCCCGATGGCGTAGAAATACTCTGGGTCTCGCCGCCGCGATGCGGCGTGTCGCCCGACATGACCTGCAGGTCGAGCACGCGAATCCTGCCATCCTTTCCGCCCTGCAGCACGTGCGTTGCGTCGAGAATCACCGGTGACGTGGAACCGACATCCTCGTCGGTGGCGTTGAGTGTTTCCGTATTCGACGGTGTGAAGTTGGCGAGTATCCGTGTGGCGTTGGCGTCGAGCTCGATCACCGCGTCGCCCCAATTCGTGCGGCCGTCCCAGAGCGCGTTGCCCGTGGCGACGAAGATGTTCCCCGTCGCGGAATCGACGACCGCGCCGGCCCGACCCCAGATCGCCGAGTCGCTCTCGCGGCACGATGACGGATCGATGAGGCCCGCGCGATCGCTGCAGAGCGAATTCCAGACGTGCAGCAACTGCCCGCTGGCCGCGTCGAGCAAAACGACGTGCCCCTGGTACGGCGGTGCATCCCCGATGTAACCGCCGGTGACCGCGATGACATGACCGCGCGAGTAGTTCAGCGCTGACGCGATCTTCTCACGTGTTGGGAGCATGGTGATCGCCGTGCTCCAAATCGAGTGACCGTCGGCAACGGCCAGCTTTTGTATGTGCCCGTCGGGAGATGCGGAGTATATCGCCGTGCGATCTGGATCGGCGACAGGCGTCACGTTCGTAATGCGCGACGTGCCGGCCCACTGTGAGTAGCCGGGCGGGGTGAATTCCCAGAGGGTCGCGCCATTGCCGGCGTCGATCGCGATTGTTTTCCCGTAACTGGTCGTGACGAAGAACGCGTCGTGCGTGGCGCCGCCAACGCTCACGCCGTGAAGGTAGATCGGCGATGCGTCGACCGTTCCGTCGAGCGTGACTTGCTGCCGTTGCATGGTCGGCAGCGCGGCGGCGGTGATCCCAGTCGTCGCGGCAAAGACCCCCGATCGTGCTTCGTCGACGTTGAATCGCGTCCAGTCGCGACTATCAACTGCGACGGGTGGCGGCGTCGTCGAGCCGCCCTTGGTCGAATCCGGAATCGCGGCGCCGTTCGACGCGCCACAAGCGGCGACAAAAGCGAAGGCGAAGAGTCGGGCTATCTGCGACATGAGGAGGCCTGTGTATCAGACTCACTAGAACAGTGTTTCTTGCGCACCCCCGCCCGGCGTCTGCGGCGTAAAGCCGAAATGGCGATATGCCTGCGGCGTCGCCACACGACCGCGCGGAGTCCGTTGCAAGAATCCATGTTGCACGAGAAAGGGCTCGTACACTTCCTCGATCGTGTTGGCGTCTTCGCCGATCGCCGCCCCGATCGTGTTCAGTCCAACCGGTCCGCCATCGAACTTCTCGATGATGGTCTTGATGATCCGTGAATCCATGTCGTCGAGGCCGAACGTGTCGACATCGAGCAGCTGCAGCGCCTGCATCGCGATCGGCTTCGTGATGACGCCGTTGCCTTTGACCTGCGCGAAATCGCGAACCCGTCGCAGCAAGCGATTGGCGACACGCGGAGTGCCGCGAGACCTCCGCGCAATTTCTCTCGCGCCGTCGCTCTCGATCGCGACCTTCATCACTTCGGCCGTGCGCCGCACGATCAGCTCGAGATCCTCGGCCGGATAGAAATTGAGTCGTTGCTCGATGCCGAAGCGGCCGCGCATGGGCGGGGTCAGCATTCCGAGCCGCGTCGTGGCGCCGATGAGCGTGAACGGCTCGATGCCCATGCTGATCGTCTGCGCCTTCGGTCCGTCCGAAAGACGGATGTCGATCTTGTAATCCTCCATCGCCGGATAGAGGAACTCTTCGATGATCGGCTTGAGACGATGGATCTCGTCGATGAACAGAATGTCGCCGCGACGAAGGTTGGTGAGCGTCGCGACCAAGTCGCCGGGTTTCTCGAGCGCCGGGCCCGAGCTCGTGCGGATATTCACTCCGAGCTCGCGGGCGATCAGCTCGGCCAAAGTCGTCTTGCCGAGTCCGGGCGGTCCGAAGAAGAGCGTGTGGTCGAGCGGCTCACGACGCGTGATCGCCGCGTCGATGTAGATCCGCAGGCTCTCTTTCACCTTCTGCTGCCCGATGAATTCAGACAGTCGCTGCGGTCGAAGGGACAGCTCGACGACGGACTCGTCGGCGAGCACTTCGGGCGTGGTGATCTCGGCTCGGGACATTGCTGCACACTAACCAGACGGGGTTGTCAAAGGCCAAGCATGCCAGAATATACCCCGAATATACGCCGAAAACCACGGCGTGTGCCGCGCTCGAACCGCGCCCGTTACACCGCCGCGCGAAGCTTCGACAGACGCTCCGCCGCTTGATCGAGCGTCTCCTGTTTCTTACAGAACGCGAATCGGACGAACGAACGCCCATCTTCTTTGCGCGAGTAGAAGCTCGATCCGGGAACCGTCGCGACGCCGATCTCTTGCGTCATCCACTTCGCGAACGTGACGTCATCGAGCTCACTGAGGCCGGAGAAATCGGCGAAGATGTAGTAGGCACCCTCGGGCACGGCGAAC
>DASYSU010000284.1:0-2517 GCA_036002925.1 Gemmatimonadaceae bacterium | reverse complement strand
AATTGCGACGGTAAAGGTCGAAGCGCTCTTCACCGCGTCGGCGAGCCGCGACGACAGTTCAGCGAGCGCGTTCTTGTTCTTCTCTGATGCCATGTGATTACGCCTTCCCTAGAAGTGTATCGAACTCTAGGGAAGGCGACGACACCGGCACCATCGGTCAAATGGAGGAGGCGGAGCTCGATGGCTCCAAACAGTTCATTTCGGCGTGATCGACTCTGGCCGCTGAATCTCTCGACGTCGAAAACAGTCTGCGGCATGATCATTCACCAGACCGACCGCCTGCATGTACGCATACATGATCGTGGACCCGACGAACCCGAATCCGCGCTGCTTGAGATCCTTGCTCAACGCGTCGGATTCAGGCGACGTCGCGGGGATCCCCGGTATCTTCCAGTCATTCACCTTCGGCCGCCCGCCGACGAACCGCCAACAATACGCGTCGAAGCTGCCGAATTCTCCCTGCGCCTCGAGAAAGGCGCGCGCGTTGCGGATCGTTGCTTCGATCTTTGAGCGATTGCGAACGATTCCCGGATCGATGATGAGCTTCTCGACCCGCTTCGCCGTATAGCGGGCGACCTTCGCCGGATCGAACTCGCTGAACGCGCGGCGATACCCCTCGCGCTTCTTGAGGATCGTCGACCAGCTGAGGCCAGCCTGTGCTCCTTCGAGAATGAGAAACTCGAAGTGCGTGCGATCGTCGTGGACCGGCACTCCCCATTCGCGATCGTGGTACTCGAGCATCAAGGGATCACTTGCACCGGCCCAAGCACATCGCTTCATCATTTCTTCAGTGGTCAATACTTTAGTCGGAGCCCCGCGTTCATGATGAATCCGTCGAGCGGCGCCCACACGTCACGAGTCCATTGCCCCGCTGCGCCCGACGCATCCAGCACCACCGGGAAGAATTGCGACTGACGCACGCCCGTCAGATTCTTCCCGTGCACAAAGAGGATGGCGCCTCGCACATGCTTCTCGAGTCGCGCGTCGAGCGTAACGTACGGGCGGCTCGTCGTGTATAATGTATCGGAGAGTCGCTGCGTGCCAACGAAGCGTGCCTCCAGCCCGACGAGTCGGTCGTTCTCGCGCTCATGCGCCACATCGAAGCTGAGGGAATGGCGCGGGTTGAGCGGCACCACGCGACGCATCGTCGTGTCGAACTCGAAGTCGATCCCGAAAAGTTGGCCGATCTCCGGCCGCGTCGCGTCGATGTAGGAGTACGATGCGGTGAACCGAAGCGGCCGCATGCGGTATCGCGCCGACACATCGATTCCTTGTGTGCGCGACGGCTCGTCGCCGTTCACGAGCTGCAGCTCTTCGCCTTCGGTGCGAATGACCAACGGATGATTGACGATGGTGCGATATGCCGAACCGCGAAGCTCGACCGCCCCCTTCATACGTTTCACGTCGAGCGACCATCCCGTCGCATGCTCGGCCTCGCGCGCCGTAGGGCGAACGTGCGACAGGCCGTACGCCTCGGTCTCGTCGGTCAGCGGTGTTGGTGCATATACGCCGGACGCCGCGGAGAGACGTGCCGTCCATTCCTCCGCCGGACGAACGACAAGCGACACGCGCGGACTGACGAAGTCGCCGAACTCGCTGTGGAGGTCGAGACGCGCACTCGACGTAACGGCGAGCCGAGGATCGGGCGTCCACGTGTGCTCGCCGAAGAGCGCCGGCGTCGTATAGCGGTAGCTCTGTTGTCGCGTGTCGAGCGCCGTGTACTGATCGCGCTCGAGCGCGACGCCACCCACGAGGGTGTGCTCGCCCAGCGATTTCGTGAGCGCGACGTCGCTAAAGATCGTGCTGCGTCGGTTCGCCTCGCGGTCCTCGCCGTACCAACGCGTACGCCATTCGCGGGTCATCGATGCGCGAACCGTGACGAACGTGTTCGTGTCGAGCAGGATCCGTCCAACTGTTCCGACGTCGGCGCGGCGGGTGGCAGCGTCGTTGCTGTACATGCGGTAGTCCGGCAGTCGCGCGTCGCCGAACGTCCCGCTCCGCCGATTCTCCGACGTCCATCCGCCCGTCATAAACCAGGTGCTGTGGTCCGACCGCGACCAGTACACACGCGGCCGCACGACGATCCGCTTGTAGCCGTTGATGTCTGTCCACCCGTCGCCGTCCGCGTCACCGGCGCTCTGCGTGTGCCGACCCGCGAGGAGCGATGCGCTCCATCGAGGCGTAAAGGTCTGCGTTTGCCACATCGCGACGTCGAGTCCTTCGCGCGACGTCCCGTTCACGACTGCTTCAGACGAAGACGTCGGTGGCGCGGCCACCACGTTCACCACGCCGCCGAGCGCAGTCGGTCCGTGCAGTGCGGACGTGACCCCTTCGATGACCTCAACGTGGTCGACTCCGAGCGCGGAAACCTGGAGCGGGTCAAGCCCTTCGGGCGTGGCGCCGAAGAGTGGCAAGCCGTCCATGAGAAGCTTTGTATAACGCCCGGGCATGCCGCGAATCCGAATGGCCGCGCCGGCGGAACCGGCTGACAGCGGCTGGACTCGCACGCCGTCAATC
>DASYSU010000283.1:0-10748 GCA_036002925.1 Gemmatimonadaceae bacterium | reverse complement strand
CTGATTGAACGCGCCGCCGAAGGAGAGCGCGAAGCCGGTAAACGGCACCACATCGTCCTTGGGGGACTCGAACACGTTGACGCCGCGCTTGTCGGCCGGGCGAATGTGCGCGATCTCGAGCGGACGATAGAGGCTCACCTTGGTCGCTTTCTGCGTCGTGGTATCGGTCGAGGCAGCCGAGGCGGCCGATGTGCTGCCTGACTTGCTCGTGCTATTGCTCGGCTGCTGTGCGACGACGCCCGCGGCCAACACGGTTGCCATCACGCCCGCGATGCCGAATTTCGCTGTGGTTTTCATGGAGAGGATCCTCAGGTCGGTTGATGCAGGACTCGAATGGGGCTGATGCCCGATTGGACATTCGACGTCTTACGCTGGGGAAAGTAGGGTTGGCGAATGGCCGATTCCGTCCGGCAAGTGCCGCGCGAAAGTGCGGAATTGCTTGTTTTTTTGTGCGGGATTCCCCGACGGGGCCGGAACGCGGGCGAAATGGGGTCAGACTCGATTTGCGGCGTCGTCGGCCGGCTCGCGAGAGCCGGCAAAGCGCCGAGAACATGCGAACGGCCGTGCCGACCATCACTGAGCCGCCCGCATGCCTCGTTGCCGACGTCAGCGATCGACGTCGACCAGAATGCCTAATTGGCGAAGGTCAGTAGCGTCTGGCCCGTGCCGTGGACCACACGCAGCGCGATGTCCTGCCCCGCCTCGTTCGTCAGCGTATCGATCTGACCGACGTTGCCGATGCTCCGCGTGAGATGATGGCCGACATCGCCGATCTCACCGAACATCAGCTCCAATCGCTCGTCGTGCGGATCGAATGTCACGCCGAGCAATGGATAGTCGTTCTCTTGCGCCTGCGCGCCGATGTCCGGATCGTCGACCTCTAGGGTGCCGCGTCGTCCAAGATTGCGACGCGTGAATGCGTCCATTTCGTTGGTCCAGTCAGGCCGCGGAATCGTCGTGATCTCGGACGGAGCCGCCGCGATACGAACGCGCGTCATGGCGGCGGCGTGCGGTACACACAACACGCTACACGTCGAACACCGCAGGATGCGCGTCGTCACGCTGCCAATGAGCATGCGTGCGACGAACCCGTAGCCATGACTGCCGGTGGCGATGAGATCGGCGTTCACGCTCGTCGCGAACGCGAGCAGCTCGGTTGCCGGATCACCCTGCAGCAAAACACGCTGCACCAACATCCCGGTTGGAATACGCAGTTGCTCGCGCATTTTCTGTAACGCGTCACCGGCGTCTTCCTTATATGACAGGCCCCACGAGTTCCAATCGTGTAACACCTTGTCGCGCGGGCCGACGTGCGCGAGATAGATCGTGGCATGCGGCGCCGCCAGCTCGAGCGCCAGCCGCGCCGCACGCAAACTGGTCTCACTGAAATCCGCCGCGACGACGATCCGCTTCGGCGCCCCCATGAGTCCACCCGCGACCGTCAGCACCGGGACGCTCGAGAGCCGGACGAGGCGGATCGCGGTCTCGTCGCCGAACAGGCGGTCCATCACCTGATGGCGTCCGATTCCCGACACGATCATCGTGGCGTTCGATTCGTGCGCGAGACGTGCGACGGTCGCCGCCGGCTCGCCTTCCGCAAGCTCGACGTCGACGACCGGTTCGTTCCAGATCCGCATTACCTGCTCGATGACCGCGCGCCGCTGTTCGGCCCGACGCGCTGCCTGCACATCGGTGGAGATCGGAAGCGTGGCTTCGGGGCTCACCATCGGCAACGCCTTGAGCACGGTGACGACACGTAACGCGTCGTCGGTCCCAGCGAGCAGTCGGCCGACGGTCATTGCCGCGTCCGACTGGTCGCGTCCATCCGTGGCGACGATGACGGGCGACGTTTCTCGAGCGCGAACGCCTTCCTGCGGTATCGGTGCCGCGGCTTGGAGCGTGTGCATGGAGCCTCCTGATTGGTCGGATGCGCGAGATTCTCGCGCTCGCCCCAATCATGTGTCGCATTCCACGAGCGCGGCGTCAGTCCGACGCTGATTCTCTGTCAGGGAGCCGCTGACGGTGGTGTCAGCCGGGCGACGGTGGAACGGTGGAACGAACGACGCTGCCAGGCTGATCCTCGGCGCGCTGTATCGCGTTAGGCAACCGCTCGAAGTCGGAGGTCCGACATCGGACGTCAGAAATCAGACCCGGCGTTGTCCGGACGGAGGATGGGTGTGCGGGACGCGGTTGTCACTTCGTCACGCAGGGTCTGAAATCTGATGTCAGATGTCGGACGTCCGATTTCGAGCGCGGGCCAAACCATCAATGACCGCCGAGGCTCAGCGTGGGGACGCCGATTCACGCCTGCGTCCGGCTACCCCGCCTCAGAACAGCTTGACGCTGACGTACCGCTTGGGATTCGCTTGGATGTCGGCGAGGAGAGCGCGAAGCTGCACCAGCACGGAATCGCTCCGGCGGTACATGGACGGATCCGTAATGAAGAGGCCGAGCGATCCTTGGCCACGATTGATCTTCACCATGACCGAATCACTGTTGGCAAGGAACGAGTCGAGACGGCCCTGCGTCGTGGCGAAGCGCGCCGAGAGATCGCGCACCTGCGTCGACGTGTGACGAAGCTCGGTCGATGCGGTCGCGAGATTCTCGATGATGTCACGCACCTGCTGCGACGTCGCAGCCGAATCGATTCGCTGGGCGGTGCCCTGCACCGTCACCGCCGTGCGGTTCAAGGTCGCGATGGTCGTGCGCAATTGGTTCGTCAAGGTGTCGAGATCCGACGCGTGCAAGCGCACAGTCGTCGCCAACGTCTTCGAGAGATCGGCGACGTTGCGAATCGAACCGCGCAGCTCTCGCGCCGCCTGATCGTCGAATGCGACCTCGACGCGACCGGCCACATTGGCGACGTCGCCGGCAATCTGCCCCGCGACCGCAGTGAGCTTACCGATGCCGGGCAAGGTCGCGCCCGGAAGAACGCCGCGTTCGCGTGACGCGTCGGCGATCTGTTGCCGCACGGTCTCGTCGTGTGGCAATGCGCTGCGCTCCACGATCGTCGCTTGCCACTCGCCGAACAAACTCGATTCGTTGAGCAGCACGACCGGCTCGGCCGGCAGCTGCACCGACGGATCGAGTTTCATGCGCACATCGACCCAGCCGGCGGGCGCGAGCTCGATGCCCTGAATCCGACCGCCCACGACGCCGCGGATGACGACCACGTTGCCGACGCGCGCGTTGCCGACGTCGTGAAAGCGCGCGATCACTTCGTTCTGCCGCTTGCCGACGTCGCTGCCCTTGACCCACGCGAGCGAACCACCAAGTGCAATGACGATGACGATGACGACGAGGCCGACGACAGCGTCTGTGGTGCGCTTCATACCGCCTCCCGTCCGAGCAGCCATGTGACTGCCCAGAACGCGTCCAGTACGAGAATCATGACCGCCGAATAGACGACCGCGGACGTCGCCGCGCGTCCCACACCGACCGCTCCGCCCTCCGCGCGCAGCCCTCGGCGTGATCCGATGAGCGTCACGGCGAAACCAAAGCTCGCCGATTTCACCAACCCATATTCGGCGTCGAACGTCTGGAAGAACAATCGGAGTCCCTTCACGAAGTCCGGCGATGACAGATGGAGCAGGAGCACCGATGCGATCCAGCCCGCGCCGACCCCGACGACCATCGCGGCGCCGACGATCAGCGGGAACATGAGCGTTCCCGCGACGACTCGCGGCACGACGAGATACGCGATCGGATCGTAGGTGAGCGTCTCTAGCGCGTCGATCTGCTCGGTGACGCGCATAGTGCCAAGTTCTGCGGCGATGTTCGCGCCGACGCGACCCGCCAGCGCGAGTCCGGTCAGCACGGGTGCCAGCTCGAGCATGATCGTCTTGCCGACGAGCGTGCCGACGAAATAAAGCGGCACGGCGCCGGTGAACGAATAACTTGCCAGCAGGGCCAGTACGATGCCCGTGAACGTCGCGATGAAGAGCGCGATCGGCAGCGATTGAACGCCGAGCTTGAGCGCCTGCGTCGTCGTCTCGGGAAGCCAGGTCCGAAGGTCACGCAGGCCGATTGCGACGTCGCCGACGAATCGCGCCTCTGACCCGATCGTCGACAGTAGGCGACGCGTCGCACCGCCGACCGCCGCCAGCCCGCCGACGAGTGGATTGGCCGACGCGCGGCGCGGCGGCGAATCGAGAACGACAGCAGTGTCGGCCGAGGTCATGATCAAAAACGTAGAGGACGCGGAGGGGGACTGTCGTCAGACGACTCACTGGCGGGCGTCGGCACATCCCTGACAGGAAGCCTGTCGCTTCGCGCGCTGGGCGAAGATTGTCAATAATTCTTTTCGTCCATCATAGAGCTCTCACGCGCTGGGTACGTTCTGAAGCCCCGGCCTCGTTGGTCCGCAGCTCGGGCTCGAAGAACATCGATGGTGCGAGCTCGCCGAATCCTGCCGCCTCGAGCCAGGCCGTGAGGCCAGCGGCAATCGCCTCTTGCTGGACGGGGGGAAGCTGACCGATCGCCGCGATCAGCAACTCCTGAACGGGCGGATCGCTCGCCCGCAGCGTGCGAAGACCTTCGGGCGTCGCGGACAGTACCGCGCGCCGGCGATCCCCCGCTGCCGGACCGCGCGCGACCAGACCGCGCGCGACCAACCGCGCGACGACTTCCGACGCGGTGCTTTGCGTGGTGAGCGTTCGCGCGGAAACGTCGCGGAGTGAACCGCCCGGATGTTCAGCGATGCCTTTAAGGACGAAGAGCTGCGCCGCGGTGATGCCCGTCTGTCGCTCCGATTCGTTGTTTGATGAGCGCAGAACACGAACGAGTCGTCGCACCCCGTCCATCGCTCGCGCCGGCGCCGAGGACACACTCACAACGTCGTTCGCTTTCGCAGTCATCTCAATGCACCATGGTGGCGAATTGTTTGGGTGTTCCCACTTGGATGATGCCGACGGCTCCCTTCTCCGCGTCGGCGAAGCTGTGCGTCACGAATGCGTAAAGACCTTCCCCACTCGCGTTCTTATCGAACACCGTCTCGAAGACAGCGCCACCGCCGGCGGGCACCACGTATGTTTGAACGCCCGTCAGTGCGTGGCTCGGGTCGCCGTCGGGATAGACACGATCGAAGATTGCGCCGACAATGTGGAAGTCGCTCTCGAAGCTCGGGCCCGCGTTGACGACGAAGATTCGTACGCGATCGCCGACGTCGACCTTGAGCGGAGACTCCTTGTACTGGAAGGCGCGACCATTGAAGACGACATGCGACGCGTTCTTGCTCATCGCGGCTTGCCAGTCCGCTTGCATCGGCACAACCGTGTTTCGCGATGCGCTCGACGTATCGCCCGGCTTTGCATAGAACTCACTCTGCACGAGGACGAATTCCTTGTCGGCCTTGGTACCCCAACCACCCTTCGGATCGACGATGATCGGAAAGTACATGCCCTGCATGAGGTGCATCGTAACGGGCGGCGTGCCGCAGTGCACCATGAACGCACCGGCGTCATGCGCGGTGAACTCGAACGAGATCGAATCCTTCGGCATGATCATCCGGTAGGCGACGTTCGCCGGAATGCGCGCGGCATGAAAGTCGATCGAGTGTGGCATCGGCGATTCGTTGACTACCGTGACTCGCACCAAATCACCCTGGCGCACGCGAACGATCGGACCGGGGACTGTTCCGCCGAACGTCCAGCCTTGATACGTGGCGCCCTTCGCGATCTCGATCGTCGCATCCTTGATCGGAATGCGAAACTCTTTGACGTCTGCATCGGACGCCGGGGCCAGTCGCGCGTCGAACGCGGGCGTCGTCGGCCGGACGACCTTGCCAAAGTCGATTCGCTCGACCTTGGGTTCAGTCCGCGCGGCCGTGAGCGCAACGAGGACAACTCCGCTCGCTGTTACGGCGAGCAGCGAATTGATGAGAGTTCGAGAACGCATCGTCTTGGTCTCCAACCGCGAGTGAGCTCGCGATGATATTGGTTACGTTGGGTACGCAAGAAGAATCGTTCGGTACCGATGCGTCTTCCGTCGGAAAAAACGCGGAAGCGGAGGCGAAGCTTCCTTACGCCCGTGTAAGGGAATCACCTAACCTTGCCGCCGCTCCGCACGATCCCGCACGCCGCGTAGCATCCCACGCTGCATGATGAAGTGAGCCGGCTCGAACACGAACACATTGAAGGGCCGAAAACCCGTCGTGGCGTCACACGACCGGGCCTATCGGCCGTACAACGCCGTCAGTTGCGCCTTCGCCGCCGTGTGGGCGTGGAGGTTGAACCCGACGTACGCAGCGGTCGCTCCGGCTGGAACGTCGAGCTTGTCGGTGTCGAGAGCGAAAACGGTAATGTGGTAATGATGCGGCTTGTCGCCCGCGGGCGGACACGCCCCGCCGTAACCAGGCGCGCCAAAGTCAGTATTGCCCTGCGTGGCACCCGGCGGCAGCAGATTCTTCTTGGGATCGCCCGCGCCTGCGGCGAGCTTCGTGACGCTCGCAGGAATGTTGTACACGACCCAGTGCCACCATCCGCTGCCCGTCGGCGCATCGGGATCGTACACCGTCACCGCATAACTCTTGGTTTTCGCCGGCGCACCATGCCATTCCAGCGCGGGCGACAGATTGCTTCCGGTGCAACCCATTCCATTAAAGACTTGCGCGCTCGTGAGCTTCTGTCCTTCGTGCACATCGGAGCTTGTGAGCGTGAATTTCGTCGAGCCTTGAGCGCCCGCGCTGGAGAGCGCGGCGAACATGACGACGAGAAGCGCATTGGTCAAACGTCGCAACATGAGCATCCTCACTGGTGAAGATCGTCGAACAGTCGAGCGGTTGGTTCGCAAGAACCACGCTGGCTGATGGGCCATCGCCCGAAAACTATCAAGGCTCCAGTGAGAACGGCGGATACTCGTCGTGCAGCAGCAACAGATACGCCTCGACGCGCGTGCTCCAGCGCAACACGCCGACGCCAAACCGGTACAGCGACGCCGGCATGTTGCCTGTCACGAGAATGCTCAGCCAGCAAATGATCGTCGAGACGGCCCAGCCGACGCTCAGGATTGCGACCACGATCATCTGCGGAATCGCGAGAATGAGACGGAAGCCGACAGTGAGTCGATTGCGCGGCGTGTCCGGCGGGTTTAGCACAAGCCCTGCCGGATACGCATCATCGCCGAAAGGCGGATACTCGTCGCGCAGCAACGTGAGATACGCGACGGCGCGAACCCGCCACCGCAGATAGTAGACGGCAAGACTCCACAGGCCCGCCGGATATCGTCCCCCGAATACGATCGCGAACCATGCGATGAGCGCGATGACCGCCGCGACCGCACCGAGCACTCCGGTGCCGGCTCCCCATTCGAACCCCGAGCCGTTTTCGCCACGAAATCCCCATGAGATTGCGAAGGCCGCCGGCCCCCCAACAAGCAGGATGTGCGGAATTGCCAGGATCGGACGAAACGCGCACGTGAGCCGATTACGATCGGTCAACGCCGGCGTCACTTCGACGTCTACGGGATGGACCATGTGGTCGCGGTCAAGAAGTGTGGTCGCGTCGCTCATCGCGCCGACCTCCGTCTGCATCGTTGAATTATGCCTGCGAGGCCGAGCGTCGCACAACAGCCGAAGGCGCGCGCACGCGATTGATCGTCAGATGATCGGCGGCCTCGGCGGAGCTGGACGGTCGGCGACGGGCGATAACGATCCATCGGTGCTCACGTGCAAGGTGACGGTGGCGCGCTGCGCAACGGGCTCCATCTCGTCGACTTCGACGCGAACGCGGCTCGGGCCGACGCAGGTAATCGTCACGCGCGCTCCCTCATGCATTCCTTTGATGCCATACGGGGCGATCTTCTGCGGTTCGGCGAGGGTTGTCGTCGCACTGTGGCCGAGCTCGAGCTCGCGCGGAGCATTCGGCATCGGCTTCGCTCCAAGCTTGTCGGCAACCGCACCCACACTCACAGGGTCGACATCGGGTTGTTGAGCAATCGTCAGGTGCGGGAACGCCACGCACAAGACGGCTGCACCCAACAGAATTCGGCTGCGAGCCATTGGCTCTCCTCATCGGTGTTGGATCTAGTCTGAATGCAGGATGACCCAAGGTCAGTAAGGAAACCCCCGAGGTTGATGAGGGTTTTCACCAGACGTGCTCGTCGAGCTCACCTCGGATCCGCGGCTATACCGCCGGACGGCGAGGTCGCTCTTTACAACATCGACGGTGTCGCCTGGGATGGCGAAGTTCGGACGGTGTTAGCCGAGGAGCGACGCGAGCGTGCGTCCGTTCGATTTCCGTAGGCGGGATAGGGCGCGCTCTTTGATCTGTCGCACTCGCTCGCGCGTCACGCCCAATAACGTGCCGATCTCCTCGAGGGTCATCGGCTCGTGCGCGTCGAAACCAAAATACAGGCGGAGTACCATTGCCTCGCGGGCTCGGAGGCCTTCCAGCGCCTCCTGCACGGCCGTGTCGCGCGCTGACTCGGAGACCTCCTTATCCGGCGCCGGACTGAGATCATCGGGGACGTAGTCCAGCAGACGCGCGTCATCGCCGGAGTCGAATGGCGCATCGAGCGACAGGTAGCTCGACGCGATCTCCATCATGCTGGCGATCTCGTCCTCGCTCATCTCCATGTCGGCTGAGATCTCTTGTCGCGTCGGATCGCGTCCGAGCTCTTGCAGCAGCTCGTTGGCGCGCCTGCCGATGCGATGCATCCGTGTCGCGCGGTTCAGTGGCATGCGGATGATGTGCGACTGCTCTGCCAGCGCCTGGAAGATGGCTTGGCGAATCCACCACACGGCATAGGAGATGAACTTCGTTTCGCGACGCTCGTCGAATTTCTGCGCCGCGCGAATGAGCCCGACGTTGCCTTCGTCGATCAGATCCGCGAGCGCCACGCCCTGATGTCGATACTTCTTCGCGATCGACACGACGAAGCGAAGGTTCGAGCACACGAGACGTTGGAGCGCGTCGCGATCACCGTTGCGGCTCCGTCGTGCGAGGTCGACTTCCTGATCGTGGGTCAACAGCGGATAGGCGGCGATCTCGCGTAGATACATGTTCAGCGAGTCGTCAACCGTCTGTCGCGACCGGTCGGTCGTTGCGCGTTTCATCGAGCGCTGCCTTTTCAATTTGTGCGTCGCTGCCCGTCGACCGGAGCCTATCGAAGCCACGCCGCCGCGACCGTCGGCGAAAGCTTCAAATCGTGTGCGGAGATCTCTTACGCCACTCGACGAGCCGCCGCTCGCTACGCCTCGACGTGCTCCAATGACGGGGTCGCGCTGGTCCTCACGGATTCTGCAGCGTCGACTTCGCCCGTGACGCCGATCGGACGATGAAGCAGCATCGGCAAGCCGCTGCCTCGAAGCACCTTGTCGGCGACACTGCCAAGCAGGAACCGCGACGCGCCGCGCCCGTGCGTCGACATCGTGATCGCGTCGATCGTGTGACTGCCGGCGAAGTCGATGATCGCCTGAGCGACGCGACTGGAGAGGATCACGTGTGCATCCACACTGATGCCCATCCCGTCAGCGAGCCGGCGTGCGACTTCGTCGAGCTGCTGTTTCGCCTCTTCAATCAAAAGATCGGTGGCTTTGTCGTCCTGAATGATTGGCGGTGAGCCGTAGGACATGTCCACGTCGACGGTCATGAGGGGCACAGGCGGGACGACTCGAAGCAGTGTCACGCGAGCACCGCAGGAACGAGCGAGCGACGACGCCGACGAGAGAATGTCTGCGGCGAGGGCCGAGCCATCGAGGGGAACGAGAAGATGCTTGAACAGATGATGCGCGGCGAGGCGATCCGCTTTGTTCTCCACCGGCCGCAGCATCAGGACTGGAATCGCCGAGTGCCGAAGCACGCCGTCGGCGACGCTGCCAAGCCACACACGACTGAGGCCCGTTCGTCCGTGCGACGTCATCACGATGAGATCGGCGTCGATCTCCCACGCGCGCTTGCAGATCATGTCGACCGCCTCGCCACGCACCACACCGTGCGTCGCCACGAGGGACGCGCCGGACGCCAACTCCCCGGCAATCCACTCGAGGTACTTGTCTTCGTCGTCCTTCTGCTCGGCATTCCACGGCTCATCGTTGAACCCCGCGAACGGCAATGGTTGGTGTACCAAAACCAAGTCGATCTCGGCGTGAGATGCGCGAGCGATCGCTGCCGCTTGGCCCACTGCTTGTTCAGCGAGTGGCGAGCGATCGAGCGGGACCAGCAGTTTTCTAAACATGACGCCTCCGGGGCGCGTGCGGTGCAAGGAAAGAATACGCTCGTGGTCGTGCGGTGGCAGTCGGTGATCAGCGTCATTCCTGTCAGGATGTCCGGGGTCGCATTGACGGCGGTTCCCGGACGCACGTTTGCGTCCGCCTCCAAGCGCGCGCGAAAAATCGGTGTATCATTGGTCGTCGGCAGCGACGGCGAGCTCCACGTTCCCGGAGGCACTCAGCATGGACGACCGGAACGAACGACGAATCGAGACGGACGCCGAACGCTCGCACCACGAGGGCGCGAACGAAACGGCAGAGGAAGATCGCGTTATCGCCGAGGAGGGACGGCTCTCAGCGGAGGATCAGCGACGACTCGCCGAGGAGCGTCGCGGATTCCAGGAGTGGACACGCGTGGAAGCGGAGCGCTTGCGCCAGACGGCGGAGTCAGCTCGCCGCATTGCGGAGGAGGCGCGCGAAATTGCGGAGGCGGCCCGGCGCGACGCCGAAGCAGCGCGCCGCGAGATGACGGTGCTCGACATTCGGTCTCGCGAGCAAGAACAGATCCTACGCGAGATGCAGGACACGCTTCGATCGTTCG
>DASYSU010000282.1:0-17776 GCA_036002925.1 Gemmatimonadaceae bacterium | reverse complement strand
ACCAATCTCGAGATGTTGGGCGAGACGATCGATGTCGCCTCGTGTGAGCTCGATCCGCTTCGAGCGGTCGCCGTCATCGAGGATTACAAACCGTTGGACGTCGAATGCGCCGCGGTCAATCTCGCGTTGCTCGCCGCGATTCGCGATCGCTATCCGACCTGGCATCTGCTGGTGGACGGCGACGGGGGCGACGAGAATCTCAAGGACTACCCGATCGAAGAAAACAGCGAGCTCACGATCCGAAGCGTCGTCAACAACCGCATGCTGTACCAGGAAGGTTGGGGCGTGGACTCCATCAAGCACTCGCTCACGTACTCCGGCGGCTATAGCCGCGGTTGCGTGCGCGGTTACGCCTGCGCGCGCGAGTATGGTTTCTCGACGTTCAGCCCGTACACGCGACCCTCGGTCATCGCGGTCGCCGAGGCGATCCCGTTTGCCGCGATGACGCAAGGTTCGACGGAACGTCTGTACGCGCTCAAAGGCGAGATCGTCGCCCGAGGAATACGTGCCGTGCTTGGTGTCGACATGCCGGTCTTTCCCAAGCGTCGATTCCAGCACGGATCGGTCTCGAGCGAGTCGGTGGGTCGCCTGTTTCCACAGAACGAAGAGCGCTACCGACGGCATTTCCAAACGTTGTACGCTGCCTCGGTGTGAGCGGATCGGTCGCTGATCGGCGGATTCGAGCTCTTCGTGGACCCAAACCGACCGTCGATCCGTGGAAGGCGCACGGTTCGTTGGTCGATGAGGAGCGCCGACCAAGTGGAGCGATCGAGCGTGCGTTGACGATCTTCCTGGCCGGCGCGGAATGTCCGTTCACGTGTTCGTTTTGCGACTTGTGGCGCTATACCACAGACGGACCTACGCCTGGCGGCGCGCTGCCCGCGCAGATCGCGGATACGCTCGCGTCGATCGAAGGCGCACGTCCCGAGCGGATCAAGCTGTACAACGCGAGCAACTTTTTCGATCAGCGCTCCGTTCCTGTGAATGATCTGCCGGCGATTGCCGAGCTGTGCGCCCGGTTCGACGCGGTAACGGTCGAGTCGCACGCCAGCACTGTTGGCTCGGGCGCGGTCGATTTTGCGCGGCGACTCTCGGGCTCGTTGGAGGTGGCAATGGGGCTCGAGACGATCCATCCCGAGGCGAGTCGCCATCTCAACAAGCGGCTCGATCTCGAACGCTTCGATCGCGCGTCGGCGTTTCTCATCGAGAATGGGATCGACGTCCGCGTGTTCGTTCTGCTCGGTGCGCCACACATGCCGGCGGCCGAGAGCGTCGAGTGGACCGTTCGTGCGGTAGAGTATGCCGCGCAGCGTGGCGGCGCCGTCGTCTCGATCATCCCGGTGCGCGGCGGCAACGGCGAGATGGAGCGGCTCGCCACGCTCGGAGAGTTCGTTCCGCCAACCTTGCGCCAACTCGAAACTGCGCTGGACATGTGCGTCGGATGGAATCGTACGGTCGTCACGGCCGACCTCTGGGATGCGGAGCGGCTTCCGGGCTGCGAGTGTTGTCGAGCCGCACGCATCGAGCGATTGCGGCGACTCAATGTGAGCGGCCGCGCCGAGCCGCGTATCGAATGTGCCGAGTGTGAGTGATGAGTGAGCGATGTGATATCGCCGTGATCGGCAGCGGGTTCGCCGGATCGCTCATGGCGCGCATCCTGGCCACGCTCGGCTACCATGTGATGCTGCTCGAGCGCGGTGCGCATCCGCGATTCGCGATTGGAGAATCGTCGACGCCGCTCGCCAACCTTTCGCTCGAGCGAATCGCGCGGCGATACAAGTTGCCCGACTGCTATCATCTTGCCGCGCACGCTCGCTGGCTCGAGCATCTACCAGACGTTCGGCGCGGACTCAAGCGCGGGTTCACGTTCTATCGTCACCATCCAGGAACTGTCGCTGACGACAACCAGCTCGCCTCGGAGCGACTGCTCGTGGAAGCGAGCCCCAACGCGGCCGTGTCGGACTCGCACTGGCTGCGTGCTGACGTCGATCATCACTTCGTGCGGCAAGCGATCGGCGCTGGCGTCGACTATCGAGATCAGGTCGAGCTAACGACCGTCGCGTTCGACGCTGACGGGGCGCGCATGACCGGGCACCGGGGCGGCGTTCCGCTCGACCTCGTCGCCGACTTTGTGATCGACGCATCCGGACCCGGCGGATTCCTCGCGCGGCAGCTCGCGATCCCCTCGGCGCTCGAGAAAACCGAAACGCGATCAGCTATTCTATTCAGTCACTTCGAGGGCGTGCGGTTGATCAACGACGTCGTCGATGGCTTACCTGCGGGTCCGTATCCCGACGATTGGGCAGCGGTGCATCATCTGATTGATGAAGGCTGGATGTACAGTCTTCGTTTCGATCACGGCGTGACCAGTGCCGGATTCGCGTTGTCGCCGCGAGGCGTCGCTTCACTCGGCGTGAAAGACAACGTGAACGCCGGCGACCTGTGGCGTTGCTTGCTCGACCGCTACTCGACGATCGGAGCACTGTTCGCGAACGCGACGCCGATCATGCCGCTCGCGTATCGACCGATGATTCAGCATCGTCTCGCCCGTGCGGCCGGAAACCGATGGGCATTGCTGCCGCACGCGTTTGCCTTCGTCGACCCGCTCTTCTCGACCGGCATTGCTTGGAGCCTGCGCGCCGTCGAGCGATTGGCGCAGCTCTTCGAGCCGAGTGGTCGCGGCCGGAGAATCCCGAACGACGATGGGCTCACTCGGTACGCGACGTTATTGAGCGCCGAGGCGGATCAGATCGATCGCTTCGTCGCCGGCGCCTATGAGGCGATGGCGCATTTCGATCTGTTCGCTGGTCACGCGATGATCTACTTCGCGACCGTCTCGTTCGCTGAGGTGCGACAGCGACTGCTTGCCGACGAATCGGGATCCGCTGCCTGGAGCGGCTTCCTCGGAGTTGGTGACCCGGTGCTCGAACGATTGCCGGCCATGGCGCTCGACAGACTGCGTCGCATCACGCGTGCTGCGGGCGACGCGGGTCGCACATCGGAGCGCGATGAGTACGCGCACTGGGTGCGCGATTCGATCGCCTCGCGCAACATTGGTGAGTTTGGTGAACCGGCGCGACGCAACCTGTATCCGGTCGATATCGATCTGCTGATCGACCAGCACGCGCTGCTCGGAATGACGCGCGATCAGCTCGTTGCGGGACTGCCCGCGCTTCGAGGAGTGGCGCCCGAGCCCATGTTCGGCTGAGGTGTGCGTCGAAGATCGATCGCTTTAGCGATTGGTCCAACAATCGCCAGCGCGAGGAAGGCCGGTCCGACATTGAACGCTGTAGGGAGCGGCCAACCCTGATCGGACGCGAATCGGATCGTTGTTTCGACCACGGCGATCAACATCGCGACCGCCATCTGCCAACGTCGCTCGCGCACGATCGTCCGCGGATCGGTGATCATGAAGAAGACGAAAAGCTGGTACATCGGCCCTGTGATCGGCGCGATCTCAGGCAATATCGGCTGATGCAGCAGCACGGCGCGCAGGCTGTTCAGTACGAGAAAGCTCGCGACATATGTGAGCGTGATGTGGATGACTCGCACGCGAGCGGCGATCACGAGCCCGAATGTCCAGATCACAAGGTTCGTCGCGACGTCGTTGCCCCATTGATGACTGAGCACCGAGATTCGGCTTGGGGCGGCGAGCAGCAGCGCAGTGATGGCGAAGTTGGTCGGGTTCCACAGATGGTTGTTGCGATACTGCAGCACATACTTCGACGAAATCGCGAGGAACGCACCGAGCGCGAACGGCCAGAGGGCACCGCCCTGCGGTTTGACCAAAAGCGTAAGGCTGATTCCACTGATGTACGCGCTCTGAAGATTGACCACGCGTCCCCGCATGAACCACGAGAGCAACGCCTCCGTCGCCATGCAGGTCGACAGCGCCACGGCGAGCCGGGCATATCCGCCGACGATGTGATAGCGAATCTGCGCGGCAACCAACACGAGCGTGATCAGAAACGCGATCAGGTACCGTGGGTCGACGCGCGGAGCGCGCTGCCACCAGTGCGAGACCTCCGATTGCTTCACAACGGCGTCGGTCATTCCGGTCACCGATTCGGTTCGGTGATAGTGTGGAACTGATCGACCGCGGGGTTCGTCAACACCTGTTGCGTTCCCGACGGCCAGTAGATCACGACGCGGTCCACCCACTCCGTGCGCCCGAGCCCGAAGTGCAGTCGTCGATCGTTCTGGCTCGCGAAGCCCATGCCTCCGTCGACCACGCGTCGCTGTTTCGTGCCCCCGGATTCAACCACCACCTCGGCGCCGATCGCGCTTCGATTGCTCCGCGCGCCTACGAGCGAGAAGGTGATCCAGTGGTTCGCGCTGTCGGGACGATTGCGATAGAGAACCGCCGGCTGATTCTGATTCGCCACGATGACATCGAGTGCACCGTGATTCGACAGATCGGCGAGGACCACTGCGCGTCCATCATATCTGTCCGATACGCCAACAGCGCCGGCGACGTCGACCCAGCCGCGCAGCCCGCGATTCAAGTAGACTCGCGAGCGTTCATATCCCGAAAGGCTGGAGTTGCCAAACGCAGGCCAGGTGGCGGCATCCTCGAACAGCCGCGCGTTCGCGCCGGCGATCTTCGACATCGAGTACCAGTAGTTCTTCGTGGAATCGCCGGAGATGAATCCGTTGGCGACGAACAGCTCGTTGGTCCCGTCGTTATTCAGATCGCCGAATTGAGCGCCCCATGCCCAACCGGCGTCCGCAACAACGCCGTCGGCCATGCTGCGAAAGCGCCCGGGGCGCTGCGTCATCTCATTCAGCCGCAGATTATTGTTCTGGAAGAGATAGCCGCGCTCGGAGATGTTCGTGACGAACGCGTCGAGATGTCCACGATTGTACACGTCGCCGAGCGCGACGGACATCCCACTCTTCGACTCGCTCTCGAGACCGGCGGTGCTCAGTGTGAAGCGCTTCCCGTGATCGTTGAGATAGAGCTCCTCTGGGCCGTAGTCGTTCGCGAGGTAGATGTCGGGCCAGCCGTCTTCATTGAGGTCGGCCGCGGCGGCGGCGAGCGTCCACCGCGTGCTGCCCAGGCCGAGCTTGTCGGTGACGTCCTCGAACTTGCCGTGCCCAAGATTGTGGAACATCAGATTCTTTCCGCCATTCGTCGCGAACTCGAAGCTGTTGTGCATGATTCGAGTTGTCGCGAGATGCCACAGATCGATGTCGTTGCGGAAGTAGCCGGTCACGTACAGGTCGAGCAGCCCGTCGCGGTCATAGTCGATCCAAATTGCGCCGTTGCTGTTCATCCACCGATTCAAACCCGCAGCCTGCGTCACATCGCGAAAGTGGCGGCCATCGACGTTCTTGAATAGCGACAAGTATCCGTAGCGATAGACGAGCAGGTCTTCGCGGCCATCGTTGTCGAAGTCACCCCACACGCTGCCCATCGACACGCCTTCGCCCGGTCGATTGAGATCAGCCACGCCGGCGCTCCCCGCGACCTCCTCGAAGGTTCCGTCGCCGCGATTGTGGTAGAGCGCGTTCGGTTCGCCGAAGCGGCTGTTGGTGAAGTAGAGATCCGGCCAGCCGTCGCCGTCGAAATCCGCGACCGAGACCGACGCTCCAAGCGCGGCGACGTGCGGCTCGATATTGGCGATTTTGGGATCGAAGGTTGGCCGATGGTGCACGAAGTGGATGCCGGCCGCGGCAGTCTCGTCGCGCAGCGCGAAGCCAGGTCGCGTAGCGTCGACCGACGCGAGCACAGGCCCGCTGTCGAGTCGCACCGCGGCAAGAATCGCCGCGACGAATGGAATGGCGACGATCGCGCGTCGCACGCCAGGGTGTGAGGGGGGACGGCCCACCTTAGAGAAAATAGTGTCTGACCCCAATTCGGGGGACAATTAGTGTCTGACCTCAATTCGCGTGTTGTACTCGCGCAGGTAACGCTGATGCGCAGCGTCGGTCGGGTACGAGTCTCCGGCCGCGTAGGGGTATTCTCGAATTTTGTGGAAGGGAAGCGGGCCCACCGTTGTGCCGAACGCCGTGTTCAAATCCGAGTCCTTGATCCAACCATCGGTGTAGAGCAGGAAGTCGCGTTTCCACCCCGCGGGAAGCGTCGCCGCCGAGCTCGCGTCGAACTCGAGCGTCGTCTCGTCTCCCGGCGCCATGATGACGTACATGTCGTCCGATTCCTTCAGCAATGGCATCACGTCTCCGAAGCGTGTGAAGGCTCCCTCGATCGGCCGCCACGGCGATTGTCGGCTCACGCTGTCGTAGTCGAACCACCACGGACCGTACCGTCCGCCCTTGCGATAGGTGCGCGAGTAGCCTCGGAAATGCAGATCGGCCGACAACGCGTTCAGCGGTGTACGTCGCACCGTCGCGCCCGAAACATCTCGCGCGAGGAACGCGTGATCCCAGTAGATCTGCAAGTTGGTCCGAATGCGAACGTGATGATCGTTGGTCGGGAATTTTCCGGACAGGTCGACGACGATCGTCTTGTCCTTACCCGATGGGAATCCGAGGCTCGAGATCGCCGTGCGCCACTGTCCGTGCGCGTCACGCACCTCGAGCGACGGCATCATCGTCTTCACTTTCGACTGCTGCGAGAGCGCGACGTTGATGCTCGCATCGGTCGGATAGATCCAGCCCTGAAGAAACAAGAACGTGCTGTCGCGTCCCGCATCAGGGCCGAGATCCATGATGAGATCGTGCGTCTCGACGAGTCCTTGGTACTGGAGCGGCGTCAGGTTCGTGACGTAGACGTCGTCCTTCTCGCGTAGCGCGGGCAGGACGTCGTTCCCGTGGTCGTCGACGGCCGTGAGCGGAAGCTGCGGATGCGCAACATGGAAGAGCCGCAGCTGCACGGGACCCGGCGGGACGAAGCGCTCGTCGACAAAGACGTCGACCGAATCAGGATGATCGATCGCCAGCAGCTTGACGTGATCGGCGTACGCGGTCTCCCACAATTCCTCTGTGAGTTGAAGGATGTACTTGCCGTTACGAGGGTGCAGCGCGCTTCCAGGTATGCGTAGATATTCCTGCGACGCGCCGGCCGGCGCGTATGCGGTGTTACTTCCCAAAATGCCAAGCGGCATGCCAAGAGCGCTTCGCCACATTACATCCGTCACGAAGCGGAATCTCTTGCCATCCCAGGTATATAGGAACGCGCATGAGCCTTTCAGCACTTCGTTCTCAAGAACGTCTTGGTCGGTGCCGGGGAAGTAGACCGTCTGTGGTACGCCGTTTGGCCACTCGATTCGCACGACGTCGGCTTTCAGATGCGGGCCGAGACCAAAGTGCGTGATGCGCGAGGTCACGACGCGCGTTTGATGCAGCTCCGCCGCCCGAACCTCGACCTTGGCGCCGATGCCGAAGTCGTTGTTCTTGCCGCTGCCCGTGCGAAGGCCAATCAATTGCACCTGCATCGAGAGGTTGACGTTACCGCCGTCGTTACGGAGCAGCTGCACACCGGCGGGCGCGGCGAGGAACAAATCGAGATCTCCGTCGCCGCCCACATCTTGAGCGACGATCGCCGAGCCCGAGGTGGCGCTCGGAGGCAGGATGCTCGATTGGTCGAGGAGCTTACCTGTCCCGTCATTGTGAAATAGGAACAACCCACGACCGCCGGGACTCGGCGTCCCGGCAATCACGAGATCGAGCCACCCATCGTTGTCGTAGTCGACGAACTTGGCGTCGAGAGGCGTGAGACCGCGGAGCGTTGCGAGCGCCGCGCTGGACACGGAGTCCTTCTTGAAATGTCCGGTGCCGTCGTTGACCCAGAGGCCGGATGACCCTGCACCAGCGATGAAGAGATCGAAGAACCCGTCGTTGTTGTAGTCGCCGACCGTCACCGTTGTACCACCGCCTGCAATGCCACTCGCGGTCGTGACGTCGGTGAACTGCCGGTTGCCGGCGTTGTGATACAGCATTGCGGCTTTTTCGCCAACAACGATTAGGTCGATCCGCCCATCGCCGTCGAAGTCCGCGAACGCCGCGTCGCGAGTCGAACCGCCGCCGCCCACGCCTGCAAATCCCGCCGCCTGCGTGATGTCGGTGAATGTTCCGTCGAGGTTGTTGCGATACACAACCATCGACTGCCCGCCCACGAGGACGAGATCCAAGTCGCCGTCGTGGTCGAGATCGACGAAGAGTGCTTTTCGCGCGCCGCCAGGATTCGTGATCCCTGACTTCGCCGTAACGTCATCGAACTTGCCATTGCCGGCGTTGTGCAGCACGAATGGCTGTTGGTTCGCGCCGATCGCGAATAAGTCCAGTCGCCCATCGTTGTCGATGTCGGTGACGGCCGCGTGCGTCGCGCCGCCGGGAATGGCAATGCCCGATCGCTGCGTGACGTCGAGAAACTGTCCGCCCTGCACATGATAGAGATGCGCCGCGGCTGTGCTTTGACCCGCCGACGCGAACGATGCGAAGAGATCGTCTGTGCCGTCGCCGTCGAAGTCGCCGATCGCAATCGCCGTGGGAGCCGCCGTGCCGGAGGGCGAAGGTCCGACTCCGGGCAGGCCGACGTCGGTCGTCGCATCGACGAACTGCACCAGGCCGGTGCCCGCCCGCCCGCGTCCAGCTCCCCGCAACATCACAAGCGACTTCGGCGTGAAGCTGAGCACCGGACGTCCAACAAGCGGACCCTCGAGCCATTTCACCTCAGCGAGCGACGCCTGATATGCCGAGGTGAGCTCCATCGCGTGGAAGAAGCGATCAAAGGCCGCTCGCGCCTCACCCGGTTTTCCGCTCCGGAGACGCTCGACGGACTGCGCGAGCTCCGGTCGCACCTCGGGAGGAATGTCCGGTCCAATGCGACGAACCTCCTCGAGCTGCTGCACTGCGCTATCGGCCGCGCCTCGGCGAATCAGGGCGTCGACCAACTTCACGCGGACAGCGACGTTCTTGGGATCGAGCGCGACCGTCTCGCGCAGCTCGTTCGCGTAGCGCCGGTTCGCGGCGGTGTCGCTTGCTGGGTACGATGCGTCGAGCTCGGAGAGTGCGTACAGAACGTGAACATCGCGGGGCGCGTCTCGACGCAATTGCTCCAGCGTCGTTCGCGCCTGTGCCGCGCGACCTGTCACCGAGTAGAGCTTCGCCGCCATCAAACCAACCTCGGCGTTGGTCGGGTCCATCTCGCGCGCGCGCCGCACCTGCGCCTCGGCATCCGCGAAGCGCGATGCGCGCAGGTAGGTGAGGCCGAGGTTGGCGTATCCGAGCGGCTCCTTCGGTGCAAGCGCAATGACTTTCTTGAACTGCGCTTCCGCCTCGGGGAGTTGACCCGTCTCGAGGTAGCCGAGGCCGAGTGATTGCGCCTGAAACAACTCTCCCGTGTGTATTTCTTCCGTCCGACAGCCGACGGCGACGACCGCGACGATCGTAATGACGAGTCTCGTGATGCGGGTCATTCCGTGCTCAGGGTTCGTCTACCAGGCCGCTGCTCGGCACCGGCTGCGCGGATTCCTGCACGAGCAGGAATTCCGCTTGGTCACCGCCGATCACCCCCGCCTCGGGGACGTCGCGACTGCCGACGTCGTGAACGAACGTGACCAGTGCGGAGGCGATCAGAAGGAAGCCTCCGCCGCACATCACGACGTAAAGCGGCGCGTTGACGTTTGCTTCGCCGAACACGAGGCGGATCAGCGGGCCGAAAGCGAGGGCGGCGACGATCTCCGGAATGACGATGAAGAAGTTGAAGACGCCCATGTACACGCCCATGCGCGCCGACGGCAGCGCTGTCGACAGGATCGCGTACGGCATCGAGAGTATCGATGCCCAGGCGATGCCGACGCCTACCATCGACAGCAGCAGCACGTAGCGATCGTGAATCACGTACACCGATAGCAGGCCGAGCGCGCCGCAAATCAGCGCGCCCGCATGAACCGTCTTCCGGCTCGTTGCCGCGGCGAGCTTGGGCAACGCGAGCGCGACGACGAAGCACGTGATCGAATAGAACGCGAACGCGAAGCCTCCCCATTCGATGCCCTGCGTGTAGAGCGGTGACGCGGCATCGGTCGCACCGAACACGTGTCGCGCCGTCGCCGGAACGAAGAAGAGCCACATGCAGAACAGCCCGAGCCACGTGAACAGCTGTACGACGGCGAGCTGTCGCATCGTGGCCGGCATTTCACGGATCGACGTGACGATCTCACCAAGCAGTGCTCCGACGCCGAGTCGTCCGCGACGCGCTCGGTCGAACGCGGCTGGATCCTCCGGCGGAAACTCCGTTGTTGTCACCACGGTCCACAACACGCAGACGAGAAACACGACCGCCCCGGCCTGAAACGAATACTTGACCGAGAGTGGGATTCCGCCGGCGGTGCTTCCGCTCACTCCCATCCAGCTGAGGAACAATGGAAGTCCATTGGCGAGACTGGCCCCGACGCCGATGAAGAACGACTGCATGACGAAACCAGCGGTGCGCTGCGAGGCGTCGAGTTTGTCGGCGACGAACGCGCGGAACGGCTCCATCGAGATGTTGATCGATGCGTCGAGGATCCAGAGCAGCGTCGCCGCCATCCACAACGTGCTCGACGTCGGCATGATGAAGAGCGCGATCGACGCGAGAATGGCGCCGGTCAAGAAGTACGGGCGACGGCGACCGAGCGGTCCCCACGTACGGTCGCTGAGCGCGCCGATGATCGGTTGAACCAGGAGGCCCGTGACCGGCGCCGCCAGCCACAGAAGCGGCACCTGATCCGGCCGGGCGCCCAATTTCTCGTAGACGGCGGACATGTTTGCGAGCTGTAGTCCCCAGCCGAACTGGATGCCGAGGAAGCCGAAGCTCATGTTGTACATCTGCCAGAAGCTCAGGCGGGGTTTATTCATTGGGAGAGTTTGGCTTCCCGCCGTCCGTTTGTGAAGGAGGAGATTCATGCGCCGTTTCGCCGCCGGCCTGTGTGTCGGCTTCTGTCTGGTGGCCTGCAGCTCCGTTGGCGCCCAGCCGTCGGCCTCTTCCACGATATCGGGGTGGAAGCGCGGCGCCGTCTGCTATGAGGTGTTCGTTCGCTCGTTCTACGACAGCGACGGCGACGGCATCGGAGACTTGAATGGTCTCACGCAGAAGTTGGATTACATCAATAATGGCGACTCGACGAGTCAGCGCGACTTGGGAGCGCGCTGCATCTGGCTCATGCCGGTCGTTGCGTCGCCGAGCTATCACGGTTACGACGCGACGAATTACTACCGGGTGAATCCGCAGTATGGCTCGAACGATGACTTCAAACGCTTCATCGCGGCGGCCCATCGCCGCGGCATTCACGTCCTCGTCGACATGGTGCTCAATCACGTCTCGAACGAGCATCCGATGTTCAAGGACGCGTTGCTCAATCCGAGCTCACCGTATCGCGACTGGTTTCGGTGGTCGGCAACGGATCCCAAGACCAAGGGACCGTGGGGCCAGGAGGTGTGGCACCGCTCTCCAATTCGCAACGAGTACTACTACGGGATCTTCTGGGAGGGCATGCCTGACCTCAACTACATGAATCCGGCGGTTCGCGATGAAGCGAAGAAGATCGCCCGCTTCTGGCTCCAAGAAATGGGCGTCGACGGGTTTCGACTCGACGCCGTTCCCTATCTCGTCGAAGAGGGCGACCAACTCGCCGGCACGCCGGGCACGCACGCCGAGTTGCGAGAATACGCAAGCTACGTTCGACAAATCGCGCCCCGATCATTCACTGTCGGCGAAGTGTGGGACAGCGTCGGCGCGATGCTGCCGTACTATCCCGACCAGCTCGACTCGTACTTCGCGTTCGAGCTCTCCGACGCGGTGATCGACGCCGTGCGCAACGGGTCAGCAACGAAGCTCCTCGGTGGTTACATGCGTCTGCAGGCCGCACTTCCCGCCGACCGGTGGTCGCCGTTCTTGAGAAACCACGATCAAACCCGCACACTCACCGCACTGGGCGGCGATATCCAACGCGCGAGGATGGCGGCGACTCTGCTCCTTACGCTTCCGGGATTTCCATTCGTCTACTACGGCGAGGAGGTCGGCATGACCGGCGACAAGCCGGATCCGCGTCTTCGAACGCCGATGCATTGGAGCCGCGGCGCAGCCGCGGGATTCACGCGAGGTCTCCCATGGGAGCCGCTCCAACATGATTCGCTCACGGCCAACGTGGCGGCGCAAGACCGCGATGCCAATTCGCTCCTCAACCTCTACCGACGATTGATCCATCTCAGGTCCGCGCAATCCGCGCTGGCTGTGGGCGAGCTTGTGCCGCTCGACGCGAGCAGTGAGGCGGTCGCCGCATATGTGCGCCGCGACGGCCGCCACGCGGTGCTCGTCGTGGCGAATCTCGGGACAGGAACGCTCAACGGCATCACGGTGGCGTCGAGCGCGAATGCTCTTCCGGCCGGGCAGTACACGCTCCGATCTTTGCTCGGCGGAGGAACGGCCTCACCGTTGCGAGTGGGTTCGGATGGACGCATCGCGGGTTACGTTCCGGTGCCGATGCTTGCTCCAATGACGAGCTATGTGTTCGATCTTGCGCGCTAGGTTTGCGCAAACCAAGCCGCGGAATCCACGGAGCAAACGGAATTACACGGATTTGAACGGCTCGGGACTCGCGGCGAACAGGATTTCTGCGGCCGCGAATTTCCAACAGTCATTTTTTGTTTCTCGGAGTTGTCCGTGCAACTCCGCAGATTCCGCGAACTCCGCGGCTAAGCAGTTGGCTTGATCGCAGGTCGCTACCGGAACCGCGGCGGCGCTTGAGACAAAACCGTCACGCCGCCGGTCACCGTGAAGTGTCCCTCGAGCGTTGCCTCCGAGCTCGTACCGACCCACACCGTGAATCCGCCTGGCTCGACGACGCGACGCATGTCGCGATCGTAAAACGCCAGATCGTCGGGACCGAGGCGGAACGTGAGCGTCTGCGATTGTCCGGGTTGGAGCGTGACGCGCTGGAACCCTCGTAGCTCTCGCACGGGACGCGTCACCGACGCGGCGTCGTCGCGCACATACAACTGCGCTACCTCCGTCCCGGAGCGCTTGCCCGTGTTCGTGAGGTCGACGGTCACCGTGAGCGAGTCCGAGCCGCGCAGCGTCGAGCGCGAGAGGCGAAGATTCGCGTAGCCGAAGGTCGTGTATGAAAGACCGTGGCCGAACGGGAACAACGGTGTCCAAGAAACATCGATGTACTTCGAGTTCCACTTCTCCTTCTCGGACGGCGGACGACCCGTATTCTTGTGGTTGTAGTAGATCGGTTCCTGACCGGTGACGCGTGGGAACGTGACGGGAAGCTTGCCGCTCGGTGAATACTCGCCGAACAGTACGTCGGCGAGGGCGTTGCCGTGCTCCACTCCCAAATGCCAGCTCTCGACGAGCGCGGACGCGCTGTCGGCCAACCATTGTACCGCGAGCGGACGACCGTTCATCAGCACCGCGATGACGGCCTTATTGGGATTCGACGCGCGCGCCGCACGAATCACCGCCTGCGCGAGCTGCAACTGCGCGCCGGGTAACTCCACCGATGCGCGGCTCGCCGCCTCACCGCTCATGTCGGCGTTTTCGCCGAGCACGAGGATGACAGCATCCGCGGTGCGCGCGAGTTGTTCCGCCTCGCTGATACCCGGCGAGCTGACCGGGCCCTCGACTCGCACGGTGTCGGTCGGAACGCCGGCCGCGTAGGTGATGCTGACGTTCGGCAGCGCGTGACGGAGTCCATCCAGCACGCTCACCGCGTCTTGTTTGCGGCCAATGCCGTGCCACGCACCGAGGACTGAGTTCGAATCGGCCGCCAGGGAGCCGATGACGGCAAGGCTTCGCATGTCTGGTCGCATCGGGAGCGCCGGTGCGTCGCCGACGACTTTGTTCGTGAGCAAGACGATGGATTCGCGTGCGATTTCTCTCGCCGCCGTGCGGTGCTCCGGCGACAGAATCTCGCGGTGCTCTCGCTCCACGCTCGCGCCGCGGTACGGATCGTCGAACAGACCGAGCGCCGCTTTTGTACGGAGGATGTGCACGACAGCGCTATCGACGAGAGCCTTGGCGACGCGACCCGCACGAACTTCGGCCGCGAGCTTGTTTCGGTACAATGTGCTCGACATCTCCATGTCGACGCCGGCATGTACCGCGCGCGACGCGGCCACAACGCTGTCACCGAGCGCGTGGTTCATTAGCTCCCAAACGCCCGTCCAATCGCTTACGACGAGTCCGTCGAAGTGCCACGTCTTTCGCAACACGTCGGTCAGGAGCCAATCGTTCGCGTGGGAGGGCGTGCCATTGATCTCGTTGAACGACGGCATCAACGCCCCGACACCCGCGCGCACAGCCGCGTGAAATGGCGGGAGGTACACGTTCCACAAATCGCGCTCCGAGACGCTGACCACGTTGTACTCGCGCCCCGCCTCGGCGCCCCCGTACGCGGCGAAATGTTTTGCAGTCGCGAGCAGGGAAGTGGGCGAGCGGAGATTGTCTCCCTGGAAGCCGCGCACCTGGGCCGCCGCCATGACTGATCCCAAGTACGGATCTTCGCCCGCGCCTTCGACGATCCGACCCCAGCGCGCGTCGCGCGCGATGTCGACCATTGGCGCGAACGTCCAGTGGACGCCCATCGCCGTCGCCTCGAGCGCGGCGATGCGCGCCGCTCGTGTTGTCGCACTGGGATCGAACGTACCGGCGACGGCGAGCGGCACTGGGAAGATCGTGCGCATCCCGTGAATGACGTCGAACCCGAGGAGCAACGGAATGTGGAGACGCGACTGTTCGACGGCGACGCGCTGCATACGGCGTGTCTCGTCGGCGCCGTAAAGATTGAGGAAGGACCCGAGTTTTCCTTCGCGCACGAGCTGCTCGCCGCCGGCGTCCACCGTTGGCCCGGTCTGCCCGAATCCGGCCGGCGTCTGCGTCATCTGCCCGAGCTTTTCTTCGAGCGTCATGAGGGCGAGCAATGAATCGGCGATTCGTGCCGCGCGCCGGTCGGTGACGGCCGCATCGGTCGCTGGTCGTTGCGCGCTCGCGCCGACGGCGAGAGCAACGCTGATTACTAGTGCTGCGGAGCAGCAACGCGAGGCGGACTTGATTCCGAAGTTGTGCGCGAGAGTCATGCGTCCTCTCCGTCGGAGAAGTGTCGAGCCGGCTGACGAACTTCGCTCCTCGAGGGCCGCTGCGCGAGATGTGTCGGTGGTGGTCGCATACGGCATGCCCTCGCCGACACGCACTCACGACGCGTAGGTTACGCATATGCGTATCCTATTCGCCGAGGATGACCGGCAGCTGCGGACGTCGATCGTCCGCGGCTTGCGCGAGGCGTCGTACGCGGTGGATCAAGCGGGAACCGGCGCGCAGGCGTTGTCGCTCGCGGCGACGAACGAGTACGACGTGATCATTCTCGACGTCTTGCTCCCCGGCAAAGATGGTCTCGCGGTCTGCCGGACGATTCGCGAGGAGGGGAAACGCGTACCGATTCTCATGCTGACCGCGCTCGACGGCGTGGATCAGAGGATCGCCGGCCTCGACGCCGGCGCCGATGACTACCTCACCAAACCGTTTGACTTTGGCGAACTGCTCGCGCGTCTTCGCGCGCTCACGAGGCGCCGCGGCGAAGTCGCGCCGGCGACGATCGTGGTCGGCGATCTCGCGATCGATACGTCGCGACGAAGCGTCCGCCGGAATCGTCGCGAGATCGCGCTCACGGGCAAGGAGTTCGCGCTGCTCCTTCACCTCGCGCGAAACGCCGGACGCGTCGTGAGCCGGGCGGAATTGATGTCACACGTGTGGGACGACGCGCGGAACACGTATTCGAACATCATCGACGTGTACGCTAGCCGTCTGCGCCGGAAGATCGACGAGGGCGAGAAGGTCGCGCTGTTCACGACGGTGCGGGGCAGCGGGTTCATGCTCGAGGCACCGCCGGGATCGAACACATCGACGCAAAGCGACCGGCCGAGACCCTCGCGCGAGCGGCGGTGACGTGGCGCGCTGGCCATCGACGCTTCGCTGGCGTCTCACACTGTGGTACACTGTCCTCCTCGGCGCGCCGCTGATCGCGATCGCGATCGGCTACTATTTGTTGTTCGCGCGAACGCTCAACAGCCGAACCGACCGATTCATCGGTGATGCGGTGTCGGCATTTTCGCGTGAGCTAGTCGCCGAGCGAAGGGCGGCTGCGGGCGGCGGCGTTCTTTCCGCGATACGCACGACGGTCGACGAGGTGCGCTTTCGCGATCTCCACATCGCCGTGCTCGATCTCACGGGCAATCTCGTCGCGATGACACCGCTGCCTGACGCTGATTCGAGCGTGACTCGCGGCTTTTACGACCAGATTGCGGCGGCCATTCGCGTGCGGGAACTGAGCAAGCCGCAGACAATGACGATTGCCAATCCGCTCGGCACATATCGCGTCATCTCTCGACCTGTGACGCTGATGGGTCAGCGCTACGAGCTCACGGCCAGTTACTCGCTCGCGGACACGGAGGGCGTGCTCGAGCGGATTCGACGAATCCTTCTTGTGCTCGTCCCGCTCTTGATCGTTGGCGCCGCCACTGGCGGATATTTCCTCGCGGCCCGGAGCCTCGAACCGATCGCGGCGATGGCCTCGCGAGCGGCTGAGATCAGCGCGACGAATTTGCGCGATCGTCTTCCGGTGTCGGGAGGCGAGGAGCTCGCCGGATTGGCGAACGTCGTGAACGACTTGCTCGCGCGTCTCGAGGCGTCGTTCGGCCAGCAGCAGCGTTTCATGGCCGACACGTCGCACGAGCTTCGCACGCCGACGGCGATCTTGCGCACCGAGGCCGACGTCACGCTCGCACAGGAGCATCGAACGGAGGAGGAATATCGCGCGTCGGTCATAATCATGCGCGACGCGGCGCGCCGGTTGACGCGCATTGTCGACGACTTGTTCTTGTTGGCGCGCGCCGATTCGGGTAACCTCGTCGCGCGGCGCGAGTCGGTATACCTCGAGGAGATCGTGCATGACGCGACGCGCGCCGTCCGTCCGCTCGCCGATCCGCGCGCCATTCGCGTCGAGCTGCGAGAGGTCGTCGAGGCGCCGTTCGAGGGCGATGCGGATCTGTTGGGCAGATTGCTGCTCAACTTGCTCGACAACGCGATCAAGCATTCCCCCAACGGTGCTGCGGTAGAGGTTGGAATCGCGCGTCGCGATGGTCACTACGAGATCGGTGTCATCGACGCGGGGCAGGGAATTCCGGCCGACTCGCGCGAGCGCATCTTCGAGCGATTCGTCCGACTCGACGCGGCGCGTGCCCGTAGCGAGCAGAGCTCGACGAGCGGAGCCGGCCTCGGCCTCGCGATTGCTCGACGCATTGCCGAGGTGCACGGCGGTCGCCTCGAGCTGGTGGAATCGCGGCCCGGGCACACCGAGTTTCGAGTGACCTTGCCCGCATGACCCTTGCCGGGCCACTGCAGGAAAAGTAAGCTTCGGCGTTCATGAAAAATTCATGATTCACGCCGGCCTGTTCCGCTCCGATTCCATGTCGAAGTCATCGAGGATGCGTGTTGTGTCGCGCGGCATTTCACGCATTTCAAGTGCGATTGTTGTCGTCGGACTCACCGTTACCGCCGCCGCGGCAGCGCAAGCTCAGCGAACCGGCAGCATTCAGGGCACGATCACGAGCGCTGACACTCACGGCCCCATTGCCGGTGCTCGCGTGGCGATCGCGTCGCCGACGCGAGTGGCGATCAGTGATGCGCGCGGTGCATACGTGTTGCGCGACGTGCCGGCCGGACGCTACGTGGTGCGTGCATCGGCCATCGGACAGCGGCCGGACAGCGGCAGCGTTGTCGTGGGCGCGTCGGGATCTGCAACGCTCGATTTCGCGCTCAAGGAAGGATCGCTGCTCT
>DASYSU010000281.1:0-3569 GCA_036002925.1 Gemmatimonadaceae bacterium | reverse complement strand
CGGCAGGGACCGACGGATGAATCGATTGACTGTTGCCCTTCTCGGCGGCGAGCACCGCGCGATACTGTGCAAGCGAGAGATACGTGAGGAGGCGGCTGGTCGCGGCTTGTCCGTTCGCCGGCGGTTGCAGGCCAACCAGCGTAAGAGCGCGCGCATTCCACCTCGTACTTGCCGTCGTCTCCCAAAACTTCGTCGCGTCGTGTTCAGGTGCAGCGTTCGGCTCGCGTGGCGTCTGCAGTTGGCTTGGTCCATCGACACAGCTTGCTAGGGAAATCGCAGCGAGGAATGTTGCCTTCATGAAGGAAGTTCGCGTTGTCGCGTTCATAGGTGCCTCCTGAGCGTGAGCCCACGGTGCTCTTCCTAGACACGACAAATCGTCGAATTCTGGCTCACGGCAGTCTCAGCCTTGGCGCCACGGGCCGAGGGTGAGGGACCCCTCCTCGTTCCCGAGCGCGCGCCCCACGCGGAACAGAGCCTGCCGGCGCGACGAAGCGACGATGCTAGACCTCCAATGAGCATTCGCTCTTTTAATCCGTAGGTCGCGGGTTCGGGACCCGGCCGGGTGATCGCACGTCGTGCCGGTCCAGCCTTCGCCTCCCGGTCATTGCGCCCGTCTCGACGCTGAGGCAACGTTGCCCGCGTCCGGGTCAAGTACGGCCCGACCGCTGCTAGTACACCCCTATGTCGATCGCCTACGCCATCGGTCAAAGCCCGTGGTGCGCGAATTGTCGCGCGTTACCCCGCTCGACGATTCTTGGCATCGTGTGCGTCAGCGCGCTGCTCGGCGCTGCCCACTCGACCCTCTTTGCACAGGGAATAACCACCGCACGCATTCAAGGCGTTGTTCGCGCGTCAGACGGAGGCGATGCTGACGGTGTGCGCGTCACCGTTGTCAACGCCTCGACCGCGTTCACGGTCCGCACTGAAGTGCGCCACGGGCGGTTCGTTGCTGACGGGCTCGAAGTGGGCGGCCCTTACATCGTTACGCTACTGGGGCTGGGCTTCTATCCGAAGCGATACGACGGGATTGTGCTTTCTCTCGGTGAGTCGCGCGAGCTTCACATCGTGATGCAGTCCGTCGCCACGACACTCGACACCGTGCATGCTATCCCCACGAGTCGTTGGGCGGACGTGCAACAAGGGCCGACTACCATCATCGCCGATCCGCTGCTGCACGATCTGCCCACGCTCAACCGGAACGTGTATGACTTCGTCGAGCTGTCACCGCAGGTCTCGACGAAGATTGGTTTCGCGGCTGGCGGAATGTCGGGGGGAGGAGCCGGATTTCGCTACAACGACTTCTTGCTCAACGGCGTCTCGCAACGGTCGGTGAGCGGACATGTGCCGCCAGAATTTTCCGGCGCGGAATCTGTGCCGTTCGACGCTGTGCGCGAATATCGGATTTTCGTCGCGCCATTCGACGTGCGCTATGGCGATTTCGTCGGTGCGCTGGTCGACGCCGTAACGAGATCGGGTACGAACCAGTTCGAGGGCTCCCTGTTCTCGTACTGGCGGAGCGACGGCCTGGCGCGGCGCAGTGCTGACGCATCGTCGACACCATACGATCGACGTCAGTCCGGGTTCTCGTTAGGCGGCCCACTCCGTCGCGACCGGATGCACTTCTTCGTCGCCGCCGACCTCCAACGCTTCAGCTCACCGGCCCCGGGACCGTACCTGGGCCAGTCAGTCAGCTCCGCGCAGCCGGTCCCTGTATCAGCCAGCGACGTCGCGAGACTCCAGCAGATCTTGAGTGGTTATGGCTTGGTCGCTGGCTCAGCAGGCCCAGTGGAAAACAAGAACCCTTTGAGCAGCCTTTTCGCCCGGCTCGATATGGCTCTGCCAGAGCGAAGCAGCCGAGCGATTCTATGGATGAATGAAACGCAGGCGCGCAGCGTCAATTTCTCGCGCTCCGCGCTGGCCGTGTTCCCACTCTCGTCGTCCGCCGCGACGCAGACGACGGGCGTCCAAAGCGCGGCCCTTCAGCTCCATACGGATTTTCGACGGACGGGAGGTGGCCACAATGAGTTGCTCGTGTCGCGCTATAGAGCGGGTAGCGCGGCACACTCCGACGTTAGGCAGCCCGTCGTCGTCGTTGAAATGCCCAGCACGATCGGAGGCGCGGTCAGTGTCGTCACGGGCACGCCGACCCAAGCGCAGGGAGCCTCTCTGGACGGGCAATCGATCGAGGTACAGGATGACGTCACGTTGCCGCTCGGGGCATGGCACGTACTCACGGTCGGCCTAACGGCGGCGCAATTCCGCGCTGCGCGCAGCGGCGTAACCAACGCATACGGCCGATGGAGCTTCGCAAGCTTGGACTCACTCGCCGAGCGCGTGCCCGAGAGCTTCACGCTGGACCGAGATTTCGGCAGCGGCAACGTGCCGGTCGCCGGCGGGCAGTATGCACTCTACGCCGGCGATCAGTGGCAGCCCAGCGAGCGAGTATCGATCACCACGGGCATGCGAGTCGATTTGCTGACGGTCAGTGGCCACGCGCCGTACAACGCGACCGTCGATTCGATCTTTGGTCGTCGCACCGACGTGATGCCGCGGCGCCGCGCAGAGTTCTCGCCGCGCCTCGGGTTCAGCTGGAATCTTTCCGCCTCGGGGCGCGACCGATTGCGAGGCGGGGTTGGCATGTTCACTGTGCGCCCTCCCGTAGCATGGCTTCATGCGCCGCTCTACAGCTATGGCGTGGGCATCGGCACGCTCAGCTGCGGACGACTGCCATCCGACTTGGGTCCACCGCCCTCGTTCACGCCGGACTACCGCGCACCACCACTCGGGTGCGCGAATGGCGCGAACCTGACGGCGACGCCGCGCGGAAACGTTGACTTGCTCGACCACGGATTACGCATGGCGCAGACGCTCCGCGGCGCGCTGAGTTACGATCGTCAGCTGCCGTGGGATCTCGCCGGCTCGGTTGAGGCGCTGCTCACGCGCACGCTCGCTGATTTCGCCTTCGCGAATCTCAATCTCTCCGGCCCTCGAGCCGTGGACCGAAACGGCCGCGTGCTCTACGGCACCATCGGCGCCGGCGGCATCGGGGCGCCTGCGTTGCGATCGAACTTCTCCGAGGTGATCGATCTCGAGAACATCTCGCAGAATCACGCGGCGCAGCTTTCCGCACAGCTCGAGAAGCACTTCGGCCAGTCGATCAGGGCGATGGCGTCGTACACGTTTTCGCGCGTTCGCGATGCAGAGACACCGTTGCGCGTGAACACGTCGGGCACGGACAACTGGGCATCGCGCGCCGTGTCCGGCCGCCAAGATGATTTGCGTCCCGGCATTTCGCTCAACGATATCCCGCATCGAGTAGTGTTCGTCGGAACCAAACGCGTTCCACGCCGGCGTTGGCCGACCGAGCTCTCGCTTTACTACGTTGGTGAATCGGGGAGCCCGTTTACGTATCTCGCTTGGGGCGCAGTTCGCGGCCGAGGCGATCTCAATGCCGACGGCTCGAACACGAACGATCCGATCTACATCCCTCGAAGCGCTCTCGACACGAACGAGATCCGCTTTGCGCCGTTCACGCGACAAGTGAGCGGGTCTGGCGGCGCGATCCGCAG
>DASYSU010000280.1:0-15375 GCA_036002925.1 Gemmatimonadaceae bacterium | reverse complement strand
CGGGACGCCGCGCGACCGCCATGCCGAGGCATCGGTCGCGGCCTGAAAGAGGTACGGCGTGACCTCCGCATCAGGAAAGGTCGCATGCGCCGATTTCGCCAGCGCGCGATACAGATCAGTGTTCTCTGACGACGGCGCGCTTTGCGCGTAGGTCGGCGCCGTCGCCTTCAGCTCGATCGTCGAGTCGCCGATCACGCGACGGAGGCTGGCCACAAAGGCGTCGAGGTTGCTGCCCGGAACGAGTCGCAGATTGATCGTCGCCGATGCCGATCCCGGAATCACGTTGTTGCGAAAGCCACCTTGGATGATCACCGGCGCAATCGTGTTGCGGACGAGCGAATGGAGTAGTGGGTCGCGGCTGACGACGGAATCCGCACGTCGGGCGCGGGCCGGATCACCGCCGACGAGATCGCGGAAATACTCCGACATCGGCGGCTTGCTCGTGCGCGAGAGCGCGATGAAGAATTGCTTGGTCGCCGGCGTGATCTCGAGCGGTGTCTCGTACGTCGAGAGCTTCGCCAATGCTCGCGAGAGGGCGAAGATCGCGTTGTCGGGACGAGGCATCGAGCTGTGGGTCGACGTGCCTCGAGCACTCACCGTCAGTGGAACGGACGATTTGTCTGCGGTCGAAATGCTGACGTAGCGCACGCGCCCGTCATCGCCCTTCATGATCCAGCCGCCCTCGTTCAGCGCGAACTCGGCGTCGATGTCGGGCCAGTGCTCGCGCGCGAGCCACGCCGTGCTCGACGGCCCGCCGCTCTCCTCGTCCGCTTCAGCGACGAAGATCACGTCCCGCGCGAGCGGCACCTTTCGCTCGGCAAGCATCATCACCGCGCGCGCGAACACCGCCATCCCGCCCTTGAAGTCGATCGCGCCGCGGCCGTACACGTGGTCATCCTTCACGACGCCGGCGAACGGATCGACGCTCCACTTCTCACGTTCCACGCCGACGACGTCGGCGTGCGCGGCCAACAGCACCGGACGCTTCGATCCGTCGCCTTTGAGACGCGCGACGATGACCGCCTTCGCCGTATCGGGTGCTTGGATGATCTTGACGTCGAATCCGAGCGCCTTGAATCGTGGCGCCAGCAGCTCGGCGATCAACCGCTCGTTGCCGGGCGGGTTGCTGGTATTGACGCGAATGAGATCGGCGAGAAGCGAGGCCGTCGCGTCGCCGAACGGCGTTTGAGCCCGGGCGACCGACGCAGTCACCGCGATCAGAGCCAGAGTCTTGAACAATCGTGTGAGAGGCATGGGCCGGATACTGCCGACGTTGGAGGGTTCTTGCAAGGCGAGCGGACTCACCTCGGCGGTCGTGAAGCAACACGACCTCGAATCGTCCTATCGATATGAGGTCCGCCAACGTGCAGTTCCGTACACTTGCGCTGTTGTGTGGCGCCGCGATCTGCGGTCTCGTGTTCTGGGGCGCGGGTCTGCGCCGTGTTCCGCCGCGAGACGCGACGCGTGCCGGCGGGCAGTCGCGTGCGGTCGTCGACGTTGCGAGCAATACGCCGCCTGAGCTAGTACAACGCCCGGCCCGCTCCGATTCTGAGCTCGCACGCGTGGTCGCCGATTACGGCGCTCTCCTGCGAGGCATTTCCGACTCCGTAGCAAGCTTCTACTTCGTCACGCTCGACGATTCCTCGACGTCACTCTCATCGCTCGGGTTCATGCGCGCGTCGACTCTGCTCGACAGCACGGCGGAGTTCGACGCGTATGGCGACACCGCTTCGACTCGCTTCCACGTCGCGTCGCGAAGCGCCGTCGACTCGGCCTTCCGGCACCGAGAGGACGGCTGCGTTATCGAAGTTCCGGTGCCCGTTCGTCCGACGCTGCCTCCAGGCGAGTCATGGGTGCTCGCGCTCACACCAGGCTCCGCTCGAGTGCTGCCGTCGAGCGAGTGGCGCATTCCTGGAGACTCACTTGCCCAGCGCACCGAAGCCCTGCACTTCGCCGAGTCGTTGCCGATGGATACGAGTGCGGGCGCGAGTGCAATGCAAGCCGCTCAGCACCGCGGCGTGATGGCCACGACACCGCTGGATCTCGTCGCGCATTATCGATTCGTCGTCGACGGCGTCGAGATCATGATCGTCGAGACGCATCGCGCCGTTCGAAACGATACTCTCTCTCTGGAAGAGGAGCGTCTTCTCATCGCCGAGCGAGACGCGTCGGACCAGCGAGCGGCGTTCAAGGTGACGTGGCATACCTATAGCGTGGACGATCCCGATCAACTGGTCACCGAAACTCCGCTGGCGATGTTGCGACTGGGACGCACGCGATTGTTGACGCTATTCACCGACGGGCATTATCGCGATGGTGGCGGCGGCCTTTTCATTGCGCGCACCGGGCGAGGTAAATGGAGAACGGTGGCATCGTGGTACACAGGCTGCTGACACACGCACGATTCCGCGCTTCCCGTTGAGCGCCGTCGTCATCGCTCCGGTCCGCAACGGGTTGGGAGTCGTCGCCGCAAGGGCGTTTCACGCGCGCCGAACCATCATCAAGATCGTCGGCCGCGTCGTCGCCGCCGACGTTCTTTGGGAGCGGGGCGGCGCGTTCGCCGACAATTGCTTTCGCTTCGGACCGGAGACCTACCTCGATCCCGGTGACGAACCGGGACGATTTCTCAACCACTCGTGCGCGCCGAACGCCGGCATTCGAAAACACAACCACCAACTTTTTCTCTTCGCCGCACATTCCATCAAACGTGGCGACGAAATCGTGATCGACTATTCGACAATCCTCGGCGATGACGACATCTGGACCATGCGCTGCAAGTGCGGCAGCAGGTCGTGTCGTCGAACGATCAAGCGATTCGGATCGCTGCCGGTCGAATTACGGCGAGTTTATCTACGGCAGGGTTTGGTACCGAAATACATCATTAGTACTCTCAAGCAGAACCTGTCGGAATAAGACGGGTCCGTTCTCCAGTTCGGCTTTCGCGCACACGGGCGTCCCAACCCTTCTCTGGAATGCGTTGTCCAATCGGGCAACGCTGACCAGACCCTGTGATGCTGAGCCCATCCGCTGCCATCTCCGCGCTCTGCGCGCTGTCTCTTGTTGCATCGTCCCAACAGCCGAAAACTGAATCGCAATCCCCGCCGGCGACTGCGATCGCGATTCGCGCGACGCAGCCACCTTCGATTGACGGCCGCGACGATGACGCGGTCTGGCAGAGCGCGCCTCGCTTCTCCGATTTCCGGCAATTCCAGCCGCGAATCGATTCGGCGCCGTCGCTAAAAACCGAGTTCCGGGCGGCCTACGACGATCGGAACCTGTATGTATTCGTCCGGATGTTCGATGCGCACCCCGACAGCATCATGCACGCGCTGACGCGGCGCGATGTGCGCGGGCCATCGGATCAAATCAAGCTGCTGATCGACTCGTACTACGACAAACGCACGGGGTTCGAGTTTGCCGTCAACCCCGACGGTGTGAAGCGCGACTACTCCATGCGCAACGACGGCAACGAGGACGATTCGTGGAACGGCATTTGGGACGTAGCCACGCGAGTCGATGCCCAGGGCTGGACCGCCGAGTTTCGTATTCCGCTCTCACAGCTGCGCTACGCGAAATCGTCTTCCAACACCTTTGGGTTCGGCGTCTGGCGCGACATCGAGCGCTACAACGAACGCGAGGCATGGCCGCGATACCAGCCGACGCGCAACGGCCTCGTCTCGCAGCTCGGGCAACTCACCGGATTGAACGGGATCACCGCCAGCCAACGACTGGAAGTCGCCCCATACGTCGTCACGAAGAATGTTCAACACACGCAGTCGAACGCCCGCTACGCGCGCGACCAACAGATGACCGGCGGCGGCGACGTCAAACTCGGCATCACGCCGAACGTCACACTCGACGCCACGGTCAACCCCGATTTCGGCCAGGTCGAAGCAGATCCGGCCGTCGTCAACCTCACCGCATTCGAGACGTTCTACGCCGAGCGCCGGCCGTTCTTCGTCGAAGGAACGGGTTTGTATCAGTTCGCGCTCAACTGCTACATCGTGGTCGATTGCAGCACCAATGAGGGATTGTTCTACTCGCGTCGTATCGGTCGATCGCCATCGCTGCGTGATCTGTATGGCGACGAAACGACGGCCAGCGCGACGCCGATCGCCGTCGCCACCAAGCTCACGGGGCGTAGCAAGGGCGGCCTGTCATTCGGCATGCTCGACGCGGTGACTGACCAAGTGAAAGGCGCGAACAGTCGGACCGTCGAGCCGCTCGCGAACTACAGTGTCGTGCGTGCGCAGCAGGAATTCCGCGGCGGTGAAGGCGATGTCAGCGTCATTGGGACGGCCGTCAATCGTTCGCTCGACGACCTCACCGCGCCGTATCTGCATCGCGGCGCATACACGAGCGGCGCCACGCTGCGCAATCGATTCGCCGGTGGCCGCTACGAGCTCGCTGCGCAGTTTGCCGGATCGTACGTGTCCGGCTCGCCTGCTGCGATTCTCCAAACGCAGGAAAGCCCGGTGCACTACTTCCAGCAGCCGGGCGATAAACAGGAAGTCGATTCAACGCGCACGTCGCTCGCCGGCCACGAGGAGCAGATCAAGTTTGGGAAGTACGGCGGCGGCATCACCCGATTCGAGACCAGTCTGCTGCGGCAATCAGCCGGCTTCGAGGTGAATGACATCGGCTATCTGCGTCGCGCCGACGTCGTCGACTGGAGCACGTGGGCAGCGCTCTCGTTCAGGGACGCACGCTGGATTTACAATTGGGCGCAGGTGAACGGCAATCACTGGGAGACATGGAATACGTCCGGCACGCGCCTCGAGAACGCGGTGAATTTCAACGGACATCTGGGCCTTCGAAACAACTGGGATATTCACGCCGGCAGCACGTTCGGGCATCTCTCCGCGAGCTACTGCGACCGGTGCACCCGTGGCGGACCGGTCCTCCGGCAGTCGCATACGATCTATCCGTGGGGTGGCTTCAACACGGACAGCCGTCGAACCCTGTCGACTGGGTTGTGGTTGAACCTGAACTTCTCCGATGAAGGCAAATCGCACGGCGCGTCGTTCAACCCCTACGTCAACATCCTCGCCTCGTCGCAACTTCAAATCAACGTCGGCGCGGGCTTCTCGCGCGATCACGAGGACGCGCAGTGGCTCGGCAACTTCACCGACAGCGGCACCGCGCGGACGCATTACAGTTTCGCGCACCTCGACCAACGCACGGTGTCGATGAATACACGAATCAACTACACGATGACGCCGAACCTGACGTTCGAGTTCTACGGCCAGCCGTTTGTGTCGACCGGCATGTACTCGAACGTCCGCGAGGTGAGCTCGACACCCGGCGCGGCCGCCTACGCGGATCGGTTCCTTCCCTACGTCCCGCCGGCCGGAGCGGACCTGTCATTCAAGTTCACGCAACTCCGGAGCAACTCGGTCGTACGCTGGGAGTATCGACCTGGATCGACGCTCTTCCTCGTGTGGGCGCACGGTCGCAACGGGCCGCCAAACGACAACTTGAACGAATCGTGGTCGCGCGATTATCGCGATCTGTTCACGCTGCACCCGGACAACACGTTCCTCATCAAGCTGGCGTACTGGCTGAACCGATAGCTCTCGAGCCGTCAACCCTTCGCGCGAAGCAGCTCGCGGAACCCGGCGTGTTCATTGAGCGGTAACAAGTCGGGATCCGCGTGCAGCTCGATGCCGTAGCGGTAGCCGCGCGCGAACGCCCCGCGCAGATGCGCAACAGCGTCGTCGTACTCTCCGAGCACGGCGCAGATTCTCGCGCTCCAAGCCAAGTGCTTGCCCAACCGGAGGCGGCCCGTCATCGCCCGGAGCTTCGCGACTGCTGCTCGAGCGAACGGCTCGTCACCCTGGCGCGCAGCCACGACTCCAAGACGCCCAAGCAGTATGGGGTCATCCGGCGATGCGTCCGAACGGCACTCGAATGCGGTGCGGGCATCATCCCAACGCTCGGCGTCATAGTGCGCGCGGGCCCGCGCATCCGCCGGGAGTGATCCATCGCCGCGCTCGTCTTCGCGCTCGTGACTCCAGGTGCTCGCGCGCTCCTGGATCGCGAGACTCGCCGACGCGTGTCCGTGCGCTTTGAGCTCACGCGCAATCTCGGCGAACACGTTCGAGGTGTCGACGAAACGATCGGGCGGTAGAGCCGCGGCCTCGTCGCCGCAGCGCGCGACACTGTCGAGATTTCCCAATGCCGCATGCGCTCGTGCCTCGTACAACAGCGTGCTGATTGCCTCGGGGTGTTGCCTGCGACCCCGCCGCGCGGCCTCGAGCTCCCGAGCGTGATCGCCCAACATGTGATACGCCTCGGTGAGGCGACCCCAATACGGCGTCCACGACGGCATCCAACCTCGGTCGGGCTTCAACCGCTCGAGCGCGTCGGCCGCGAGACGCGGCTGATTGGAAAAAATCGCTTCGCGCCCGAGCTGGGCGAGCGCCTCCGAATCGGGCACCAGCTCCGATGCGCGTCGTGCCGCGCGCAACGCACCCGCGCGATCGCCATTGAGACAGGCGGCAAAGTAGTCGCATCCGAGCTGCTCGAACGGAGAAAGCTGCCCGCGTCGCGACGTGAGATCAGAGAGAATCGCCTCGGCCTGCTCATACTCCTCGACGTTGCAGCTCGCCTGCATCGCCCATAGCAGCGGCATGTTGAAGACGGCGCTCGGGTCCGCCGCGCGCAAGAATCGAGGAATCGCTGAGCGAAACTCCCCGCGCAAATGCAGATCGACGGCCCCCGTGAGCTCGCGTTGCGCGTCGAGACTCGGCGGGTGCGAGACTGCGCTCGCCCATGACGCAAATCGCGGATCGAGGTGCGCGGCGAGGATTCCGCACACGCGGCGTCGCAGCTCGTCGGCCGCTTCCCATGGGCGGCCGCGTAACGCCGTCACTTCGCCGATTGCGCCGAGGATCGGGCCGTCGCAACCGGTTCGAACGAGCGCCTGAAACCGCCAGACATCGTCTCGAAGGGAGTACGAACCGGTGACCGTGATGAGTCCATGAGTGTCCTCTAACGCTCCGTTGGCACCATGGACATCGACGAGCCGGCTTTCAGCGATCCCCTGTGCGATGCCCTCGGAAACGAGGCGTCCAACAAAGTCATCGGCCGGGTTTCCGGTCAAGTTCTCGAATCGCTCTATCGACACGCGGTACGAGGTTGGCGCGGCCGCCGACGACGCCTCTGTGGCGAGCGATGAGGGGTCGCGGCCTCGAATCGCTTCGATTAATGCACGCGTCTCGAGCGAAGGCTCGGCGTCCAGATCGCGACGGAGATGAGTCGCGAAATCGTCGAACGACTTGATCGCACCCGGCACATCGCCAAGCCGATCGAGGAGCCTGATGAGTTGGCGGACGACGCCCTCGTCGCCTGTCAATGTTACGGCGCGCCGCGCGCTCTCAACCGCCGCCGTCGCCGCACCCGAGCGCTCCTGCTGCTCAGCCAAGGCCCACGCGGCTCGACCCGCCCGAGCCCGCAGTCGCGCGCGCGTTTCGTCGAGCCACGTTTCGAACTGCGGCGACCCGATGAGCCCGAAGCCTGGGAGGAGGTCCCCTTTGTACAGCGCGTCGGCCGCGGCAAAGTCGCCTCGATCGATGTTCGTCTCGAATGCTGCGGCGTCGCACGAGAGTCGCGCTTCATCGATACCGATCGCGACGGATCCACGAGACGCGATGACGTCGCTGCCGAGTACGTGCCGGAGTTGGTGCACGGCTTGTCGTAGGGCGTTGCGTCCCCGCGAGTCGGCAAGCTCCGGCCAAAACAGAGCCAGGAGCAAATCGCGTCGCTGAAATCCGCGCGGGCTCGCTACGGCCAGGTACGCGAGCAGCGCGAACCGCTTGGGCTGGACCAAGACCGCGCGCACCGGCTGCCCGGCAGAATCGGACAGGTCGAGCTGGCCGAGTGTGCGCAGCTGATACATGGTGGGACGGGCGCGAGATAACGGCCGCGAAACGCGGACACAACGCGGTACACCTAGCGTGCGGGCGAAGGTACCGGCTCGAGAGCGCCCTAGCAAGCCAACGATTAATCGCAAATTCGAGCCTCGCTTGCTTGTCGTCCTTGCGGCACTCTCGGCGTTCGTCCTGCGATTGTTCGGCGGTTCGTAATCGTCAGCGAAGCTGATACAGCAGATCGTCCTCCACGCGATAGAGAAGTGGCACCACGGTGATTCGCGGATAGATCCCGCGCAACCGCTCAGCCTCATTGATCACGAAGTCGACCTCGTTACGAATGCCGAACTTCGGCGCCGATTCTTCGAAGTGCCGTGTCGCACGAGCCTCGTCCCATCCCGCCGCTTCCATCAACCCGTGAATGAACTGATCGCGCCGCTCGCCGAGTCGCGCCATACCGCAATCCGTGTGGGCGATCAGGACGATCGTCCGCACACCGCCGACCGCGATCGCGTACGAGATGCGGAATTCGTTATCTCGCATGTTCGCGCCGGCGGTACGCAACACGAACGCAAAGTCGTTCGGAATGCGCAGCGACTTTCGACTGTCCATGCACATCCCGATGAGCAGCTGCGGCGTCGACATCGATCCGATCGCCCGCCCGAGATTGTGATACTCGAGCAGGCGACCGACCGGCGTTCCGCGATACTCGGGAAGAATGTCGTCCTGGAAATTGACGGGAATGATCTCGGGCATCGAACAAAGGTAGTGACGTTCAGCGCTCCCATCGAACCTTGACACCAGCGGGAAACACATCCGCGACCCCTGCCGAGACGTTCTGTCCTGACACTTTGACTTCTCGCAAGCGTGGCAGGCGCGACAGTCGCGCGATACCGGCATCCGTCACGCCCGGACATCCATAGAGCTCGATCTCCTCGAGCGAGTCGATCTCCGAGAGGATTTCCGGCGTGCGATCGGTGATCTTGGTATAGCTCGCAAAATACCTTTGCAGGTTCCGCAACGCGGCGATGTGTTCCGTCGCCCTGTCACTCGTCTCGCGACAATACATGAGCACGAGTCGCTCGAGATCCGCGCAGCGAGCAATGTGACGATAGCCCTCGTCTGGAATGTCCATCGGCATGAGTTCGCGAAGCGCCGGAAACGACGGGAGCTCGGCGATGCCTCGGTCCTCCACGTTGAGGCAACTCACCGAGAGCGCCCGGAGCGACGGCATGTTTGCCAGTGCGATGAATCCCGCTGTGCGAAGATTGTGACACCGCCGGCCCCAGATGGATTCGATCGATCGCGATTTGCTGAGCGCCGTGAAGCCGGTGTCGCTCGCGCTGGTGTCCTGACAGCCGAGATGGCGCAAATGCGGCAGTGCGGCGATGGCGCTCATCGTCTCATCCGTGGCATCGATCGATAGCCACGAGAGGTGGCCGAGTGATTGGAGCGCGGCGAGGCCGCGAGGCGACACCCGTATCGACTCGCTGTCGAGTCCGAGCGCGAACAGGCCATCGAGTCCGTCGAGCGCGGCAATGCCGGCGTCGGTAATCGCTCCGCGAAGCGCCAGGTGATTCGGCTGGGCATCGGCACTCAACAGCGCGATGCGCGCTTCTCCATTGCGCCACGTGCGAAATACCGGGTACTCCTGCAGCAGCCGCACCCCCGAGTCGGTGACGCCGTCGCCCGTGTGGAGAACCGCGAGATCCGTTTTCCCGGCGAGCGCCCGCAGCGCGCCGTCACCGGTCGCGGTCCCCGTGAGCTGAACCTCGCGGAGCCGCTCGCAGCCGGCGAGGCTTGCAATGCCGGCATCCGTGACACGCGTCCATGAGAGGCTCAGCGACTCGAGCTCCGGAAGTGCCCGAAGAACGGCGAGACCACGATCGGTCACCGCCGTCATGCTGAGATCAAGATGTCGCAGGCGGGGCAGTCGCGCGAGGTGCCGTACTCCGTCGTCACTGATGGCTTTCGAATTACCTAATCGTAGTTCCTGAATGCCGCTCACGTGCGACAGGCGCTCGAGCATCGCGTCCGTCATTTGGTTGTGGGCATCGAGACCGGTCGCCTGACCTTCCGCCATCAGGCCGATCGCGGTCGACCACACCCGAGTGCTCGCGACGATCCGGCGCGCCTTCTCATTGCCGATCGTGACGGAGACGGGCTTGGGCGAGATGTCGCTTGCGTCGTCGAGCCCGAGAGCGAATGAGCGCACCGCGTTCCAATCCTCGAAGCCATACTCCAGAGCAACCAGTTTTCTCGCGTCGTCGAGCGTGATGTCGACGTCTGTTCCGTCGGCCGCTGATCTCTTGCCGAGGTCGAGCTGGACGTACGTACGCATCGCCGACCAGCTCCGGCGGTGCCACGTGAATGCGTAGTGGCGCGACATCGCGTCGGGCGACCCCGTTCGGTACGCATCGAGGAGCGCCTCGGCCATCTCCTCGTAGTGTGCGACTGCCGCTGTTCCCGCCGCCGATGGGGAAGCTGGTGGCGCGGACGCAGTCACCGCGCCTTTGAGCGCGGACCAGCCGGCAAATCCCATCTCGAGGGCGAGTGCGTGCTGCACATCGCGCAGTGTCGGTTCAGCCGGCGCGTTCTCGAGCGCACGGGCCAACCGCGCGCGCGCCGCGGCATCGTTCTCGTGAATGGCCTTGAGCCACCGCTTCGCTTCCTTGCGAAGACTCTCCAAGCTTCGGCCGCGCGCCAGTCCCTGATCCATAGAAGCCTCCTCCCATGACGCCTGGAGTCCGCTGAATACAGGCAGGAAGAAGGATGCGACCGGCTATGGCCCTTCTCGGTGGGTGGGAGGATTCCCTTGCCGCGGACAGGAGGCGCCCCGATGCGCGCTGAGCGAACGCTCGCGCGCATCGAGTTTCATGTCAAGCCACTAGCGCCGACCTTGGCGGAGAGATCAGACGCCGCGATCAAGTCACTTCCATGGCGTGTGGAGCGACAATCCGAGATCGAAGCTGAAGTAGTTCACGCCGGTTCCATCGGCCGCCGGGGTGTTAACTCCGGGAATCTTCGCCTTGAGCTGTTGACCCACGTATCGTGCTTGAGGCGTGAAGCTCAAAATACCTAGGAAGCTCACATCGGCCCCCACGCCAATCTCGTACCCGGGCGTCGTCTCGGTCGAAAGCGAATTCGACGTCTGGCCACCATACCCACCCTCGAGGTCGTGGAACGTAACGCCGCCTTTTATGAACGGACGAACGATCGACTTGCTCGGAAGGGAAAGCTTAACCCCGGCAGTCGCCCCCTGAAGTGTATACTTGCCGTCGGACTGACAGGTCGTCGTTTCGCAATCGAACTTGATGTGGTCGAATCCGACGTAGACCCCAATCGGGCCAATCCCGATGCCGGCATCGAGCCCATAGCCGAAACCGTTCTTCGCGCCTTCAATCACCGCGGTGTTCGTTGTGCTCGAGGTACCTGTCTCCGCGAAGGTACCGGTCGGAATACTGCCGGTTCCGCGCAGGCCGAAGTAGATCGACTGGGCGGCGAGCGACGATGTCACGAAAACGAGACTCAACGCGGCTGCGATAATTCGACGAGTGGTTGTCATTCCTACTCCGATGGGGGATGATGCTCGGGTTCGATTCAAGAGTATGCGCCTCGAACCACGAATGGACAACACCCGTCGCGCAACTTTCACGCGGGTGCACATCCAGAGTGACGCGATGAGTTAGCCTGCGGAACAAAAAGAAGCGCCCGCGCTCACGCGCGGGCGCTTCTCATCGCCAAGACTCGACGTCGCTTACGGCACGACAGCCATCGACGCGTTCACTGGCGCATAGATACCATTGAACAAGAACTTGAAGGTCCCGTGCGGTTGACCGCGGAACGTGATCTCCGGTCCGAACAGGTAGACCTTTCCCTTCCCAACGTTCGCCTCGACCGCGGCCGCGCCGCCCTCGAGGTAGTTCTGTCCCCAGGCCCATCCGCTGCGCAGCGGCGCCGGAGAGTCGAACCAAGCGATCGCGCGCGTGCCCTTGAGCGCCGCGTCCGGCTTGAGACGGAACACCGGATCGTTGTCGAAGAACACGTCGGCTTGCGCCGGCATGCCCGCGGCCGCCGGATCCTTGGTATCGACCGCGACACGAAGGATCGAACCTGGGACATAATACTCCTCGCCGCTCAAGCCGCGATCCGGTTCGCCCGGCGCGCGGACGACGAGATGGTTCTCGATGGGAAGCCCAAGCTGGTAGCCGATGTTCGTCGCGCCACCTGAGCTCACAATCACGCCGCCTTCATCGAGGAACTTCTTGAGCTGCGGCAACGACGTCTCGGCAGTGAGAGCCCCAAGCATTTTCTGATACTCCTCCGGAATCGTCCCGAGCGTGGCGCCGCCGCGGCCGCCACCACCACCGCGACGATTCGCGCCGACACCCTGTACGCCGCCCGAGATCGTGATGTCCGACGGGAAGATGATCACGTCGTACTTCGACTTGAGGTTTCCGGCGTCGATGTCCTTCGGGTACACGATCGTATAAGGAATCTCGAATTGCTCGAACTCGTACCGCGTCCATCCGGACGGCATCGACCCGCCGTACCGATCGACGAGCGCGACACGCTTCGCCGAGAGCTTGACCGCGTCGGCATCCGGCCGCGCGTTCGTTCCATCGAAGCTCACGCCAAGATCGGCCGCGGATTTCTGCACCACCGGCGCCGCATTCGCGGCGAGATAGTACGAGCCCGCCGGATACGTCTTGCCGTTGGCTTGCATCGGTGAGCGCGTCCAATAGACGTCGGCGCCGGCCTTGAACGCGCGATTGATGACCGTCACCGCATCATTGTAGTCGTGCGAGAGCAAGAAGCCCGCGGCGCCTGACGCATTCGCGACCGTCCCGGGCATCGGCTTGGCGAGCCCCTCGATGCGCTGCGTGGGCGCATCGAACCCATCGAGCAGACGATCGAACTTCACGCCCATCGAGTAGGCCAGGGTCCAACCAGCGTTGTCGTACGGACGCCGCGGCGGCCCACCGGGGTATGCGAAATCGTTCGGGTGATCCTGCGGCTCCATCATGTCGAGCACCTGCGCGCGCGCGGCTTGCGCCGTCTTGATGACGTACGACCCCGCGGGATACTGCTTGCCATTCGCGGAGAACGCCGCCGTCGCGCGGTCGACGTACACGCCGACGTGGCGCAACGTGTTCACGAACTTGGTCGCCGTCGGGAAATCGGGTTGATCCGACGGGATGATGTAGCCACGCGGATCGCGCTTGTCCTTGGCGTGCACGACGTCGTTCCACACCTTGAGGGTCGCTGCGTCGTTGCCGGCGTTGCCACGACCGAAATCCGCCGGAGCGCCGACGACCACATCGCCGCCAGGCGCCGGGGCAGCGGCGCCACGTCCGCGTCCACCGCGACCACCGCCGGTGGGAGCGCCCGCTTGCTGCGCGCCGCCGCGAAGCGCGTCTTCCGCCTCGGCGATGCTCTTCCCGCTGATCGTCCAGTTGTCGTGGCTTCCCTTTTCGATCGCGTGCTTCGCCATCAGATACTTGTCATACAACAACGTCTCACGATAGCGCGACGCGAGATCGAAGATCGCGTAATTCGCCGAGACCGAGTAGTCGATCGATTGGCGGAAGTGCCACTCTTGCGGCGCGATCGGCGCCGGCAGATCGCCGCGCGGAAGCTCCTGCTCGGGGATGAATGGAATTCTCATCGGCGTCGGATTGCCGATCGTCTCCGTCAAGATGCCGATGATGCCCTGGAAGTATCCGATCGTGCGCAGACCGCCGTTCCACCACGTCGAGTAGCTCGAGCCCGAACGCATGGTGAAGCCTGGCTTGTTCTCTTCGAGCAACCGCTGATGGATCGCCGCGCCAACTTGATCCAGGCCGATCACGATCATCGGATCCAAGTTGTAATTGAACGGATCGCGGAACGGCGGCGAGAACATCACCGTGCCGGCCGGGCCGGTCTGGTGATGGTTGTACATGATCACCGGATGCCAATCCCAGAACATCAGATGGTTGATGTTCTTCGTCTCCGACAAGTTCGACATGAACGAGTCGCGATTGTCGTCGTGCCCGGCGTATTTGTTGTAGAGCAGCCGAATGTTCATGTTCCGCTTGAGCGAATCCTTCTCCTGCATATACCAGTTGGCGACGAGCTGCATGCCGTCCGGGTTCGCGTGCACGGCGAGAATGATGTCGTCGTGCAGGATTCGCTTGGTTTCGTCGTCGTTGCGGCTCAAGAGCTGGTAGGTCGTCTCGATCAGCTGATTCGCGCCCAACACTTCGGTCGCGTGCAAACCGCCGTCAAACCAGACGACTGCCTTTCCTTCTTTTGCGAGCGCCTTGGCTTGCGCGTCGGTCAGCCCCTCGCCCTTGGCGAGGCGCATCGAGATGTCCTTGTACCGCGCGAGTGTCTTGAAGTTTTCCGGCGCCGTGATGATCGCAGCCAACTGTGGCCGACCCTCCGACGATTTTCCGATCTCGATCGACTGCATTCGGTCGGACTCGCCGTCGATCTTGTGCCAGTAAGTAATGAATTGATCGTAGTTGGGGAGGAAGTAGTCATCCCCGATGTTATGGCCGAAGAACTCCTTCGGCGTCGTCACGTGGCCCTGCGCGCTCGCGGTCGCCGTCGTCGCAACGAATGCGAGGGGCAGTACCGCCGCGCGCCAGGTGCGGAATCTCCGCATCGACATCCAGAACCTCCGGAAGGTGGGAAAGGCTAGGTCGGACCTAAGGTTAGCCTCTGGGAATACGCGCCAGAAGTGGAGATTGCTGGTGCTGGTTGCTGGTGCTGGTTGCTGGTTGCTGGTTGCTGGTTACCGCGGTTTGCCGTTGCCAGCAACCAGTCACCAGCAACCAGCAACTGCTTCACATTCTCGTCAACACCAGCGGTCCGTCCTCGGCGATCGCGACCGTATGCTCGAAGTGCGCCGACAGCGAGCCGTCGAGCGTCACGATCGTCCACCGATCGCCGAGTGTCTTCGTCGCCGGCCCGCCGAGGTTCACCATGGGCTCGATCGCGATCGTGAGGCCAGGGACGAGCTTCTCGCGACGCTTGGGCTTGCCATAGTTGGGAACTTGCGGCTCCTCGTGAAACTCGACACCGATGCCATGACCAACGAGATCGCGCACGACGCTGAATCCGGCGTGCTCGACAACGGTTTGCACCGCGACACCGATGTCACCGATGTGATTCCCGAGCACCGCCGCGCCGATCCCTGCCTCGAGCGCGCGTTGCGTCACGTCGAGCAGCTCGCGCGCGTCCGCGGTGATTTCCCCGACGGGAACGGTCGTCGCGCTGTCGGTGAAGTAGCCCCGGTAGCCGACGCCGACGTCGATCGAGATGATGTCGCCCTCTTTGAGCACGCGCTTCGGCGACGGAATCCCGTGCACGATCTCGCTGTTGACCGACGCGCAGATGCTTCCCGGAAACCCGTACAATCCCTTGAACGCCGGGACAGCGCCCTCGTGGCCGCGAATGAAATCTTCGGCGATCCGATCCAATTCGCCGGTCGAGATACCGGGTCGCACCGCCGCGC
>DASYSU010000279.1:0-2221 GCA_036002925.1 Gemmatimonadaceae bacterium | reverse complement strand
CGCATGGTCGCTTCGTCCCTCAGCACGACCGGGAAATAAATCGCGAGACTTTCCATGTGCGACACCGGCTCAGGCGTCACATCGAAGCGGAGCGCGTCCGACGACGCACCGGGATACGGTTTGTGAAACGTGTGCGCTGCGCGGCTCAGGATCACCGTCCACGGCGCCTTGGCGCGCGGGATGAGCCACAGTGAATACTCGCCGGCTTTCACCTCGTGCCCTTCGAGCAACACATTGTGGTCGACCGAGACGAGCGTCGCCGAGTCGGCGCCGGGGTGCCAGATGCTGTCCCAGGGAACGAGTTGGCCGAAGAGCGCCCGCCCGCGCGCGACGGGACGCCCGTATGCCACGCTGATGTTCGTGAAGGCGACGGTCTGCGAGACGCTGCCACGCTGGCTGAATGGATAACCCTGCGCGTGCGCCGCATTCGCGGCGAGCGTGGCGACGATGAGCGCGACCGTAGTAATGGATTTCATAGGTGTCACGGTGCCTTGGGAACTCTTCCACTCGTCCACGCGACGCCTGCCGCCTCGGCCGCCTGCTCGAGATTCTTCATGTCGACGTCGACGAGCTGCCGCGTGCGCGCGAGCACCGCGTCGAACTCGCGCTTCACGATGTCGATCTGCGATTGCTGCGATGGGTTGAGGGCCGAGAGTGAGCTCGTCCATGCGTTGCCGATCGCGCCCTGGAGCCGCCCCTGCAACGCCGGTGGAGAGGCCTCGTTTCGCCGCGCGAGTGTGGGATCGCCGGTGAGGGACTCGCGCGCGTCGCGCAGTTGATTTTCGAGAACTCGAACGCGATGCGCGAGCGACGTATCGGCGCCCGGCGCTTCGTCGATGGCACGCTTGAGAAATCCGACGCGCGTCAGCGTCTCGTTGATCAGCGCCGACGTGCCCAACACCGACCGCTCGAGCTGCGCGATCTTCCGCTGCTCGGCCAGCGATGCCATCGTTCGGCCAGGAACGCTGTCGACGTCGACGACCTGAAATCGCTGCGGCGTGCTGAGTGGAGTGAACACACCGTCGACGCGCTTGGAGAGCGCGACTTGATAGGTGCCCGGTGGAGCGTACGGCGCGAGCGGCGCTGAGTTGAACGGATAGTCGGGGTCGGGCTTGAACGGCGGACCGTTCACTGGGTCGGTCGGCTGCAGTCGGAGATCCCACGCGACGCGATTGAACCCGGCGGTCGTGGGGGCGGTGAATCGTCGCACGACCTGTCCGCTCGCGTCGCTCACCGTGACGACAACGGCGGGATCCTCCTGACGATCCTCCGCTTTCAACGAATCCCACGCCGGATAGAACACATCGACGTTCTTCTTCTCAGCGGCTGCTTCGGCCTTCTGCCGTTGCGTTCGACGTGATTCGATCGCGTCCTTGAGGTGGTACGTGAATACCGCGCCGAACGGCGGATTCGGCGCCATGAAATAGTTGTGTCCCTGGAAGGATCCACCAGGCAGCCCAAGCGGCGAGGACTCGACATAGAGCGGCGCCAACTTGACGGGGAAGAGCGTCGCGGCTTGTGCCAACGTCTGCTCGTTGATCGTGCGCAGCGGCGAATAGTCGTCGAGGATGTAGAAGCCGCGCCCGAACGTGGCCACGACGAGATCATTCTCGCGCTTCTGGATCGCGAGGTCGCGCACCTGAATCGTCGGCAGCCCGCCCTTGAGCTGCACCCACTTCTTGCCGCCGTCGGTCGTGAAGAACAAACCGAACTCGGTGCCGACGAACAAGAGATTGCGATCGACATGGTCCTCGGCGATCGCCCAGGTCGATCCGCGCGCCGGCAGATCGCCAGTGATGTTCGTCCAGGTTTTCCCGAGGTCGGTGCTCTTGACGACGTACGGCTTGAAGTCGCCCGATTGATGATTCTGAAACGTCGCGTAAATCGTGTTCACGTCGTGCTGGGATGGCGTCAGGTGCGACACCACTGAGGTGTCGGGCACACCGGTGAAGTGATCGATTGGGCGCCAGTGCGTGCCGCCGTCCTCGGTGATGCTGATGCGGCCGTCGTCCGTGCCGGCGAACAGCAGTCCTTCCTTGATCGGCGACTCGGCGATGTTGAGGATCGTGCCGAACAGTGTGGTCGATACGTTGCGACCGACGGCGTCGACGCTCCATACGCGGTCCATCGCTTTGAGCTTCGTGCGATCGATCTGTCGAGTGATGTCTGGGCTGACGGCGCGCCACGAATCGCCGCGGTTGTCGCTTCGGAATACGCGATT
>DASYSU010000278.1:0-26273 GCA_036002925.1 Gemmatimonadaceae bacterium | reverse complement strand
GGCCGACACCGGCCAGTTTGAGAGGACTTTGATCGTGGCCGATGAGGGCGCGTACGTCAGCTATCTCGAGGGATGCACGGCACCCAAGCGGAGCACCAATCAGCTGCACGCGGCGGTGGTCGAGCTGGTCGCACTCAAGGGCGCGACGATCAAATACTCGACCGTGCAGAACTGGTACGCGGGTGACAAGGAAGGTCGCGGCGGCATCTACAACTTCGTGACGAAGCGCGGCAAGGCGTACGAGAACTCGAAGATCTCGTGGACCCAGGTCGAGACCGGCTCGGCGATCACGTGGAAGTATCCGAGCGTCATCCTGTTGGGCGACAACTCGGTCGGTGAGTTTTATTCGGTCGCGGTGGTGAACAACAAGCAGCAGGCCGACACGGGCACGAAGATGATCCACATCGGCCGGAACACGAAGTCGACGATCGTCTCGAAGGGGATTTCGGCCGGCGAGGGGAACAACTCGTATCGCGGCCGAGTGCAGGTGCTGCCGCGGGCGACGGGCGCGCGCAACTACACGCAGTGCGATTCGATGCTCGTCGGCAACCGGTGTGGGGCACACACGTTCCCGTACATCGAGGTCGGCAACAACAGCGCGATCGTGGAGCACGAGGCGTCGACGTCGAAGATCGGCGAGGATCAGATCTTCTATCTGAAGGCGCGCGGGCTCTCCGCGGAGCAAGCTGTTTCGATGATCGTGAGCGGTTTCTGCAAGGAAGTCTTCAAGGAGTTGCCGATGGAGTTCGCGCTGGAGGCGCAGGCGCTGCTCGGCATCACGCTAGAAGGAAGTGTTGGTTGATTGGCCACAAAACTCACAGTCATGTCATTAATCGAAATCAAAGATCTTCACGCCACGGTCGGCGATAAGGAAATCCTCAAAGGCATCGACCTCGCCGTGAACGCCGGCGAGATCCACGCCGTGATGGGCCCCAACGGGTCGGGCAAAAGCACGCTGGCGCAGGTGCTTGCGGGCAATCCGGCGTACGAGGTCACGGGCGGATCGGTGACGTACGACGGCAAGGACCTGCTGGCGATGCCACCGGAAGAGCGTGCGCAGAGCGGAATCTTTCTCGCCTTTCAGTACCCCGTGGAGATTCCCGGCGTATCGAACGCGTACTTTCTCCGCGCGGCGTACAACGAGATCCGCAAAGCGCACGGCGAAGAGGAGGTCGATCCGCTCGAATTCGCGGATTTCATGGAGGAAAAGCTCGCGCTCGTCGATATGAACGTGTCGATGCTCAACCGGTCGGTGAATCAAGGATTCTCGGGTGGCGAGAAGAAACGCAACGAGATCCTACAGATGGCGGTGCTGCAGCCGCGGCTCGCGATCCTCGACGAGACGGATTCCGGTCTTGACATCGACGCCCTTCGCGTCGTCGCCGACGGGGTCAACAAGCTCAAGCGCCCCGACAACGCGACGATCGTCGTGACGCACTATCAGCGTTTGCTCAATTACATCGTGCCTGATTTCGTCCACGTGCTCGTGAACGGACGGATCGCGAAGTCCGGCGGGAAGGAGCTGGCACTCGAGCTCGAGGACAAAGGCTACGATTGGGTAACGACCGGAGCCGCGTCGCCGGTCGAGGCCGGCGCGGCGTGAGCACGTCGGTCGTGGCCGGAAGCGCGGCGGACGCGTACGTCGAGGCGTTCGAGGAGCTGACGTCCGACACATCGGCTCCCGCGTGGGTTCAATCGATGCGCCGCGCCGCGTTCGACCGGTTCGGCGTGCTCGGCTTCCCGACGACGAAGAACGAGGATTGGCATTTCACCAGTGTGTCGCCGATCGTCGATCACGAGTACGTATACCTCGCCGCGAAAAGCGGTGACGTCGGTCGCGACGAGCTCGCGCCGTTCACGTTCGGTGCGATCGGTTGGCACACGATGGTGTTTGTGAATGGCCGCTTCGCGCCGGAGCTATCCGATGTCGCGAAGTTGCCGAACGGCGTGAAGGTGTGGGACCTCGCGACGGCGTGGACCAAAGCGCCGGATGTCGTCGACCGCGTCGGCAAACTCGCGAGCTACGACACGCAAGGCTTCACGGCGCTGAATACAGCGTTCATGATCGACGGTGCCGTGGTGCAGATCGCCAAGGACACCGAAGTCGATCGTCCGATTCATCTGCTCTTCATCACCGACGCCACAGCGGCGAAGGGGATGATGCATCCGCGCAATCTCATTCTCGTCGGGCGCCACGCGAAGGCAACGGTGATCGAGAGCTTCGTGTCGACGACCGACGCCGTGTATTTGACGAACGCCGTCACCGAAGTGACGGTCGGCGAAGGCGCGACGCTCCGGCACTACAAGATGCAACGGGAGAGCGCGCGGGCATTCCACGTCGGAACGATCGAGGCGAGCCAGGCGCGCGACAGCCACTACGTCTCGTTTTCGCTCGCGACGGGCGCGGCGCTGTCGCGCACGAACATCTACACGACGCTCGACGGTGAAGGCTGCGGCGCGACCCTGAACGGTCTGTACATGGCCAACGGCGAACAGCACGTCGATCACCAGACGCAGATCATTCACGCGCAGCCGAACTGCTTCAGTCGCGAGATGTACAAAGGGATACTCGACGGACGCTCGCACGGTGTGTTCAACGGCAAAGTGTACGTGCACCCGATCGCGCAGAAGACCGACGGCAAGCAGACGAACAACAACTTGCTGTTATCGGAAACGGCGCAGGTCGACACGAAGCCGCAGCTCGAGATCTTCGCCGACGACGTGAAGTGCACGCACGGCGCGACGGTCGGACAGATCGATCAGCTCGCGCTGTTCTATCTCAAGAGCCGCGGCATCGACGCCGCGCTCGCGAAACGACTCTTGACCTACGCCTTCGCCGCGGGTGTGCTGGAGACCATCGAAGTGGACGAAGTGCGCGAAGGCCTCGAGAAAATGACATTGGAGCGATTTGTGTGAATCGGTTGCTGGTGCTGGTTGCTGGTGACTGGCAACCGCATCAACCAGTACCAGCAACCAGTAACCAGCAGCCATGTCCACTGAAGCCCTGTATCAAGAACTCATCCTCGAGCACAACCGGAAGCCGCGCAACTTCCGCGAGATGACGAATGCGGATCGCACCATCGAAGGGCGAAACCCACTGTGCGGTGACTCGCTGACGTTGTGGGTCAAGCTCGAGAACGATGCGATCGCCGACGTGAGCTTCAAAGGACAAGGCTGTGCAATCTCGAAAGCGTCGGCGTCGCTCATGACCGCGGCCGTGAAAGGAAAGACCCGCGCCGAAGCCGAGGATTTGTTCGAACGGTTTCATCGGCTCGTGACCGGGACGCTTCCCGAGTCCGAGCATCAGTCCCTGGGCTCACTGCGCGCCTTAGGCGGCGTGTCGCGGTTTCCCTTGCGTGTGAAATGCGCGAGCCTTGCCTGGCATGCGCTGCACACGGCGCTCGGCTCGAACGAGACGGAAGTGTCGACCGAGCGCGAAGGGCCCGAGTCGCCGCCGCTGGAGGGCGCATGACCGAGACGCATCTCGTCGACCGCGCTGACTTTCCGCTGCTCGAGGCCAATCCCGATCTGCACTACCTCGATTCGGCGGCCACATCGCAGAAGCCACAGGTCGTGCTCGACGCGATGATGCACTACTACACGCACGACAACGCCAATCCGCATCGCGGCGCGTACGCGCTGTCGGCGCGCGCGACGGAGCGATATCATCAGGCGCGCGAGCGCATCGCGGCGTTCGTCGGAGTTCGCGACTCGTCGCGGTTGATCTTCACGCGCGGCACGACGGAATCACTCAACCTCGTCGCGGCGGCGTGGGGTCGCGCAAATCTCGGCGCCGGCGACGAAATCGTGATCACTGGGCTCGAGCATCACGCGAACTTCGTTCCGTGGCAGCAGTTGGCCAATGAACGGAAGGCGGCGCTTCGCATCTGCCGTCTGACCGCCGACGGTCGCATCGATCTCGACCACATGGCGTCGCTGGTCGGCCCACGCACGAAGGTCATCGCGTTCGCCCATGTGTCGAACGCGCTCGGGACGATCAATCCTGTCGCCGAGCTGTGCGCGATCGCGCGGCGCGTCGGCGCGATCGCGGTGTGCGATGGAGCGCAAGCGGCGCCGCATCTTCCGCTCGACATCGATGCGCTCGACGTCGACTTCTACGCATTCAGCGGCCACAAGATGCTCGGGCCGATGGGATGCGGCGTCCTCGTCGGCCGCCGCGCGCTGCTCGAAGTGATGTCGCCGTATCAAACGGGCGGTGACATGATCGAGTACGTCGGCGATGACCGGAGTACGTGGAACGTCCTACCGCACAAGTTCGAGGCGGGGACGCCCAACGTCGGCGACGCCGTCGGTCTCGCCGCGGCGTGCGAATACCTGAGCCGCGTCGGGATGTCGAAGGTGCGCGAGCACGAGCAGGCGATCACGGCCGTCGCCACCGGTCGGTTGTGCGCTCTCCCCGACGTTCGCGTGTACGGACCGCCGCCGGCTGGCCGGAGCGGGGTCGTGAGTTTTACTGTCGGCGACATCCATCCGCACGACCTGGCGACGATCCTCGACGAAGTCGGCGTGTGCGTGCGCGCCGGGCATCATTGCGCACAGCCATTGATGCGCCGACTCAACGTGCCGGCCACCGCGCGGGCGTCATTCTACATCTATAATACCGTGGCCGACGTCGACGCGCTCGTCGCCGGCGTAGAGCACGCGCGCGACGTCTTCGGTTGATAGCTAGCGCGCGCCGCTCGCCGTCCGGCTCGAGGCGAGATCGACGCGCTTCGCCGCATGGAGTGCCGTGGCGCCGATTTGCTCGAGCGGTAGAACCTCGACGGCCCCACCGCGCGCGATCGCTTCCTTCGGCATGCCGAACACGACACACGTTCGTTCGTTCTGAGCGATGGTATGCGCGCCTTGCGCCCGCATCCGCAGCAACCCCTCGGCCCCGTCGGCGCCCATCCCTGTGAGGAGCGCACCGACCGCGCGACGGCCGAGTGTTTTGGCCGCCGATCGAAACAGCACGTCGACGCTCGGCCGATGGCCTGAGACGGGATCGCCGTCGAACACCCGCACGATATCCGTGGTCGCGCGACGCGCGATCTCGATCTGGAGGCCGCCCGGCGCGATCAAGGCGAGACCTTGACGGAGCGCGTCGCCGTCGCGCGCCTCACGCACCTCCATGGCCGTGAACGTATTCATCCGGCTGGCGAACGCGCTCGTGAACGCCGCGGGCATATGCTGCACGATGACCGTTGGCGGTGCGTCCTGTGGCAACGCACTCAACAGCGTGCGGATCGCCTCTGTGCCGCCCGTCGATGCGCCGACGACGATGACCGGACCGTGCCATGATGGGCCATTGGCAAGTGGCGCCCTTGCTCTCTTTAACGGCGTGGCGAAACTCGGCATCGCACGGCGGACGCGAGCGCCCGCCGCGTCGCGTACAATCTGATGCAACATTCGCCCGCCGCAGACGACCGTCGAGGCGGAGTCGAAGCTGGGCTTTTCTATCACCTCGATCGCGCCAAGCTCCAACGCACGAACCGCGGTGATCGCTCCCGGTTGCGCGAGGCTCGAACAGACCACGGTGGGAATCGGATCCTCGGCCATCATCCGCTCGAGAAACGCGAGCCCGTTGACGCCTGGTAGCTCGATGTCGAGGACGACGACGTCCGGCCTGTGGTGGCGAATCTTGTCCGAGGCAATCGTCGCGTTGGGCGCGGTAACAACCTCGATCTGCGGATCCTGGCGCAGCGCGATGGTCAGCACTTCCCGCGCAACGGCGGAGTCGTCGACGATCAGTGCTCGTAGCGACATCGGTGGCTCAGCTCGCGCGCGTGTATACGGTCGGCATGAGCGGATGCAGTTGCGCGCGATGCGCATGCAGACTCTCGGCGTGGCCGACGAACAGCAAACCGTCGGTCGCGAGACGTTTGGTGAGCTTGTCGATCACTGAGGCGCGACCTTCGGGAGTGAAGTAGATGAGCACATTCCGGCAGAAGATCAGGTCGAAGCTGCCGGGAACCGGATAGTGCTCGTCCGTGAGGTTCACGCGTAAAAAGCGCACGGCGCCGCGCAACTCCTCGGACGCTCGCATTTTGCCGAGTTGCTCGCCAACGCCGCGCCGCATGTATCGCTTGAGAAAGTGCGGCGGTATCTCATGCGCTTTGTCGAGCGACCACACGGCGGACGCAGCGGTCGCGAGCGCCCGCGTCGAAACATCGGTCGCGAGCAGCTCGATCGACCATCCGTCGGAAGCGGGGAAATTCGACAGCAATTGCATGGCGAGCGAATACGGCTCCTGCCCCGTCGAGCATGCCGAGCTCCAGACGCGGATCACGCGAGAGCGTTCGCCCTTTCGCGCTTGTTCCAGCCAGAGCGGGTACACGCGCTGCTCGAGAAACTCGAAGTGTGCCGGTTCGCGAAAGAAATGTGTTTCGTTGGTCGCGATCAGATCGAGGAGCTCAATCAGCTCGGAACCGCTGTCATCGGCGCGGACGAGCGCCGTGTATTCGTCGAACGAGGACAAGCCTAGCGATGCGATGTGATTGGCCAGCCGGCGCATGACCAGTGCGCGCTTGGACTCATTCAGCGCGATGCCGGCCGCGTCGTGAATCAACGACGCCAGCTCGTGGAATTCCCGCGCGCTCGGCTCGCGGAGCCGACGTCCCGAGACGAGGGACAACGTGCCCGTCGCCGAGCCGTCACGCCGCATCGGCGACCGCGCTCGCGACGAAGGCATCCGCGCTCAGCGCGCGACCGATGTTCAACAGCATGACGAACTTCTTCCCGGCCTCCGCCATGCCGTCGAGGAACTCCGCGCCGACCCGAGTACCGAACGACGGCGGCGGCTGGACCTGATCCGCCGCGAGGTCGAGCACTTCGCTGACCGCGTCGGTGATGATGCCCATGACCACGGCGCCTTCCTCGGCGGCGACCTCGACGATCACGATGCAGCTCCGACGCGTCACCTCACTGGGGCCAAGGCCAAAGCGAAGCGCCAGGTCGATGACGGGGACGACCCGCCCTCGAAGGTTGATGACGCCGCGAACCGCCGGCGGAAGCGCCGGCACGCGCGTCAGACTGTCGTATTCGATGATCTCCTTCACGCGGAGGATGTCCACCGCGTACTCCTCGCCGGCGAGCACGAAGCTGAGAAACTGCGTGCTTGGCGAGCCGCCAGGTGTCGTCATGACTGTTTTAGAATCGCGTGAAGTGCGTGTCGTCGATTGCGGCGGCCGCGGTGCGGTCCTTTCCGGCAGCGTGACCGTTGCTTCCACCGTTTTGCTGCATCGAGTGAGGAATTGGATACCATCCGCGCTTCCCTTGCGAAGCGGGACGCGTGGTCCCGTTAGACGGCGTCGCTTGAGCCGGCGCGCGCGGAGTGGCGACGTGCGAGTCGCGCAAATCACCAGTGCGGAAGAACGCAACGAGCTGCTGCAACGACTCCGACTGCGCCGCCATTTCTTCGGCCGTCGATGCGAGCTCCTCAGCCGCGGACGCCGTGCGCTGCGTGACTTGATCGACCTGACTCATCGCCTGGTTGATCTGATGAACACCCGCCGCCTGTTCACGCGATGCCGCGGCGACTTCTTGGACCAGCTGTGCGGTTGTACGAATCGCCGGCACGAGCTCCTGCAGCAGTTCGCCCGAGCGTTCGGCGACGCTGACGCTGCTCACCGCGAGACCGCTGATTTCATTCGCGGCCGCTTGGCTGCGCTCGGCGAGCTTGCGCACTTCGGTCGCGACAACGGCGAACCCCTTGCCGTGCTCACCGGCGCGCGCCGCCTCGATCGCGGCGTTCAGCGCGAGCAGGTTCGTCTGGTACGCGATGTCTTCGATGATCGAGATCTTCTGGGCGATCGTCTTCATCGCGACGGTCGTCTCTTGTGCGACGCGACCACTGTCATCGGCGTCGGTCGCGCCCTTGACGGCCATTTGTTCCGTGCGCTTGCTGTTGTCGGCGTTCTGCGTGATCGACGCGCTCATTTGCTCGAGGCTGGCCGTCGTCTCTTCCACCGAGGCGGCTTGCTCGCTCGTTCCCTGCGAGAGACTCTGCGCGGTCGACGACACTTGCGTGGACGCGCCGGAGAGTGCGTCGGCCGCCGACCGAACTTGAGAGATCGTTTGCGCCAGCGCTTCCGTCATTTTCGACATGGCGCGTTGAAGCTGACCGGTCTCGTCACCGCGAACAGCGCCGGTGATCTCGCGCAGATCGCCCTCGGCAATGCGGTTGGCGATTCCAACCAACTCACCGATCGGTTCGGTGACCGACCGAATCGTGGCCCACGCAAGGACGAGCGCGCAGGCGATGGCGAGGACGAGCGATCCGATGAACGTCGCGCGCACCGTCTTGTATTGCGACGCGGCGTTCGCCGTCATGAGGGTGTAGTTGTCGGTCGCCGCCTTTTGCACGCTCTCGACGAGGCCATCGAGCGCCGCGGTGAGCGGCCGATCGATACCGCGCACCAGGCTATCGACACGCTGCGTGCTCGAGACGTTGCTTGGATCGTAGTGCTTCAGCGCGTCCATGTATTGCTTGACGAGCGCCTCGTGCTCCGTGAGGAGCGGATCGACGTTGGTTGTTTGTAAACCAAGCGCCTTGAGCGTGTCGCGCGTTACGGCGAGCTGCGCCCGGACGATGCTGTCCTGTTTCTGGAACGCGGCAAAGTGCTTGTCGAAGTCTTCCTTCTTGTGACCGCGAATGAGGAGATCCTTCCACTCCTTCCACTGCTTCACCAGCTCGCCTTGCGTGTCGCGAGCGTTGTCGACGACTTCGGTTACGCGCGCTGCTGTCGCGAGCGACTCGCGGAGCGTGGTCGTGGATCGTTGGAGTGAGGCGAGTGACAGCCAGCCGATGATCAGCATGATGAGGCCCGTGAGCCCGGCCATGCCGAAAAGACGCGTTCCGATTTTGACGTTGTTCAACATTGATTTCTCGTTATGTCGTGCAGCGTCTTACCACGACGCTTGGACGTTGAGCAGTGCTTGCGTCACTGCGGGAGTGATGCGATCGGCGTAGGTCCGTCGCACGCCTGCGAATTGAAGCTTGAGACGAGTCTGGGGCGGGAACCACGAGGCGCCGAGGAGGTAGTCAAGCTCGGTGACATCGGCGGAAGTTGCTTCCTTGTGTGTGTCGGGATCCCACGCGTCGAAGCGCGCGACCGCTTTCACGGTGGGACGGAAGGCGAACGTTCCGAGCATGTAGTATCCGAGTCGAGCGATCGCGCCGTCCTGCCCGTGCATGATCTCCGAGCGGAGCATCAACGGCCCGTGTCGATATTCGATGTCACCTCCAACACGGTCGCGCGTTGCCTTGTCGGCGCTCGCCGGGCCTGCGGTGGCTCCGGACACGCCGAGCTGCAGATCGACGCCGGGAATTGGACGCATGGCCTCGCGCGCGACAAACGCCTTGCCGACGTTCTTGTCGACGTCGTTTTGACTCTCGCCGCTGCCGTTGAACAGGCCTACTTGGAACTCAGACTTGGCGAACGTACCGCGCACCTGCGCGCCGAGATCGCGCACGTCGCCAAAACTTCCGCCGCGGGCGCGGTCGGAGAACATGAGCGCGCGCTCGACCGTCTCGAGATTGGCCGACGACGCCATTCCTTCTTTCCCGAGCGGAAGTTTCATCTGCCCGACGTCGAGCTGCAGTCGCGACACCGGCATCGACACGAAGGCGTCTTGGAGAACACGACTACTCTGAGACACGGTCGTCGTCGAGCCGGCGGTCGTCACGGACAACGCTTTTGCGAGATCGAGCATGACCGTGCCCTTCGCGCGGTCGCCAAGATCGATGACTGTCTTCAGCTCGGCGCGTCGCACCCGATAGCTGTTGCGGTATCCGGCGTCGCCGGCGACAGCCCACATTTGCAGGAGTCCGGCGAACGTCGGCACACCGAATTGCGGCGCGACCACAGTGGGCGTCGTCACCGCCGGAGTCGTGGCAGTCGACGCAGGGGCGGCGATCGGCGCCGGCGTGGCGACGGGCACTTTAATCGTATCGACGCGAACCCGCTCGACTCGCACGGTATCGATCTTGAGGCGATCGACGCGGACCGTGTCCGTCTTCGTGAGAACAGTTGGACGACGCGCAGCGAGACTCTCCGCCTGCGCGGCAATGACGCGCCGCAGTCTGGCGATCTCGTCGCGCTCCTTCGAGCTGGCGGGAGCGACCGCCGGCGCCTGCTTTGTTTTGAGGCTCTCGAAGGTGATGGAACTGCCTGCCGATGACTGGGCTCGCGAAGCGTGAGTGACCGCGCTGCTCAACAGTGACGCAACAAACGCCAACGTGAAGAATGATCTGAGAGTTCTCATGATGCGATGTCGACCGGCTGCGCGAGGCTGAGGATGGTGGCTTGCTCGAGCACCGTTCCGACGTCGAGAATGAGCGCGACGCGGCCGTCGCCCATGATCGTCGTTCCCGATACGCCCGGAACGGCGCCAAAGCATGACGGAAGCGGCTTCAATACGGCTTGGGTTTCGCCGAAGAGGTGATCGACGACGAGGCCGGCCTGGAATCCGCCCGCGTGAATGACAACGACGCTTTCTCGCGACGGCGCCTCGGCACCTTGCACATCGAGCACGTGACGGAGTCGGATGTACGGCAACGCTTCGTCGCGAAGGCGAAGCACGCCCGTCGGCCGGCGACGATCGTCTTCGGGGAGAGTGAGGCATTCGATCACGGCGTCGACGGGAATGACGTACCGCTCTTCGTTGACGCCGACGACGAAGCCATCGATGATCGCGACCGTCAGCGGCAAGCGAAGACGGATCGTCGCCCCTTCGCCGGGCCGGCTCGCGATGTCAATCGCGCCGCGGACGGACTCGACGTTGCGTCGAACGACATCCATGCCGACGCCGCGCCCTGACACCGACGTGACTTCCGTTGCGGTCGAGAAGCCTGGCGCCATCGTCAACGCGAAGACCTGCGTATCGGTCAGGTTCTCGGCGTTCGTGAGTACGCCACGACGCTGGGCCGTCTCGATGATCCGATCACGATTCATCCCGCGTCCATCGTCGCGAACCTCGATGATCACGAGACCGCGTTCGTGCCGTGCGTGAAGCGTGATCGTTCCACAAGGATCCTTTCCGCCTTCCCGCCGGGCGGCCGGATGCTCGATGCCATGATCGACGGCGTTGCGAACGAGGTGCGTCAGCGGATCGCGAAGCTGTTCGACGATCGACGCATCGACTTCGACGTCTTCGCCTTCGATCACGACACGCGCCAGCTTGCCCTGATCCGCGGCGATGTCCCTCACCGTGCGTAGGTGCTGGCGAAACGACGCGCCGAGTGGAACGAGACGCATCGTCATCACGAGCTCGTGGAGCGACGTGAGGAGACGCTCCATTTCCTCCGCCGCGGCCATATCCCCGCTCTGAGCGCTGTTTGCCGCGGCGCTCTGCATGAGGCGGCCCTTCGCCACGGCGATCTCGCCGCTGAGATTCAGCAAGCCGTCGAGCTTGAGCATGTCGACGCGAAGACTTCGCGCCGCGGTGCGCTTGGCAGCGCCTCCGCTGAAAACGTCCGCGTCGTCGGCGACGTCGAGGTCCGACTGCGGGCCTTCCGAGACTATGCCGTCGGGCGTGAGCTGCAGCAGCAGCGTGAGATCACTGGGACGTATGGAGGTCGCCTTACCCAGCGCCGACACCGCGAGCATTTCTCGAAGGACGTCGACGATGTGCAGGAGCGCCGTGATGCGGGCCGGCGTCACGGCGATCGCACCATCGCGGATCAAGCTCAGCGCGTCCTCGACCTTGTGCGCGTATTCGGCGACCGCGTCGAATCCAACCATGCCCGCGCCGCCCTTGATGGTATGCGCGAAGCGGAACACCTCGTTGATCGGTTCCGGGTCTTCGGGGCGGGACTCGAGCGCGAGGAGCGCGTCTTCCATCGATGACAGCCCGTCCTCCGCTTCCTGCACGAAGATATGGCGAAGCTGGTCGAGATCCATTTGACGTCTCATCGGCGGATGAGTTGCACCCACGCGCGACCGTCGTGCGGACCAAACACGAGCTTCCGTCCATGCGTCCCACCAATGTCTTCGCCGACCACGCGTACGCCGCGCTCGCCGAGGTACGCGCGCGCGAGCTCGACGTTTCGAATGCCGAGGTGATCGTGTAGATCGTGGAACGCGGCGAGAACGTTGGCTCCGCCGATGATCCGAGCCGTGAGCGTGTGCGGCCGTGCGCCGAGCGCGATCGCGCGCTCGAGCAGCAGCTTCATCGCCGACGGCCCATACCGTGAGGCAGTCGCCGGATCTTGTGAGGCATTCGGAAGAAGGAAATGATTCATCCCGCCGACGCCGTGCTCCGGATCATGCAGACACACCGCGACGCACGATCCGAGAATCGTGGTGAGCGAGCACCGGTTCGACGTAACGTGGAGCTGTCCCGGATGCAGGTACGTGTGCGGGAGCGCGCTTTGCGGATACGACGCCCAGCGCTCGACGGTCGCGGCGGTCATGATACGATCGACGGCGGAAGCTGTGTCCAGTCGGCACGATGGCCCGCCGACAGAATCGCCGACGCCGCAAACTTGGAAAGCAACTGCAGTACTTCATCATCGTACACGTCGAGGACGGCGCGATGCGGAAGGACGTTCGCGATGGCAATCGCGCCGACAATCCGGCTATCGATGCGAAGCGGAATACAAGCGGCAACATCCTCACCGTGCCACCGAATGCTCGCGACGGCCTCCTGATGCGCGAGGCACTCCAGGACCACGGAGCGCGACGGTGGGTATTGGCGCGCGTGTTCGACCGCACCGCCGACGCCGGCGATCGGAACGAGCGCGTCACCGTGCAGCGCGAGGACGACGAAATCCTCGGTGCCGACGACGTTGATCAAGATTTCTTCGAGGCTGCGCAGCGCGTCGGTCGGGCTCCCGGCTTCCATGAGACGCCGCGCCGCCACGATCAACTTGATCGCGTCACCGTTGCGTTGCTCTGCCGCGAGGAGAAGACGTGACAGGTCGCCGTTGGAGGCAACGAGCTGCTCGTTCTGCTCGCGCAAGCGGGCCAGTTCGCGACGCGCTTCCAACATCGCCACGTGCGCGGCACGCTCTCGCGCGACCAAATCCGGATCGGTCACGAGTGCCACTCCGAGTGATCGAGATAGCTGCGCACCTTCGTCAGCAACTCGGTGCGATCGACGGGTTTCGTGATGTATTCGTTGCAGCCGCTCTCGAAACCGCGCATCACCTGATCCATCTCGCTGCGCGTCGTCACCATCAGAATGGGAACGTCGCGGGTCACGTCGTCAGCGCGCATCGCGCGACACGCGTCGAAACCGTTCATGCGCGGCATCACCACGTCGAGGAGGACGAGATCCGGCCGCGATTCCCGCGCCACGCGGACCCCTTCGGCGCCGTCGCCGGCCGTGAGCACATCGTAGGCCTCGTCCTCGAGGATCATGCGTTGCCACATGATTGCCGTCGGCGAGTCGTCAACAACGAGGATTTTCTTGCGATTCATAGCTGCTGCCGGGACTGAGAGTTGGTCGCCGAATGCGTTCAGCGTCGCACGCAGTATCGTGGCAGTCACGCTATTCTTCGTGCTCTCCGCCGGCCAATACTTCCTTCCTTGGTTTGTCATGCTCCGCGACGACGTCGGCCGCCGCTTGCGTGGCTGCCGCCAGCACGGCCAGGACCGCCTCGCGCGCTTCCCCCTCGCGATGGATCAATTCACTTCCCCACGGCACCGCGAACCCAGAGATCGGAAGCGCGGTCAGACCCGGCGGCGGTGACGTGCGTTGTGACGACGCGCCGAGACACCAGCCGAGTCCCTGGGCCGCGAGTGACCATACCGTCGTGAGGCCGTCGTATTCGCCGTCGATTCGCGGACGGTATCCGCAGCGCGCGAAGCTCGTCATCACGAATTCGTAGAACGCCGGATTGAAAACCCGCCGCATGAACAGGAACGGGAGATCTACGATGTCGGCGAACGAGATCGACGACTGCTCCGCCAGCGGGGAGCTGGACGCGATCAATGCGGTGTCGAGCCGGTCGGAGTAAAGCGGCGTCCGGCAGATAGGAATGTCCGAGTTCGTGCCGCTGGGGTATGCGTGTCCGATCCCGATGTCGATTCGCGCTTCGCTGAGCGAACGAATCTGGTGCGGTGTCGGGACGTCTTCGATCGAGATCGCGATCTCGGGGTGCGCCACGGCGCACGCCCGAATCGCTTTCGTGGCAACGTCGAGTATGAGTGGTGTGGGGACGATGCCGATGATGCAAGACCGTTTGCGTCCGCGCTCCGCTCGTCTCGCCTCGCCCGCGACCCGCTCGGCGTCTTGGAGAAGCTCGCGCGCGGAATCGTACAGCGAGTACCCCGCGAGAGTTAGCGTGACGCCACGCGCCGCGCGCTCGAACAACGGTACTCCAATTAGCTGCTCGAGATCTCGCGCCTGACGTGACAGCGCTGGCTGCGTGAGACTGAGCCGTTCCGCTGCGCGGCCGATGCTTCCCTCTTCGGCGATGGCGACGAAATACCTTAGATGGCGTAGCTCGAGCCGTGCGACCGGGCATGACGTGCCGCTGGAATCGATTGCTTCCGTCGACGCCGGCGTGCGACGGCGGCGCTCGCTCGTGCCGTCGTCTTCGGCGATGCGACGAAACAGCGAGAGGAGCGTCTTGACGACGGGCCGTGCGTCGCCGCGGCGCCAAGTGCGCGCGTAGCACGCGGGTACGGCAAGATCGTCGAGCGGAATCACCGTGAGCTCACGCCCGACGTGACGGCGCACGCTTCGCGGGATCATCGACCATCCCGTACCCGCGCGCAACTGCACCATCATCGCTTCGAGCGAGTCGGCCTTGGTTTCTCGACGCGGCTTGAATCCGCGTCGGACGAATTCCGTGCGGAGCAGTCGGAAGGGTTCGCCGAGTCCCTCATCGTCGCGATGGACGAACGTCTCGTCGGACAGCTCGGCCAGCGTAATCGATGTTCGAGCCGCCAGCGGGTGGCTCGGCGCCACGCCGATTGCATCGTAGACATCGAGAGCCTGCATCTCCGAGGCGAGGCGCGTATATGTCGGCGGCGGCGCCGTGCCGATCCCGATGTCGAGCGAACAATCCGTGAGCCCCGACCACTGCGACGCAAGTGCGCGCTCCTCGACATGGATCTCGATGCCGGGAAACTCGGTGCGTGCACGCTCGATCATGCGCGGCAGCAATCCATTCCATAGCATGAGGCGTCCCGCGCCGATGACGCAGCGACCGGCGAGGCCCTGCGCCGCGAGGCGCACTTGCGCGAACGCGGCTTCGGCCGACGACAGGATGCGTCGCGCCGCGTCGACGGTGGCTTGACCGGCCGGCGTCAGCTCCGCCCCACGAGCGTCCCGCTCGAACAGGTCGACGCCGAGCTCTCGCTCGAGATCGCGGATTTGACGGGACAGCGCGGGTTGGGCGACGCGGACTCTCGCCGCCGCCCCCACGAAGGACCCAGCCTCTGTCACAGCGACCAAATATCGAAGATGCCGGAGCTCCATCTCAGCGCTCGACGGCAGAAAGCATCATGCTCATAACTGGGGATCAATCTATGAATCCCCGTCCGTCTGCCAATCTCCGATTTGGTTATGGCTTGGGTGCCATTTCGGTATACCACGGTCTCGGAGGGCCCAGAATCGCGCGCGCGACATCCGCCTGGGCGCAACGTTGGACCGCGTCGACCATCGCCAGCACCGTCGGGCGCGTTTCGTCATGCCGATGCACGAGCTGAACGACGAACGGGAGCGAGAAGTCCGTCAACTGGAGCGCGACGACTCCGGGTGGCGGCGACGCCCACTGCTCGCGGCTGGCGAGATTCCAGCCCTGTCCCTGAGCGACCAACGACCAGATCGTGTCGAGCCCATTGAATGCCGCGTCGATGCGCGGCGTGAAGTTCACAGCCGCGAAGGCATCGACCGCGTCGTCGTAGAACCATGGGTTCTCGTCGCGGGCGACGAAGAGCAACGGGGTCGTTTCCAATTCTCTAATCGAGACCGATCCGCGGGCGGCAAGGGGATGTCCCGGATGAACGAGCGCGATGCACACCTCGTCCTCGAAGAGACTCATTCGGCGAAACTCGCGGAGGAGCGCCGGAGGCGAGGCGAGGGGAAAGATCCCGACGTCGATCGTCGACGCGTGAAGCGCCGTCAATTGGTGCGCCGCTCCCATCTCCACGGGCGTGATCATGAGCGGCGAGTAGCGCGTCTCGCACTCATGAATGGCTTGGCCGACGACTTCGCGCGTGCGCGGCAAGGGCACCATGGCCACGATGCACCGGTGTGTCACGCCGCGCTCGGCTCGATGCGCCGCGGACTTCAAGCCGTCGACCGCGGCGAGGATCTCGCGAGCATCGTCGCGAAACTGCTCGCCAACCACGGTCAGCTCGACGCCGCGGGTCTCACGCACCAACAACGGGGCGCCCAGGTCAAACTCGAGGTCACGCATCTGCCGCGAAAGTGCCGGCTGGCTCAGCCCAAGCTCCTCGGCGGCACGGCCTTGGCTCCCAGACTCGGCGACGGCGAGGAAGTTCCGCAGGTGCCGCAACTCGATCCGCGGTGGCACGCCGGAGCACACTGCGTGCGGATCCGCGGGCTGGCCTCCGGTTGACGGCCCGACGCGCTCTTCAGCCTCGAGGCGCCGAAGCAGCGAGAGCACAGTTCGCGTGACTGGCCGAGCGTCCGAGCGTCGCCAAATACGAGCGAAACGTGTTGGCACGGCGAAGTCTTCGAGCGGAACGCATACGAGCTCGAGGGGCATGTTGGACCGCATCCGACGCGGAGCGAGGCCCCAGCCTCGGCGCGCGATGACCAACGCAATGATGGCGTCGGTCCCGGACATCCGGCGAAACTCCGCCGGCTCGAAGTTGCGCCGCCGCAACTCGCCATGAATCAGAGGACACGCCTCGTGCAAACCTTCCTCGACTCCTACGTACGGCTCCCCTCTCAGCTCGTCCAATCGGATCGATTCGCGGCGCGCCAGTGGGTGGTCCGCGGCGAGCATGGCGCCATCCATGACATCGGCGATCTGCGTCTCATAATTGAGCGTCGTGTATTGCGGCGGCGGCGGAACGCCGATCCCGATGTCGAACGATGCCTGTTCAACCCCGGACCACAACGCGTGGAATTCCGTTTCGGTGACGGTGCACACAATCCCGGGATAGTTCTCACGCAGACGGTCGAGCAAGCGGCCCGCAAGGCCTTCATATATCGGAACGCGCGACATCCCGATGTGGCACTTCCCCGCCAGGCCGTGCTGAGTTAACCGGACTCGATTGACGGCGCGATCCATTTCGTCGACCACAAAGCGCGCGACCTGCACGCTGGCCTCTCCGGCGGCCGTCAACGTGGCGCGCCGGGCTGCAGGAACGAACAACTCGACTCCGAGCTCTCGCTCTAGATCGTGTATCTGTCGCGTCAGCGCCGGCTGAGCGACGCGAAGGCGCTCAGCGGCTGCGCTGAAGGTCGAGTTGTCGGCGACGCCGACCAGGTACCGAAGCTGTCGAAGATCCACAACGCTATCCGGACTACGAGGTGGTGGCGTTCGCTGACGTCACGGTGTGCTGATCGTCGTACGGGACGTTTCGCGCACCAATCGTTACAGGCACTTCCGCACTCCGCTGAATCGCGTCGACCACTGCCAGCACACTTGGGCGCGTCTCGTCGTGACGATGCACGAGGTGAGCGGCGTATGGCAGGGAGAAATCGGTCAACCGCAGCGACACGACGCCGCGCGGCGGCGGCGCACCGCCAGTACTGCTAGCGATGCTCCACCCCTGGCCCTCCGCGACCAGCGCCCAGACGAGCTCGAGGCCATTGACTTCGCGCTCGATACGCGGCGAGAAGTTGACCGCTGCAAACGCGTCGAGCAGGTCGTCGTAGAACCAAGGATTCGTGTCGCGTCCTACGAAGAGCAGCGGCGTCGTCGCCAGTTCGTCGATCGATATTTCGCCGCGGCTGGCAAGCGGATGTCCTGCATGGACGAGCGCGTCGCACACCCGGTCCTCGTATAGCACGATGCGTCGAAAGTCGCGCAACATCGCGGGCGTCGAGACGAGGTGAAGCAGGCCGACGTCGATCGTCGAGTTCTGCAGACCGATCAATTGCTGCGCCGTACCCAGCTCGATCGGCGTGACTTCCATCGGTGCGTAGAGCGTCTCGCACTCGTTGATCGCTCTCCCGAGGATTGCGCGAACGCGTGGAACCGGCATCAGCCCGACGATGCACCGGCCAGTGGTGCCGCGCTCAGCACTCTGTGTCGCGGCTTGTAATCCGTCGACGGCAGCGATGATCTCCCGCACATCCTCCCGAAACGCTTCGCCCGCGGGTGTCAGCTCGACGCCGCGAGTTTCGCGGTCGAACACTTGCGCATCCAAGTCATGCTCGAGATCGCGCATCTGCCGCGAAAGGGCGGGCTGCGTCAGATCGAGTCGTTGCGCGGCGCGACCTACGCTTCCCGACTCGGCCACGACGAGGAAGTTTCGCAGATGACGCAGCTCGAGTCTCGCTGGAACGCCGAATTGGACGGAACCGGTGTCGGCGGTCGAGCGAGCCACGGACGGGCCGGCACGCTCATCCGCTTCGATGCGCCGAAGGACATCGAGCACCGTCCGCGTGATCGGACGTGTGTCGGCGCGACGCCACATCCGGACAACTCGTATCGGGACGGCCCAATCATCGAGCGGGACACACACGAGTCCACGCGGGATCCGGTGCCGCACTCGGCGCGGGACCAGTGTCCATCCGCGACGCGCGACGACGAGGGCAATGAGGGTGTCAGTTCCAGCGACCGTGCGGATTTCCTGAGGCTCGAACTGCCGCTGTTGCAGCTCGGCCAACACCATCGGCCACACCTCTTGAAGGGAATCGGCGTTTCCGATAATCGTCTCGCCACGCATCTCGTCGAGACGAATCGAGGCCCGATTCGCGAACGGATGATCCGCGGCGAGCAGCGCGCCGTCCAACACATCAGTGAATTGCGTCTCATGATGCAGCCCAGCGTAGTGAATCGCGGGCCGCGCACCAATGCCGATATCGAATGATGCATCGGCGACGCCGCTCCAGAGAGCATCGAACTCCACTTCGGTCACTGCGCCGACGATGCCGGGATATTGAGCGCGGAGTCGATCGAGCAACCGACCGGCTAAGCCTTCCAGCGTCGGCACGCGCGAGACTCCAATGTGACACTTTCCCGCCAAACCACGCCCCGTCAATCGGGCTCGATCGACGGCGCGTTCGACTTCGTCAATCACGAAACGCGCGATCTGGACACTGGCGATTCCGGCGGCCGTGAGAGTGGCACGCCTCGCTCCGCGAACAAACAAACCTACGCCGAGCTCGCTCTCCAAATCGCGGATCTGTCGCGTGAGCGCCGGTTGGGCGACGCGAAGATGCTGCGCTGCGGCGCTGAACGTGGATTCGTCGGCAACGCCGACGATGTACCGGAGTTGTCGAAGGTCCACGACGATGTCCCGGCGACGGGGGCTGAGGCTGCCAACGTATGCCGCGTTTGCGCGGCGCGATAGAGGGGGCGGCGCGTGGTTATGGCTTGGGTAACAAAGAAGTATTGGTCCTGTAACGACATGTTCCTGTATGCTGCACTCGTCAATCGTACCGCGGTTTTCCAACCGTTCGTTTCATCGGCACACGCCGATTAGAGACTGATAAATATGATGTCGACCCCTGAAACCGCTTCGCGACTGGTCTCCGGTCGTCCGCCCGGTGCGCGCGAGCGTCGTCCGACTATCGTCGCCGCGCGGAACGTGGCGAACGACGGCTACTGGGAATGGAACCTCGCGACCTCTGCCGTGGAGTATTCGCCCCGCTGCCGCGAGATGCTGGGGATCACCGAATCGTTCGTATTGTCGCACCCATCCGCGTGGCTCGATCGCGTACATCCGAATGACCGTGATGCTGTTCGCGCGGTCATTCAGCGCCTGAGCTCGGGTGAACAGACTCGCGCGCAATGCGAGCATCGCGTCCAGCACGCCGACGGGAGCTACCGCTGGCTGATGGCTCGCGCCGCAACGGTGTGCGACAGCCAAGGGTTGCCGAATCGGGTGGTGGGTTGGCTCAGCGACGTCACAGACCGCAAGACGCTCGAGCGCCAGTACGCCGGCTCGGCGCGGCACGACACGATGACAGGGTTGCCAAACCGCGTGTTGCTCACCGATCGGTTGACCGACGCACTCGAGATCTGCAAGCGCGGCGAGTCGGGCTTCGCGCTGCTGGTGGTCGATCTCAACAATTTTCATCGCATCAATTCTCGCTTCGGTGACGTCGGTGGCGACGACGTGCTGCGCAGTGTCGCGCAGGTGCTTCGTCAATCCGTCCGCATCGAGGACGTCGTGGCGCGCATCGGTGGCGACAAATTCGGCATTCTCATTCTCGGCGATGAGCTCCAGAGCGTCGCTGGCGGCATCGCGACCCGAATCAAGACGGCACTCAGACGACCGTATCGGCTCAACGACGAGGAGATCTTCATCTCCGCGACGATCGGCGTCGTGATCGGGCAATCGAGCTACGCGCGCGCGGGCGAAGTGTTACGCGACGCCGACAGCGCGCTCGACGAAGGCAAGCGACTCGGCGGCGACCGGGTGCTCGTGTTCCAGCCGGCGATGCACCACGCGCCGGCGGCGCGGCTTGGTCGCGAGCGTGACATTCGTCTCGCGATGGAGCGCGGCGAGTTCTCGTTGCACTTTCAACCCATGCTCGGCGCGCCGAACGGCGACGTCACCGCGTTCGAAGCGTTGCTCCGCTGGCAGCATCCGACCGAGGGGCTCCTCGGTCCGTCACATTTTCTCGACGTGCTTCGCGAAACAGGTCTGATCATTCCGGTGGGGCGCCGCGTGATCCGCGACGCGTGCACGGCCGCGGCACGATGGCAGCAGGAGGGTCGAGCGCGCGTTTCGGTCTCGGTCAACGTCGCGACGAGTCAGCTCGCCTATCAAGGGTTCGTGGCCGACGTCGAACAAGCGCTATTCGAGAGTGGTCTGGAACCCGCGTCGCTCATGCTCGAGGTCACCGAAGAGGCGCTCGTTGGCGATGCCGACTCGACTCGTGCGGTGCTACAGCGACTGCGTGCGGGCGGCGTACGGGTGTTCGTCGACGATTTCGGAACGGGCTACTCCTCGCTCTCGCATTTGCGTGAGTTGCCGGTTCACGGCGTGAAGATCGACCGCGGGTTTCTCGACGGCATCCATCTGCCGGGAGCCCAACGCGAGATTGTGCGAACAATCGTCCGCCTCGCGCATTTGCTGAACCTCGACGTCGTCGCCGAGGGCGTGGAGACGGAGGCGCAGATGGATGTGATTCGCGACCTGCAGTGCGACGTCGCTCAGGGTTTCTGGATCGCTCGCCCGCTCGATCCCGACGCCGCCGAGGCCTTCCTGCGCGACCGGCGGGCGGCGATCGAGATCGCCTAAGGGGGTACGCTAGGCGCCGCGACGCCGACTCTGGCGCATCACCACGCGCCCCGGTTGATTAGCCGACTCGCGCAACACGCCGCGTCAATGTCGCTGCTTCGAGGTCGCAGTGTCCGCTGCCCTCAGTCGTACCACGCCCGATGAGGTTGAGTCGATCGAACGCGCGTCTCGTGACGAGCTCGCGGCGCTACAGCTCGCGCGCCTTCGCGCGATCCTGAGTCACGCATACGCCAATGTTCCGCTGTATCGCAGTCGCTTCGACGCGGCGGGAGTTCACCCCAGCGATCTGCGACAGTTAGGCGACATCTCGATGTTCCCCTTCACCGCCAAAGCGGATTTGCGCGAGCACTATCCGTTCGCAATGCTCGCCGTGCCACGCGAACGGCTCGCGCGGATCCACGCGTCGTCAGGCACGACCGGGCGGCCCACCGTGGTCGGATACACGGCAGCAGACATCGACGTGTGGGCGCAGCTCGTTGCCCGTTCCATGCGCGCCGCTGGAGTGCGACGCGGAGACCTCGTGCACATCGCGTACGGGTACGGCCTGTTCACCGGCGGACTCGGCGCGCACTACGGCGCCGAGCGAATGGGATGCACCGTGATCCCGATGTCCGGCGGACAGACCGAGAAACAAGTGCGACTGATCACCGATCTGCGTCCCCGAGCGATCATGGTGACGCCATCGTACATGCTCGCCATCGCCGACGAATTCGTGCGACAGGGATTGGATCCGCGCGCTTCGTCACTCGAGATTGGCATACACGGTGCGGAGCCGTGGACGGAGTCGATGCGTCGAGAAATCGAGGAACGATTCGACAGTGACGCGGTGGATATCTACGGCTTGTCGGAAGTGATGGGACCCGGCGTCGCGAGTGAGTGCGTCGAAACCAAGGATGGATTGCACGTCTGGGAAGATCATTTTTATCCGGAGATAATCGATCCGGCAACCGGGGAAGTGCTCCCCGACGGAACCACTGGTGAGCTCGTGTTCACGACGTTGACGAAAGAAGCGCAACCACTCATTCGATATCGCACGCGCGACCTGACAGCGCTGCTGCCCGGGACGGCGCGCACCGTGCGCCGCATGGCTCGCATCGGAGGACGCTCGGACGACATGCTCATCGTGCGCGGCGTGAATGTCTTCCCGACACAAATCGAGGAGATTCTCCTCGCCGAGCCGTGCTTGAGCGCGCACTATGTCCTCGAGTTGCGGCGCGACGGACGTCTCGACGATCTGACGGTCGTCTCCGAGCTGAAAACCGGACTGTCAGAACGCGTCAGCGATCGCGAAACGATCGCGACCGCGGTTGTCGCGCGGATCAAGGACTTGGTCGGTGTCACGGCTCGCGTGCAGCTCGTCGACCCCGGTACGATCGAGCGCTCGCTCGGCAAGGCGAAGCGAGTGGTGGACCTGCGGCACTAGCCGCTCCATATGCGCCCGAGACGCGTGATGTCCGCCCGATTCGTTGCCGTGATGCTGTACGGCTCGACCGTAGCGTTCGCAGCCTGTCGCCGCGAGACGACGAGCGTCACGTCCAACCTGATCGAGGAAGCGGCGCCGCCTCCGCCGCCCGCCGAACGCTCTCGCTTCAGCGTTCCGCTCGCCTACGACTTCAGCGCGGTGGCCGGCATCGTCGAACGCGTCGTGCCGCCGTCGTTCGGCTCGATGGACAGCGTCCACCAGGTCGGCGACGACACCCGCCGTCACTATGCGTTCGAGGCCGACCGGAGTCCGTTCATCGCGTTCGCCGAAGGCCGCCTGTTGCACTTGCGCGCAACGCTGGCGTACACGGCGCGTGGGTTTTACAAACCGATCGTTGGTCCGACCATTGGCGCGGGATGCGGTGGTGGAGAGAATCGGCCGCGCATTGTCGTCGAGCTCGCGACTCCGCTGACGCTGACCAACGATTGGCATCTCGCGTCGAAAGCGCGTCTGGTGCGAGTCGAGCCGGCGTCTACGCTGTCGCGCGACCATTGCGACGTCAGCATTCTACATCGAGACGTCACGGATCGCGTCGTCGAGGCCGCGCGAAATGGAATCGCGTCGCATCTCGGCGATATCGACCGAAAAGTGGGCGACGTGAACTTGCAAAGTCGGTTCACTCAATGGTGGTCGTTGCTCAATCGGCCCATTCGCTTGACCGAAGGCGTTTGGCTGCTGCTTGGCCCCGAACAATTGGGAATGGGTCGGCCGAGTGGGCGCGGACACGTGCTCACCGTGCCGGTGACACTCGACGCGCATCCGCAGATCGTCACATCGGCGGAGGAGCCGCACGTCGACACGCCGCCATTGCCGCCGCTCGGACACGATACGACGGCGAACGGATTTCACATCAACATGGATGGAATTGTCGATTACAGCACCGCGACACTCGCCGTGGGCCTGGCGCTCACGAACAAGAGCGTAACGCAGGGTGGGCGAACGGTCCGACTCGAATCGTTGCGGGTGACGCCGGCGTCGAAGGGTCGGTTGGCGCTGACGGTGAATTTTACTGGCGACGCGCGCGGGACGCTGCGGTTCCTCGGCACGCCGACCTACGACGCCAAGCACCGGCAGATCTTCGTCCCGGATCTCGATTACGATCTCGACACGGACAGTCAGCTCATCAACACATACTCATGGCTCCGATCCGACGTCCTCCGCGCAACGTTCCGCGACCAGGCCCACGTCCCGGTCACCGAAGCGCTTGAAACCGGAAAGAAGCTGCTGCTCAACGGCCTCAATCGAAAGATCGGTGACGCGCTCACGTTGAGCGCGACGGTCGACTCGGTGGCAGTCAAGGGACTGTTCGTCACTCGCGCCGGGATCATCGTTCGCGCCGAGGCGCTCGGACAAGCCGCCGTCGCCGTGAAGCAGAAGTGACAGACCAATCGCCGGTTCGGTGGGGCGTTCTGGGCGCCGCGAACATCGCGCTCAAGAAAGTGATTCCCGCAATGCAACGCGGGCGCCTTTCTCGCGTCGTGGCGATCGCGTCGCGCGATGTAGCGAAAGCGCGCGCGGCCGCCGAGGCGTTGGGTATCGAGCGGGCATACGGCTCGTACGAGGAGCTTCTCGCCGATCCGGACGTCGAGGCGGTGTACAATCCGTTGCCGAACCATCTGCACGTGCCGTGGTCGATTCGCGCCGCCGAAGTCGGCAAACACGTCATGTGCGAGAAGCCGATTGCCCTCACCGCGCAAGAGGCGCGTTCGCTGCTCGTAACGCGCGATCGCACGGGTGTCCAGATCGGCGAAGCGTTCATGGTGAGAGTCCACCCACAGTGGACCAAGGTGCGCGAGCTGATCGATGCCGGTCGCATCGGCGACCTCCGTCTCGTGGTGGGCCACTTCAGCTATTATCGCCGCGACTTCGACGACATCCGGAGCCGCCAGGAATTCGGCGGTGGCGCGCTGATGGACATCGGGTGCTACCCGATCATGTTGTCGCGTTGGCTATTCAACGACGAGCCGCTCGAGGTGGCGGCCGCGATCGAGCGCGATCCCGATATGCGAGTCGATCGCCTCGTCTCGGCCGCGATGCAATTCGCTGCCGGTCAGGCGACCTTCACTTGCTCCGGCCAGCTCGTTCCGCACCAGCGAATGCAGATCTTCGGTACGCGCGCGCGGATCGACGTCGAGATTCCATTCAACGCGCCGCCCGACGCGGCGTCTCGGATCTACGTCGATGGCGGCGGCGACCTCACCGGTCGCGGCCGCGAGACGATCGAGCTGCCCGTTGCCGATCAATACACGCTGCAGGGGGATCGATTTTCCGAAGCGATCCGCGGGCTCGCCACAGTGCCGATGTCGTTGGAGGACTCGATCGGCAACATGGCGGTGATCGACGCGCTGTTCAAATCGGCGGAGACGAGGCGGTGGGAAACGCCGGTCAGCCTTTCGCCTTGAGCTCGCCCTGATGCGCCGCGATGAATGCGCGAATGTCTTCCGACATATCGAGAAGCTTGGTCCATTGCTCCTGGTACAACGTGATCGGAAACCTGCCCAAGCCATAGACCGATAGGCCGCCCTTCTCGCTCACTTTCATCGAAACTCCCTTCGCGGCGCCCTTCTTCAGCGACTCGTTCTCTTTCCGCAGCCGTTCCAACTCGGCTCTCAAGTCTTCGTCGGACATCGGTGTTCCTCGGTCGTCACGGGATTCGTGCTGATGCGTTGTGATCCCGAACAATATGCGCGGTTGCCGTCATGGGGAGGACCGCCGACTCAGATTCCGCAGTCGGGGCACCGGTGGTACATTCGCCCCGGCGGACTCGGTAATTACGATCACTTCAGAAGGAGGCTGGCATGCCTGGCTACATGCTGCAACTGAACTTCACGCTCACCATCCCGGCGGACGACTACGAACGCATGGTGACGCCGGTCGCGCACGCGGTCGCGGCAGTGGATGGATTGCGCTGGAAGATCTGGATCGTGAACGCGGCCGAGTCACAGGCGGGCGGTTTCTACCACTTCGAGAGCGAAGCGGCGGCGGATGCGTACCTCGCCGGTCCAATCATCTCGGCGCTGCGCGCCGCTCCGTTCGCGCGCGACCTGACCGTGAAGCGGTATGGATATCTCGCCGGTCCGACGACGATCACGCACGGCCCGGTCGACGCCAACGTGCCGGCGAGCATCCCCAGCGCGATCATCGCCGACATGTCGCATGCCATGCATTCGCCAATGGACCACGTCACGCAGATGCCGCCGCCGGCGTGACCGTCAACGAATGACGCGCTTGTGAGCGCGGCGCATCGGCGATCCTATTGATGTACGCCGGCGAGCGCGGCGACGATCAGCGCGGCCCACTGCGGACCGAGATATCCGTTCGGGCCATCATCGTACCACTCGCCGAGCGAGTGCGCGCCTTCCGCGTTGCCACCGCCGCCGATTCGCATTGCGGGAATGCCGAGACTGATCGGAATGTTTGCGTCGGTGCTCGACGCGCTC
>DASYSU010000277.1:0-7389 GCA_036002925.1 Gemmatimonadaceae bacterium | reverse complement strand
CGCGCGACAACGCTCCCGATTGAAGTGCGCCCGTTCCAGGGTGAAGTCGAGGGCTGACAGCAGACGTGCCGGTGCTTCCCTCGTCGGCGATCGAGCGCGTGTTCCGCGAGGAGTATGGCGCGGCAGTATCGGTCCTGGTCCGGCTATGCGGTGACATTGCCGCCGCGGAAGAAGCCGTCCAAGACGCGTTCACTGCGGCGGTGGAGCACTGGCCGTCCGCCGGAGTGCCTGCGAATCCGGCGGGATGGATCATCACCACCGCTCGGCGTCGCGCGATCGATCGTTTCCGCCAAGACGCGTCTCGCGACGAGCGGCACGTCGAGGCTGCACTCATGGACGATCGCAGCGAATCGGTCGACGAGAAGGAGGAAGGTCCCGTGCGCGACGACCAACTGCGCCTCATCTTCACGTGTTGTCATCCTGCTCTCGCGACGAACGTTCAGGTCGCGCTCACCCTTCGACTCTTGGGCGGACTCACCACTGCGGAGATCGCGCGCGCGTTCTTCGTTCCCGAGGCGACGATGGCTCAGCGCCTCGTGCGCGCCAAAGGAAAAATCCGCGACGCGAAGATTCCGTATCGCGTGCCGAGCCAGGGTGACATCCCCGTCCGTCTTCGTGCCGTGCTCGCGGTGGTTTATCTCATCTTCAACGAGGGGTACACGGCGAGCTCGGGAGATCGCCTCATACGCGAGGATCTTTGCGCCGACGCCATTCGTCTCGGCCGTCGTCTCGCTGAGCTCATTCCCGGCGAGCCGGAGGTCATGGGTCTGCTCGCACTCATGCTGCTCGTCGAGTCACGCCGCGCAGCGCGCACCACGACCGACGGTGCGCTCGTACCGTTAGCCGACCAAGATCGCGCTCGCTGGAATCGTGATCTCATCGCCGAGGGGCAGGCGATCGTTCGACAGTGTCTGCGGCTCGGCCAACCCGGGCCGTACCAGATTCAAGCCGCGATCAATGCCGTACACAGCGACGCCGCCACGTCCGATGCGACGGACTGGAGGCAGATTCTCGAGTTGTACGATCAGCATCTGGCCATTGCGCCGAGTCCCGTCGTTGCGCTCAACCGCGCGGTCGCGGTAGCCGAGGTCGCAGGACCGAGCGCGGCGCTGCTTCTAGTCGATACGCTCGACCTCAACGGCTATTACCTGTTCCACTCGATCCGTGCTGACCTGCTTCGCCGTCTCGGTCGAAACGCCGAGGCTGTTCTGGAATTCGACGCGGCGATCGCGCGCAGTGAGAATGCCGCCGAGCGTGAGTTCCTGCAACGGAAGCGCGAGGGCTTCCCACCGCCAGTAGCATTTTCTTAAGCGACTCGCGGAGTTGAAATGTTGAACGTTGTTTCGAACGAAGGATTGAACGGCGACTCGAATTCTTTGTCGACGCCGGTGCGACCGTCTGACGATGCGGCGCTGCTCGACGCATATTCGCAAGCGGTGATCGGCGCCGTCGAGCGCGTCGGTCCGGCGGTCGTCCATCTCGAGGTGCACACGCCTCGCACGCGCGGGCGGCAGCGCGGCGTATCGGTCGGCACTGGCTCGGGGTTTTTCTTCACGCCCGATGGCTTTCTTCTGACGAACAGCCACGTCGTGCGCGGCGCCGAGGCGATTCGCGCGACATCGAGCGACGGCACGACTCATTCTGCGCATCTGGTCGGCGATGATCCCGACACCGATCTCGCGGTGCTCCGAGTGGATCAATCGGCTCCAGCGTTCGCGACGCTCGGTGATTCGGCGGCGCTCCGACCTGGGCAGTTGGTAATCGCGATCGGCAACCCACTCGGCTTTCAGGCAACGGTAACGGCGGGTGTCGTGAGCGCGTTGGGCCGCACGATGCGATCCGATTCGGGAAGGCTGATCGAGGACGTCGTACAGACGGACGCCGCGCTCAATCCCGGAAACTCCGGTGGGCCGCTCGTCTCGTCGAGTGGTGACGTCGTCGGCGTCAACACGGCGATCATCTCCGGCGCGCAGGGGATCTGTTTCGCCATTCCGTCGCGAACGGCGGAGTTCGTGGCATCGCGGCTGATTCGCGACGGACGCGTGCGACGCGCCTACATCGGCATCGCCGGACAAACGATTCGACTCACGCGTCGCCAGGCCGATCGGTATCACTTGTCGGCGCCCGGCGCGGTGTTAGTGACGAGCGTGGAGGAGCTGAGCCCAGCCGCCAGGTCCGGTGTCGCGCCGCGCGATCTTATCGTCAGCGTGGGCGGCGTGCCCGTCACTACAGTCGACGATCTGCATCGAAGACTGACCGAGAGTGCGATCGGGACGGAGATCGAGATGGTTGTCTTTCGCGCCGGCGTGCGGCGACAATTTGCGATCGTTCCCACTGAGCGGCGATGACATTCCCTCAACCGACTCTCAGCGTCACACATCGACCAAGAGCAGTTGCTTTTCATCCGTTCAAATCCGTTCATTCCGTTGAATCGTTTGTAAAGTCATTATGGCCGATGCCGGCGCGCCTCGTTTGGCGAGGATCTGTCGGTGACTGCCGCTCGGGCGAGCCATAACAATTGGTGAAACGATTGAACGGATGAAACGGATTTCAACGGATTGAACGACACGAGCCCGACGGACCTGCCATACGTGCGGTTTGGCCGGCGACCTGCGAGTATGAGAGACAGCTGAGGTGTCACCATTCGGTGAGCTTGCCGGCCTTGATCTCGATCTTGTCCGCCTTGCGAAGACCAGCGATCTGTTTTCGTGAGATGAGCTCGTGGTGAGGAGAGCGGTCGATCGCTCGCTCCAAGTCCCACAGATCGTCGTCGGCGGTCATCCAGTCGCCGTTCCACTTGCGCAGATCAAACGGCTCTGAGTATTGCCGCAACGTCTTCGCGCCGTTGTTCATGAAGTACTCGTGAAAGTACGACACGGCGAGCTCGCGCACGTTTCGATAGATCGGTTCGCGGTAGCGAAGCACCGCATGATTGGTCTTCGCAATCCCACCCCAATAGCCGTCGACGCGAAAGAGCGCGACGAGATGATCGACGTCCGCGGTGGTCGTCTTGAGGTCGAGGATGAGCGGACGATGTCCGTGCATCCAGAGCGCGAGGGCCGCCAGCAGCGCTCCCTCCATGCAGTGCGCTTTGTTGCGCCGAAGGGTGACGAGCGGCGACGTACACGTTTCACGCCCGCGTTCCTTGTTGACGGGGATGCGGTTGACGAAATCCTGCACCTTTCGCGGCCGATCGAGCGCGCGCAGCACTCGAAACTCCGGAACGTCCGTCAATGCCGCGCGGACCTTCGGCGACATCGTCACTGCGCGAGCGGCATCCGGCTCGTATCAGGAAACGCGAACATCACCGCCGCGGCCGCGATGTAGAAGGCCGACGTCACCACGAGCGCCGACACGATGCCAACCGCGGGAATCGCCGCGAGCGCTCCGATGACGTACGGCGCGAGCGCGCCGAGCAACCGGCCGGAGTTGTAGCCGAGTCCCTGGCCGCTGGCGCGCACTGATGTTGGAAACAACTCCGACAAGAACGGCGCGATCGCGCTCCAGTAAGCGTGACCGACGAGCCCGAGCACGGGACTCAGCGCCAGCAGGATTCCCGGGCTGCGCACCATGTTGCCATATATAGGAACGAGCAGCGCCGCGGCGACGAGAAAGAACGCGAACACTCGGCGTCGGCCGAAGCGGTCGGCCAACGGGCCAAACGACAGATATCCGACGAACGCGCCCGCTTGCATCGGCACCAGCCAGCCGACGGACTTGACGATGCTCATTCCGGCACCGCCCTTCTCGATCGGTGTCGCGAGCAAATTCGGGAGCCAGAAGAAGAGTCCCCAATAAGCGAACTGTAATAGAGCAGCCATCGTGCAGGCGAGAATCGTCCGCCGACGCAGGGCCTCGCCGAACAACACGCGATAGGGATTCGTTCGCGGCCCCTTTGCCTCTCTGGTCGCGCGCCAGACGGCGGGCTCCGAAACTCCGTGCTGCACCCAAAGCGTAAACAATGCCGGCAGTCCGCCGATGGCGAACAGCCATCGCCATGCGTTGTCGCCCAAGGGCAAAACGTCGAGAAACAATCCTGACAGTCCGGCGGCGAGGATCGCTCCGATTGCCCACATCGACTGCATGAGCGACGTCGCCTTGTTTCGGAGCTCGGCCGGTAATGTCTCGGCGACGAGCACGCCGCCGGATGCCCATTCTCCTCCCATTCCCAGCCCCAACACCGCGCGCCAAATCGCAAGCTGCACCACGCTCTGCGCCGTCGCCGCGCCCAGCGAGCACAGGGAGAAGATGATGATGGTGATGTTGAGCGTCCGCACTCGGCCGATTCGATCGGCAATCACTCCGAACGCCAGACCGCCGACCGCCGCGCTGATCAGCGTGAAGGTGCCGAGCAGTCCGGCTGTCGCGTCGCCGAATCCGAAGTACGCTTTGAGGCGTCCGATCGCGAGGACGTAGATCAGAAAGTCCATCGCGTCGAACATCCATCCGAGCATCGCGGCGAAGAGCGCGCGTCGCTGGAGGGTCGGGAGAGTGAAGAACCACATGGGCTGCAATAATGCCACCCGGCGAGGTTCTTATCAAATTCTGACGCAAACCTCGGCGTCCAGACGTAGAATTACGCGTGTCAAACGATCTCCGCCCAAAACGCCGCTCGGCCCTCTGGAACAATCGCCTGTGGATACTATCCGCGGCGCTTGGCGCGGCATCGATCATCACGACGGCGGCGATCATACATGATACGTCGCGCCAGCGGGCCGCCGTGCACTCGGTCTTGCGATCGATCGCCGAACAGGTGCTCGCGCTCGCGACCAGCCGAGTCGAAGTGCTGGCGCTCGAGACGTTCGCGCCGGTCATGCCGTGGTCGCCCGCGCCGACGATGCGTGGAGATTCAGCGCTCGCCATGTTGAGCCGCGTGCAACAGAACGCGTCGCGCTGCCGTTGCCGCGACACACTCGGCGCGACCGAGTTCTTTCGATATGATGTCAGCGCGCGAACGGTGGCGCGCATTGGAGCGGCCAATCAGAGATCGCCGAGCGTGACATCGACGTCGGCGCTCGAGCGAGTCGCCATGAATGAAGCGACCCGAGCGCAAGGCCATCCAAAGCTCGCCATCCACTTCGCCGTTGGTCGCGACCTCGGTGATCGGGCGACACTCACGGTGGTCCAATACGACAGCGCGCAAACTCCGCTCGCTGTGTACGGCGCTGTCGTGCACGCGGGTGACTTCCTGCTTCCGTTGCTACGTGATGCGGCCGCGCGCGCGTCGCTCATCGATTCGGCGGGTCAGCCGACGTCGCTCGCCAACATCGAATTCAGCGCGACCGGACCCGACTCGACGAACATTGTGGGGACGCTGGACGACGCGCACCGTTTTCGCGCGACGATCCACCCAGGCGGGCCGCTCGACGGACTCGCCGTGACGGCGGGACTCGGCGGCAGCCAGATGCCCGTTCGAATCAGCGTCGGTGGCCGAGAGATGATGCATCTCACCGTCCTTCTGATCGCCACGATACTCGTGATCGGCTTTGCGATCGGCTCGTCGCGGCGCGAGCTGCTCTTGGCGCGCGCCAGATCGGACTTCGTCGCCGGTGTCTCGCACGATCTCCGCATGCCGCTTGCGCAAATTCTCATCGCCGGGGAGACGCTCACACTTGAGCGAGAGCGCAACGCCGCCGAGCGGCGAGCGTTGTCGCACGCGATCGTCCGTGAGGCGAGACGTTTGGTCAGTATCGTCGACAACGTTCTGCTCTTCTCGCGGTCCGGTGGCGCGCGTCCCAAGCCAATGGTACGAGCCGTAACGGTGGATGAACTATTCGCCGATGTGGTGGAGGCGGCTGGACTTGCCGTTGAAGACGCGGGACAATCGATCGTCGTGCGTCAGTCGTCACCGATCGCGGTCATGGGCGACCGCCAGCTGCTGCGGCAGGCGCTCGTCAATCTCGTCGACAATGCTCTCAAGTACGGAAGCAGTGGACAGCGGATCGAGCTCGGAGTCGACCGGTCGTCTGCGAGTAGGGTCCGCCTCTATGTCGACGATGAAGGGCCTGGCATTCCCGCCGCTGAGCGCTCGCGGATCTTCGAGCCGTACGAACGGCTGTTCCGCGACCGAACGTCGGAGCGAACGGGATCGGGTCTCGGCTTGGCGGTCGTCCGCGAGATCGCGACGGCGTTGAACGGTCGCGCCTGGCTTGATGAAGCGCCGGGAGGCGGGACGCGTGCGGTGCTCGAGGTTCCGTATGCGGAGACCGTCGTCGGCGCCTCGCCACATGCGATGACATGACGACCATTCTCCTGATCGAGGACAACCGCGGCTACGCGACGATGCTGGCGTCGAATCTCGAGCGCGAAGGCTACGAGGTGATCGTGGCGGGAACGGGCGCCGAGGGTCTCGAGAAGGCGCGCGGCGCGCAGGCGGATCTCATCATTCTCGACCTGATGCTTCCGGTGATGAATGGTTTTACCGTGCTGCAGCGGCTGCGCGACGAGGGACGTCACACGCCGGTGCTCGTAATGACCGCGCTCGGCACCGAGGAGGAAAAGCTCCGGGGGTTCGGGCTTGGCGCGGACGACTACGTCGTTAAACCATGCGGGCTGCGCGAGATTCTCGCGCGCGTCCGCGCGCTGTTGAAGCGTGCCGGCGCCGCCGAAGTGCGATCCGAAATCGAGGTCGGCGATCTCTCGATCGACTTCGCCGCGCGAACCGTGCATCGTGCCGGCGTCACGATCACTCTTCGGCCCAAGGAGTTCGACCTTCTTGCCGCGCTGGTGCGACATCGGGGACGCGTTCTCTCGCGCGCGGAGCTCTTGCGTGAAGTCTGGGGGTACACCTCGGGAACGCAGAGTCGCACCGTCGAAACGCATTTGGCCGCGCTTCGCGAGCGATTGGGCGACGATCCGCAGTCGCCGCGCTACATCGTGACCGTGCGTCGCGCCGGGTATCGTCTCGCAGGGACAGTGGGAACAACTTGAACACGAATTGGATCAATCGCGACGAATGACACCAGCTCGTTGGCTAGCCGTTCGTTCTTATGAGCTTCTGACATTCCGCCAGTAGCCGGAGCCTAGACTCCCGATGTAGAGATCCTCATCGAGAGTCAGATGCGTTTCAGGTGGTTCGTAACGGCAGGCAGTGTCAGCGTGCTCGCGGCCCCGGGCGCGATTCGAGCTCAAGCGGATGTCATTCGTGGACGCGTGATCGCCCCGGACAGCACGCCGGTCGAGCGTGCGACGATCACCGTGACATCGCTGCGCGGTAACGTTTCACGAAGCACGCGCACCGACAAGGACGGACGTTACACCGTCGCCTTTCCAGGCAGCGACGGAGACTATTTCGTCAACATTGCCGCGCTGGGCTACGCCGGCAAACGATTCGAAGTGAAGCGCATCGCCGACCAAGATGTGCTCGTCGGCAACGCGCGACTCGCCATC
>DASYSU010000276.1:0-4095 GCA_036002925.1 Gemmatimonadaceae bacterium | reverse complement strand
TCTCGTCCGCGAACTCCGCCTCCTCATCGCTCAGCGACGTGAGACATCGTGGACACCAGTGGATCACGCGGTAGCCGCGATAGATGAGTCCTCGCTCGTACAACCGCACGAACGCCTCGCGCACGGCACGCGACAACTCGGGCGACAACGTATACGCTGTGCGTGACCAGTCGGCCGACGCGCCGATTGCTCGCAGCTGCTCGAGAATCACGCCGCCAGTTTCGGCCACGAACGATTCTGTGCGCTTCACAAACGCGTCGCGCCCGAGATCGAATCGCGTCTTGCCTTCGCCGGCGATCAGCTTCTCGACCACGTTCTGCGTCGCGATGCCCGCGTGATCGGTGCCCGGCACCCACAGTGCCTCTGTCCCATTCATGCGGGCCCAGCGAATGATCACATCCTGGATCGCGTTGTTCAGTCCGTGCCCGACGTGCAGGATGGCCGTCACGTTCGGCGGCGGCATCACGATCGTGTACGGCTCGCGCTCGCCCCCCACGCGGACGGACTGATTCGCATTGCCGTCGAAGCAGCCGGCCTCAGTCCAGGCGCGATAGATCTCGCGTTCCGCAGCGGCAAAATCAAAGCGATCGGGAAGGGCGGTCATAAATGAAAGATAGTGTTTCGGTTCAAACAAATGATCGGCGCGGCAAGCTTCAAACAGTCAATCACGCATAAAACAAAAGGGCCGCGTGATTCGCGGCCCTCCGGTGTCGACGCCTCGCTGATCAGTGCGATCAGAATCGATCGCCTCGATCGGCCGATGCGTCCCCGGTCTCTTGGGTCGCGTCAATTCGTGGTGCTTGGCGGTCCGCCTCGAGCGGATTAGCGACGTGGTCCCCCTTGGGGACACCAGTCGGCGCGTTCGGCGAACCTCCCGTACGATCTCCGCGAACCGCACGCTTGCTCCGCGTGCGACGCTCGGCGATGCCGGTTGGCTCGTCGTCGGCGGCGTTTCGGACGCCTTCGTCGACCGCTTGCCAACGATCCGTGAGCTCGACGCGCGGGTCGGCATGCCGATCCGGCTCGTCCGACGTACCCTGTCGACGACGTCCCGTTCCGACGTTGCGACCTTCCCATCGCGCTTCCGTCAGCGACGCGTCGCCTTCACGCACCCGCCGAGCGGCCTCCTCGAACCGCCGCTCTTCATCGCCGATCGCGATGCGATTCACCACGGTGGTCACGCCGGGAACGCCGCGCGCGATCGTCACGGCGTGCTCGGATTCGTTGTCATCCTCGACCCAGCCGGCGAGCTCGATGACGCCGTCGTTCAGCGATCCAATGTCGATCGCACGCTCGGAGAGAATGGGATCGTTGCGGAACGCCTCGAGGACGTGCTCCTCCAATGACTCGTCGTAGTCCTCGGACTCGAGCTCGTCTTCCTCGACATCCTCGAACTCGTCCTCATCGTCGGCAACACCATGCGCGCCATGCAATGCGTCTTCTCGAACGCCGGATGTTGCGCCGCGCCGACGACGAAGCTTCGACGTCAGTCCGCTGAATCCACCCACGCGCTGCGCCACGAGCATTCCCACGGCGAAGCCGGCCACCGCACCAGCGAAAACGCCGATGATGGTGTTGCTGGAAGATGACTCGTCGTCCCGATAGCGAAACCGTGACATGGAGTGTGCGCCTTGTGGCGGAGGTTGTTGCAGAATGATAAGTTACGCTATTGAAAAGCGCGAGTGGCGACCCGCTCGGCGTGCAAAAAGAAGGCCACCAACCGACATGATCGATCGACCAACTGAATCGACGCTGACGCTGACGCTTCCCGACGGATCGCAGCGCACGGTGCCGGCGGGGACACTGCCGTCGGAAGTCGTCAAATCCATCGGTGAACGACTCCTCCAAGCCGCCGTCGCGGTCGAGGTGAACGGCGCGATTCAGGATTTGGTGACTCCGTTGCGCGCGAGCGGAACTTTCCGCGTCCTCACCGATCGTGATGCGCCGGCGCTCGATGTGTTGCGTCATTCCGCCGCACACGTGCTCGCGACAGCCGTGCGACGCCTGCGCCCGGACGCGAAGATCGGCTTCGGTCCGGCGATCGACGACGGCTTCTACTACGACTTCGAAGTCGCACAGCCGTTCACGCCCGAAGACCTTGTCGCGTTCGAGAACGAGATGCGCAAAGTCACGGCGGAGAAGTTTCCGTTCGTGCGCGCCGAAGTGAGTCGTGCCGAGGCACAAAGTGTCTTTTCCGATGACCCGCTGAAACTCGAGCGCCTATCGGAGCTGGGCAACGGCGAGGTGATCTCGACGTACACCGACGGTCCCTTCGTCGATCTCTGTCGCGGCCCGCACGTGCCCGACACGTCACGCTTGAAGCATTTCAAGCTGACGCACACGGCGGGCGCGTATTGGCGCGGTGACTCGAAGCGGCAGATGCTGCAGCGCATCTACGGCACGGCGTTCTTCAAGAAAGAAGACCTCGACGCATACCTGAATCGCATCGAGGAAGCGAAGCGTCGCGACCATCGCGTCGTCGGTCGTCAGCTCGACCTCTTCATGATGCATCAGTTCGCGCCCGGTGCCGTGTTCTGGACCGAGCGTGGAACGCTTTTGTACAACGCCATTGTCGAATACGTGCGCGAGCGCCAGCGCGACGATTATCACGAGATCCACACGCCGCTGATTTACAACAAAGGGCTGTGGGAGATTTCGGGGCATTGGGGCAAATACCGCGAGAACATGTTCCTGGTGCTCGACACCGAGACCGGCGAGCATGATTTCTCGCTCAAGCCCATGAACTGTCCGTCGCACTACTTGCTCTACCTCAACAAGAAGCACTCGTATCGCGAGCTGCCGCTGCGCTACGTGACGTTCGACGTGTTGCACCGGAACGAGGTGTCCGGCGCACTGTCTGGTCTCACGCGCGTTCGTCAGTTCGCCCAAGACGACTGTCACATCTTCTTGACCGAGGAACAGATCGAGGCCGAGGTGCGTCGCCTGGTGCAGTTCATTCTCGGCTACTATCAGACCTTTGGGCTCACGGCGACGATGCGGTTCGCGACGAGGCCGGAGGTTCGCCTCGGCAGCGACGAGCTGTGGGATCACGCCGAGTCAGCCCTGCGTGCCGCGCTCGACGCGACGGGCATGGAGTACGAGCTCAAGCCGGGCGACGGTGCGTTTTATGGCCCGAAGATCGATTTCGATGTGACGGACTCGATCGGCCGCTCGTGGCAACTCGGCACGATTCAGCTCGACTACAATGCGCCGGAGCGATTCGAGCTGACGTACGTCGGCGAAGACAACACCGTGCATCGCCCGGTCGTGATCCACCGCGCCGTCAGCGGATCGATCGAGCGGTTCATCGCGATTCTCATCGAACACTTTGCCGGCGCATTCCCGGTCTGGCTGTCGCCCGAACAAGTTCGCGTCTTGCCGATCACCGACGACTACCGCGAGTACGCCGAGCGCGTCACCAAGCGTCTGCACGGCGCGGGAATTCGCGTTCATCTCGACGCACGCTCAGAGACACTCAAGTATCGCGTCGCCGAGGGCGCGCGCATGAAAGTGCCGTACATGATCGTGGTCGGAAAGCGCGAGGCGGAGCAGGGCACCGTCGCGGTCAACGTGCGCGGCGCCGGCAAAGAGCAGAAGCCGAACGCCGTTTCGCTCGACGAATTCGTGTCACGCGTCGGCGAGGAGAATCGGACGCGATCCCTGGTGCTTGCCGCGCACGAGGGACCGGCAGGAGCGTAGCCGGAATACCTGACGGTGGAACGGGGAACGGTGGAACGGTACTTTGGCGGTCGCGGTTCAAATCAATCCCGTGTTGTTCCGCTGTCATTCGCGGCAATTGGTGGTTCATTCGTCGAATTCGCGTTCCAAAGAGTTCCAACGAGATTCGGCGGGGACAGTTGGAACAATTTGAGACGCGAATTGGACGAATAAACCTCACATTGCCGCGAATGAAACGGCGGAGGGATCTTTGATTTGAGCGGCGATAGTGCGAGTCGCTCGTTCCACCGTTCCTCCGTCACTCGAGCCCGGTCGTGGGAACTGGCACGCTAACTGACGAGTTGACTCGTCATGATAGCTCGTGGGCGGAACCTCGTTCTCGGCGCGTCGATCGCGATCGTGGCGATCATCGCAATG
>DASYSU010000275.1:0-5724 GCA_036002925.1 Gemmatimonadaceae bacterium | reverse complement strand
CGTTGGTATAGTCGGATGTGAGAATCTGCTTGTCCGACGGCAACAGTTGGTCGGCGCTGAAACAGTTGCAGCGATCCTGGCCGGAGACGATCTGTCGCGAGTCGAGCTCGTACGACACCCAGTTCGGTGTCCCGCGCGATTCGTTGTATGAGATCGTGTACTGCGGCCGAACGATTAGCAGATCATTTGGATTCGCCGGCGTGGCCGGCGTGGGATCGCCGAACTCATCGTTCTTCGCGTAAATCGACAACGGGGCTGAGACTGGCGTCTCGATGAGAATGACGTGCGTGACGAAACTGAACGGCGTTCCGCCGCCGATGGGCGTCGCCGTGATACGGAACCCCGGCCGTGTGGTCCCGTCGGCCGGCGCGGCGACGCCCGTCACGATGCCGGTATTCTGCACAGTGGCAATCGTCGCAATCTGCGGATCGACCGCCTCGAACGTGAACGTCGCGGGAATGATCGCCCCGCCCGACGACACGCGGGCCGTCGCGAAGACTTGCGTCTGAAAGCCCGGGGGAAAACTCGTCGACGAGCTACTCACATCGATGAAGCCAATCGTCGGAGCGGCCACAGTGACCTGGGCCGTTCCCTTCTTGGTGATCCCGTTGTCGACCGCGGTCGCGGTGATCGTGACCGCGGTCGCGCTCGCGGCAACGCCGGTGACTTTGCCAGTGGCATCGACTGTCGCGATGGTCGGATCGCTCGACAGCCAACTGATCGTCGCCGTGGAGACGGTTTGATTGTTGGCATCCTGCGGCGTCGCGGTCAGCTGGATCGTTGCGCCGGGCGTGACGGTGGTGGGACCTGCGACGAGGACGTGATCGAGCGGACCAACCGGGAGCGCTCCCGGACAGACGTGCAGCGGACTCGCGCTGTTGCGCGGGTTCGGCGCGCCTGTGGCGAAATCGACGGAGAGATCGCCCGTGAACGCGCAACCTTGATCACCGCGCAGCGCCGCGGTGGTGTTGGTCAACGTCGCGGTGGTCTTGAAGCCACAGTCACTCGCCGCGGTGCCGAAGCTGACCTGATCGACGAATCCTGTTGGACATGCGCCGGTCAGGGCCGTAGTCGACGCGACAAGCGACACTTTGCCCGCACCGGCGGCCATCGCGATCGTGCCGCTGGCGTTCGGCGTCGGCAAGGGTGTCGTGCCGCCGGCGCCCTGTGACTCTTGGACGAGATAATATCCGCCCGCTGGAATCGAGCCGGTCAGGTTGGTGACCTGCCACGTCGTCCCGACCGACGATGCGTACTGCACGCTCCAACCCGCGACCGAGACCGCCTGGCTCCCGGGATTGAACAGCTCGATGAAGTCGTTGGTGAACGTCGCGCCCGAGTTTCCGCCACCGCCGTAGACCTGGCTGATCACAATGGACGGCGTCGAGCTCGAGACAGAGAAGTGCGCCGCGAGGGGCGACAAACGAGACGTCGCGGGAGACGTCGGCCTCTCGGTGCACGAAAGGATACTCGCCCCTAACAAAAGACTTATCGCTGCACGAACTCCTTGATATCGCATGTCGGTCGTTTTCCCCTTAGATATTCGATGCTCGCTGTTCTCTTCTTCGGATCGGCAGCGATCCGAATGCTGGCGAGCGGGCGCGGCTGGCGCGAGAGGGCTGAACTTACACCTGGACCAGAGGCCGACAATGACCCAGCGCAACGGACGCGCTCGGACCGGGTAACATTCCATCATGCCGAGAATAATTCTTCGCGTCGCGCGCATTGCCGCGACCGTCATGTTCGCTCTGCCGGCTGTCGCGCAGGCACCCAAAACCGCGGCGCCTGACCTGGCCGCGCCGCTCCCGGTCGATCCGAAAGTCCGAATCGGGACATTGCCGAACGGGATCCGCTACTACATCCGGCAAAACCTCAAACCCGAGAAGCGCGCCGAGCTGCGGCTCGTTGTCAACGCCGGCTCGATCCTCGAGAACAACCAACAACTCGGACTCGCACATTTCGTCGAGCACACCGCGTTCAACGGAACGACGCACTTCGCGAAAAACGACCTGGTCAAATACCTGCAGTCCATCGGTGTGCGATTCGGCGCCGACCTCAATGCGTCAACGGGCTTCGACGAGACGATCTACATACTGCCGATTCCGACGGATACGGCGCGCATCGTCGAACAAGCCTTCACGATTCTTGAAGACTGGGCGCACGGCCAAGTCTTCGATTCGACCGAAGTGGTCAACGAACGCGGCGTCGTGCGCGAGGAGTGGCGGCTTGGCAAGGGCGCGGGCGACCGCATGTTGCATCAATGGCTGCCGATTGCCCTCAAGGGATCGCTCTACGCCGACCGTCTGCCGATCGGCAACGAGTCGAGCATCATGACGGCGACCCCGGCCAGGCTCCGCGCTTTCTACAAGAGTTGGTATCGCCCGGATCTCCAAGCAGTGATCGCCGTCGGCGACTTCAAGCCGGACGAGATCGAAGCGGAGATCAAGAAACACTTTGCCGGCATTCCGAAGCCGGTGAACCCCGTGAAGCGTCCGATTGCTCCGGTGCCGGGCAACAAAGAACCGCTGATCGCCGTCGCGTCAGACAAAGAGGCGACGGGTTCCGACATCGAGCTGATCTTCAAGCTGCCTGTGGAGAAGACCAAGACTGTCGCCGACTATCGTCGCGACCTGATGGAACGTCTCTACCTCGGCATGCTCAACACGCGGCTCGAGGAGATCTCACAAAAACCGGACGCGCCCTTCCTCGGCGCCGATGCGTCGAAGGGCAACTTCATTGGACGCAACACCGACGCGTTCACTTTGAGCGCGAACGTCAAAGACGGCGCAATCGCGCCGGGGCTCGAGGCGCTGTTGGCCGAAGCGAAGCGCGTCGACCAGTTCGGCTTCCTACAGTCGGAGCTCGATCGTCAAAAGCAGAGCATGATCCGCGGCTATGAGCGCGCGTACGACGAGCGCGATAAGACGCAGTCGGCGGCGTTCGTTCAGGAATACGTCGACAACTATCTCAACGCCGAGGCGATTCCTGGTATCGAGTACGAGTACAAACTCGTGAAAGAACTCGTGCCGACGATCACGCTCGCCGACGTCAACAAGCTGGCGAGCAATTGGATCACGGACGAGAACCGCGTCATCATCGCCGAGTCGCCGCAGAAGGACAGCGTGAAGATCCCGACTCGCGCCGAGCTCCTCGCGGTGTTCGAGCGCGCGGCCAAGGCGCCGGTCAAAGCGTACACGGAGAATCTCTCGGGCGAAGCCCTGCTCGATCGTCCGCCGACGCCGGGGAAGATCGTGTCGACGCGAGCAATTCCGACCATCAGCATGTTCGAATGGAAGTTGTCGAACGGGGTTCGCGTGCTCGTCAAGCCGACCGATTTCAAGGCGGACGAGGTGCTGGTCGGCGCGTACAGCCCGGGCGGAACATCGCTCGCGCCCGATACCGATTACATGTCGGCCGGCCTGGCGTCACAGATCGTGGCGCTCAGCGGTGTCGGCAAGTTCAATCGAACCGACCTCCAGAAGAAGCTGGCCGGCAAAGTTGCGTCGGCCAACGCGAGCGTCGGCGAGACGAGCGAAGGAATCAGTGGTCGGGCGTCGCCAAAGGATCTCGAGACGCTGTTCCAGCTCATCTATCTCGAGTTCACCGCGCCGCGATTGGATACTGCTGCCTTCGAGGCGTTCAAGAATCAGGTCGGCCCGTTCCTCGCGAATCGCGGCTCCGACCCCGACCAGGTGTTCAGCGACACCGTCTCGTGGACGATGACGCAACACGCTTATCGGGCGCGCCCGATCTCCGCCGCGACATTTGCCGAGGTGAATCCGGAGAAGGCGTTCGCCTTCTACAAGAATCGATTCGCCGACGCGAGTGATTTCACCTTCGTGTTCGTCGGGAACGTCGACTCGACGGCGCTCAAGCCGCTGGTCGAGAAATATCTGGCCTCATTGCCGTCGATTGGACGCACCGAGACGTTCCGCGACAACGGCGGCGCGCCGCCAAAAGGCGTCGTCGAAAAAGTCGTGCACAAAGGCGTCGAGCCCAAGGCAAATACGATCATCGACTTTACCGGCGCATGCCGATCGTCGCCCGAGTCACGGTTCGCGATTCGCGCGCTCGTCGAGCTGTTTCAGATCAAGCTCACGGAGACTTTACGCGAGCAGCTTGGCGGCACATACAGTCCGGGCGTTAGCGGTTCGTGCAGTCGTGTTCCACGTCAGGAATACTCGATCGAGGTGCAGTTCAACTCGGCGCCTGACAATGTCGAAAAGTTGACGAAGAGCGTGTTCGCGCTGATCGACTCGATCAAGGCAACGCCCCCGACACAGGCCGACGTCGACAAAGTCAAAGAGGAGTTCCTTCGCGCGCAGGAAGTGAATCTCAAACAGAACAGCTACTGGCTGGGCAACATCATTGGGCGCGAACAAGGGGGCGAGGACCCGGCCGGTCTCGTCGGACCATATGAGGCCATGATCAAGGGGCTGACGCCGGCGCAGATTCAAGAGGCGGCAAAGACGTACCTCAATACGGCGAACTACGCGCGATTTGTGCTGTTGCCAGAGAACGGGAAGACGACGCCGGACGGAGGCGCACGATGAAGCCGCGCGCGGCCGTCGCGCTTATGCTTTCGTTTGCAGCGACGACGCTGGCCGCGCAAATCCCCGAGCAAGAGTACGCCGCGCGGCGAGATTCGCTGGCGAAGCATCTCGACAGCGGCGTCGTCATCGGCTTCGGCGGACGAACTCCGATTACCGACTTCGGGCCGTTCCATCAGCTCCCCGCGTTTCATTATCTCACGAACTTCGATGAGCCCGATGCCGCGTTCGTGATGGTCGTTCGCCATGGCGTCGGCTCGACCACGCTATTCATCACGCCCGCGGAGCCCAGGTCCGCATTCTACTACGGTTGGCGTCCGGACTCGGCGGCGGTTCGACGCATCCACGCGCTCACGGCGCGTTCGTTCACCGCATTGACTGCGGTTGCCGATTCGCTCGCGACGACGGGTCTGCCGTTCTACACGCTGAACGATTTCGAGGACGCTGACTTCGCGCGCGCGGACTCATTGACGCGCGGCCGCGCATTTGTTCGCGCCGTGGCCGAGCGACATTCGGGCCTAGTCGTCAAGGACGCTCATCCACTCGTCGACAAACTCCGCGCAAAGAAGAGCGCCGCCGAAATCGCGTTACTCCGACGCGCGGCGGAGATCAGCTCCGAGGGTCATCGCGCAGCGATGCTTGCGCCGGTTCCGCAGCATGAGTACGAGCTCCAGGCGGTGCTCGAATACAACTTCACGCGGCTCGGTGGTACTCGACCAGCGTACGGTTCGATCGTGGGTTCCGGACAAAACGGAACGCAGCTGCACTACATGAAGGATCGCGGCGCGACAAAACCCGGCGACCTCGTCGTGATGGACGCGGCGGCGGAGTACGAGGGGTACGCCGCCGACATTACGCGCACGATTCCGGTGAGTGGCACCTTCACCGCTGAGCAACGAAGAATCTACCAGCTCGTCCGCGACGCGCAGGCGGCCGCGGAGCGAAACGCGAAGCCGGGACGTTCAGCGGCGGCGGCGCAAGACTCGTCGGTCGCCGTTCGCGCGCACGGCCTCGCCGCGCTCGGGTTGATCGAGAGCGAAGAGGCGACGTTCGATCCGCCGTGGCAGGCAAACTGTGATCGTACGCCGGCAGCGTGCAAGCAAGCGAACTTCTGGATGATCCACGGCATCAGTCACGGTCTGGGACTCGCCGTGCACGATCCAGCGCAGTTTTC
>DASYSU010000274.1:0-2916 GCA_036002925.1 Gemmatimonadaceae bacterium | reverse complement strand
CCGCCCGGCATCCTCACAACGATCGGCGCGGCGAAGCGATTCGCTGTTCGCCAGCGCAGTGTCCCGCAGTTATTCAGCTGCTCGGCGGCGGGATCGGCGTACTTTCGAAACTGGATCTCCGCGACCGGCATCAGTCCCGAGATCGCCATGCCGACGGCGCGGCCGACGATTCCTTCCTCGGACAAGCTCGTATCGAACACGCGCCCCGCGCCGAATTTCTTCTGCAGTCCCTCGGTCACGAGATGGACGCCGCCTTTTCGCCCAACGTCCTCCCCGAAGACGACCACCTTCGGATTCACCTCGAGCTCGTGCCGTAGCGTTCGTCGGACAGCCTCGGCAAAGCGAACCACGTCTTTGGTTGGCGCCGATGAATTGCTGCCGCCCATCGCCGCACGTTCGGCGCGCGATAATCCACCGTATGCTTCGGGCGAATCGGGCGAGTCATCGGCGTACACCCAGCGCGCAACAGTCGATGGGTCCGGGTTCGACCGCGCGCGCGCTGCCGCGAGCCCCGCTTGAACGTCGCGTGCGACTTCAGCTTCGAGCGCCGACCACTCCTTTTCGGACAACACCGCCGGAACGAGGTGCGCACGGAGTCGCGGGAGCGGATCGCGTTGCGTGTCGGACGCGATGTCCGCGTCGCTGCGATAGCCGCGTTGGTTGTCGGGACCGGAATGGCTGCACAAACGGGGGACCGTCAGACGGACGAGCGCCGGTCCATTCGCCGCGCGGACATGGTCGACGCATTCGACGAACAAACGCGCGGTCTCCGCGGGATCGGTCCCGTCGCCGTCGCGCACGAGAAGATTGCCGAAGGCGGCAAGGTTGCTCGCGACATCGCCGCCGGGCGTCTGCAACTCGCCCGGGACCGAGATGCCGAGCCCGTTGTCTTCGACGTAGAAGAGCATCGGCAGCGAGAGCGTTGTCGCGATCGTCAGAGCGGACCAGAAGCCGTTCGTCGCCACCGACGCTTCGCCGCCGAGCACAACACCAATCGCGCCATTCCAGCTCGCGTCGCCGAGAACCTCGGTATGGTAGCGAATCGACTGCGCCCAGCCAGCGCAGGGTGTGTATTGCGAGCCGACGTCGCCGGACATCGGCAGAACGATCGGACCCTCGCGGTTCGGCAAGTTACAGACGACACCGATGTCGCGTCCGTCGCTGAATCCGCCGGCACGGCCGAGCGGGCTGGCGAACGCGTCCTCGATGTTCAGGCCCAGCGAGAGGAGCAGAGGACGCGATCGATAGTACGCGCTCGCCGCATCGTGGCGATGATCGATCAACGCGCCGAGGATGACTTCAGCAACTTCGTGTCCGCGCGCCGAGAACTGATACAGAATCAGATTCTCGCGTGCGGTACTCGATTTGTTCTTATTCGTCGCTTCCTCGATGTCGTCGATCGAGCGCGAGACGAGCGCGTTGTAGGCGATGCGTCGCCAATCGAGTCGCGAATCGCGTATCGCGGCGCCGGCGCTGCCGGAAGGTGCTTTGCCCGGTCCGCGCGAGCGCGGACCTCGTGGAACGGGAAGGGTAGTCACGCGCTGTAATCTGACAGCGGGACGCAGGTGTAACCAGCGGTTGTCGGCAGCCCAGGACTAGGTATTCGCATCGGATCGCCGCATATTCGTCGCACACAAAGACGGCAGATCCGCCACCCGGCACCTTGGGAGGCGCCCACCTTCAAAACGCGACGATGCGAACCGTCTACGCCGCTCCGCTTGCGATCATGCTGCTGTTCGCTGATCGGTCTGGATCCTGGCACACCGAAGTACAAGTCGCCGACCCAAACGGCAACACCGCGCCCGCTGGTATTCTTCGAGAAGGCGTGCTCACCGTGGAGTTGGATGCTCAGACGGTGATCTGGCGTCCGAATGGCGACTCGCTCCCCGGTATGACCCTGGCGGCATTCGCCGAGACGGGGAAACGCCCGTCGGTACCGGGCCCTTTGCTTCGCGTGCCTCAGGGCACAGAGATCCGCGCCAACGTTCACAACTCGCTGGCGGATGAGACGCTCACCCTGCACGTGTCGGCGATGGTGCGCGGTGGTGACTACGAGCAGCCCGGGGATTCCGTGATTGTTCCGCCCGGCGCCACGCGTGAGCTCCGGTTTCGCGTGACCGCGCCCGGCAACTACTTCTACCGCGGGACGACGGAATCGCCCTACAGCGTTCGCGCGGGAATGCGCGGCTTGCTTGTCGGGGCGCTGATCGTCGATACAGCGAATGCGGTTCGGCCTCATCGCGATCGGATCTTCGTCATCACGATGTCGCCCGATTCGATCGCGGCCGCGCCGGCGACCACTCCCGGTTTCCCGACGTTTGCGATCAATGGACGCTCGTGGCCGCACACGGAGCGGATCGCGGCGACGGAGGGCGACACGCTGCACTGGAGGGTCATCAACGCGTCGAATGACATTCATCCGATGCACCTGCACGGTTTCTACTATCGCGTCGATACGCTCGTCGGTCCGCGCAGCGGTACTCAGGGCCAGGGAGCCTCGGGCCGCATGGTGGTGACCGAGCGGATGGCGCCGTTCACGGCGATGTCGTTGACATGGATTCCAGAACGGCCTGGCAACTGGCTGTTTCATTGTCATTTTCAACTCCACCTCGTGCCGGACTCTGCGCGACCACGCGGCATAGAGTTGGCGGGCGCCGCGGCCGCGTCGCAGCATGAGATGAGCGACACCGCGAATCACGCGCTGACTGGAATGGCGGGCTTGGTACTCGGCATCAATGTCGCGCCGCGGCCCGGGCTGCGGGCCCGCGCGGAACCGGTTCGAGATGGCCGACGATTGCGTCTCGTGGCCGTAAAGGATCCTGGATTCCCCGACTCGGCACCGTCGATGCGATTCATTCTCGAGGAACCCGGGGCGGCAACTCCGCGACTCGAATCGCGTCCCGGCTTCAGTCCCAC
>DASYSU010000273.1:0-2284 GCA_036002925.1 Gemmatimonadaceae bacterium | reverse complement strand
GCGCGAACGTCGCGAAAGCGCAAACCATAAGCGCGCTGCAAGCCCGGCAGCCCGTCGGCTCGCCCGATGAAGTCCGGCGTGAGTCCAGCGCGGATCCGCGCCGACACACGCGCGAGATCACTCAGTGTCGCAAGATGCAGCGAGTCGGCAGTCGCGCGACGCACCGCAATCGCGTAGCTGTTCTGAAAGCCGAGCGGTGCGAGCCAGCGCACACCGAAGCGATCGCGGAATTCGCGAGACACTCGCCGAAACACATCGCCCGAGTTTCCCAGTGGTTGCTCGCCGAGAATGGCCAGCAGCCCGGTGCCGGTGTATTCCGGGTACACGTCGATCGCGCCGGTTCGTACGGCGCCGAACGCGATCTCCGTCTGGCCCAGCCCCGGCCGACGATCCACTCGGACGCCGCGCGCCTCGAGCAACTGCGAGAACATCTCCGCCAGTAGGTAGGATTCACCGAACGGTTTCGACGCGACGATCACGGGACGATCTTGGACCGTCGCCGCCGACGTCTGCGCCGCGAGCGCAAGCCCGACCAGGACGTTCATCCGACGCTCGCGAACTGCGCGACTCGCGCCCGCTGAAGCAGCGTGCGCACGTATTCTGTCCCCGGCTCGGCAACCAGCGCCGCGGGTGGGGCAACCTGTTCGATTCGTCCACGGCGCATCACCGCGACGTGCGTTGCGAGCAGCAGCGCCTCGTGCAGGTCGTGCGTGACGAGCACACAGGTCATTCCAAGCCGATCTCGCAAGGCGGCAAAACTCTCTTGAAGCTCAGAGCGAGTGATTGCGTCGAGTGCGCCGAACGGCTCGTCAAGCAGCACGAGCGACGGCTCCGCGGCAAGAGCACGTGCGATCGCCACACGCTGCCGCTGTCCACCCGAAAGTTCGCGCGGCCACCGCTGCCCGAATGTCTCGGGATCGAGCCCGACCAGCGTCAGTGCCTTGCGGGCGCGGTCCGTGGCGCGATCGTCGCCGATGAGACGGAGCACGAGCTCGACGTTTCGCAGCACGCGCCAATGCGGAAGCAATCCGCCGTCCTGCGGCACATAGCCGATGCGTCGTCGGAGCTCAACCGGATCCGTCGTCGCGACGTCGAGGCCATCGACGCGAATCGTGCCGGCGTCGGGATCGACGAGTCGATTGAAGGAACGGAGGAGTGTCGTCTTCCCTGACCCGCTCTCGCCAACCAGGGCGACACAGGTGCCGGCGCCGACGGACAACGAAACATCGTCGAGCGCGAGCAATGGGCCGAAGCGTTTTGTCACGTGCTCCGCTTGGAGCGCGGTCGGCTTCAGCCCCGGACTCGTCATTCAATAAAATCCTTGGCGGGTCGCCTGCGCGGAAGGCCAGCGGCCTGAAAAGGCCAGCATCCCGCCTGACAGCGACCCGCCCTGCCCACCCGACAGCGCCCCCCGCGCCGCCAGATGGGGAGCTACCGCGGCTTCGTACCGCCTTTATGAGCGCGAATAGAGGCCCGCTCCTACATCCTCCGGTAGCCGTTGCAGAACGTGGTGATCGTTACCTGGGGGTGAACGTGAACGGAAGTTGAACGAGCTGCTTCACCTTCTGGCCTGCCGACTCCGCGGGGAAGAACGACATGCCGCTCACGGCGTGCTTGACGGACTCCGTCAGCTCCGCATCGCTCGATTTGAGAACTTTGAACGTCCCCATATCGGGGCGACCATGATCGTCGACGACGAATTGAACGAGCACATGGCCTTCGATGTGGGCGCTCCGGAGGCGCTCCGGATAGACAGGCGCCGGGGCAGTCCTCGGCTTCACGGCTTGTTCGACCTGAAAGTCGAGATACGTCTGCTCGGCGTTCGCCGACGGGGCGCTGTCCTGCCCCTTTTGCGCGTGCGCGACCGACGGACGGACCACGGTCGCGAGTACAAGCGCGAGACCGACAATGTATTTGTGCATGGGTAGTCGAGTTGAATGATTGGTTCGCGTGTTACGAACGGAACCATGCGCTCGGCGAATCGCCCGGGCCAATACTCCTTTGTTGGGGATGTCATGCCCGCCCGCGCCGCATGCGTACCAGGCATGACATGCCCAGGAACAAAGTATTGGTCCCGCGGCGCCGTCCATCGTACCGTCACCGGATGAGAATCACGATTCGCGCCAAACTCGTTTTCGGTCTCGTCGGTGTGCTACTCGTTGGCACCATCGCGAGCATTGGCGTGTTGTCGATGATCTCGCGATCCGTCGATCAATTGGACGCGGTCATCGCGCGCGACGACGTCGCCGCGGTGAAAGCCGTCGAGATGCGACTCGCCATGCTC
>DASYSU010000272.1:0-2619 GCA_036002925.1 Gemmatimonadaceae bacterium | reverse complement strand
CGCGCCGACGTTGACGGCAATGAACGGCTTGTTGCGACGATTGCTGAGCAGCCGAATCGCTCGGGCGACGAGCTCCTTTCCGGTGCCGCTCTCGCCTTCGATCAACACCGTGCTCGACACGGGCGCCATCTGCTCGACCTGCACCATCACTTCGCGCATCCCTTCGCTTTCGCCGATCAACCCGGTGAGCGCTTGCAGGCGCCGGCGCTCGAGGATGCGACGGATTCCGCCCACGACCTCGTCGACGTTCACCGGTTTCGCGAACACGTCGACGAAGCCGAGGGTGCGGAGGCGTTCGACGTGCGCGGGGTCGGCGTCGTTGGCGAGACCGACCGCGGCAGCGCCTTCCCACAACTGTTCCTTGACGACGGCGACCGTCGCCGGGTCGGTGAGCTCAGCGCTGAAGACGAGAATGTCGGGCTTCTCGCGTTTGATCGCCGCGCGGATGTCGTCGAGCGGCGAGACAAGCGCCGTCTCGACACCGTCGCGCTCGAGGACCGCGTTGATGCGCACCGCCGGCTCGACGTCCTGCAACGTGAGCAAGACCTTCATCGCTGGGACGGTGGAACGGTGGAACTGTGTACCGGGGCGTCGTGATCGAGCGTGTCGGCGCGGAGCACGGCGATGGCGTGGTCGACGATCGGGTTGAGCGCGGCGAGGCCATCTTTCACGCCGCTCGGGGAGCCTGGGAGATTGATGATGAGAGTTCTCTTACGAGTACCGGCCAGGCCCCGCGAGAGCGCGGCGCGGGGGAAAGTCTCGAGCGACAGCGCGCGGATGCGCTCGGCGATGCCGGGGGCGTCGCGTTCGATCACGGCGCGCGTCGCTTCGGGGGTGACGTCGCGCGGGCTCAGACCCGTGCCGCCCGTCGTGAGCACCAGGTCGACGTCGCCCGAGTCGCACCATGCGCAGAGCGTCGAGACGATGCGAACCGTCTCGTCGGGTACGAGCTCGCGCGCCGAGATGTCGTAGCCGCGGGCCGTGGCCCACTGCTGGACGGCATCGCCTGAGGTGTCGGCACGCTCGCCGCGAGCGCCGGCGTCGGAGATCGTCAGAATGGCAATGCGCATGGCAACACAATATGCCGCCTTGGCAGGCGCGTTGGGAGTGGAGCTCCGTCAGAGACGGCCTCCAGCCACGAGTTATTGCTCGCTGACTCGCGACGGTTAGAGCGCGGATCCTATTGGATTGCGCAGGTCAACGCAGCCAATGCCGATGCCCACTCGTCCTGGTCCCGTGCCTTGCGCGCGCGAAAATTGATACCCAGCGTGCCGAATTGTGCCGCGCTGGACGACTGCGGCGCGCCCGCGTAGACGTCGACGCGATGGGTGATCTCGAGTCCCACAAAGCCGGCGGCGACGACCGTCGCCCGAAGCTCCGCTTCCCGCAGAGCGCCCGCAATTCAACCCTTCCAGAGATCAATGTCGCGTTTGGCTTTATCGTCCAGCGATTTCTGGATGAGAATATCGCCGATCTGAAGGCGGCCGCCTGGCTTGAGTACGCGCGCCATTTCTTGCAGCGCGCGGAGCCGGGAAAGAGATTGACGACTCCATTCGAGATCACGACGTCCCCCCACGCGTCCGGTACGGGCAGTGACTCGGCAACGCCCGCCTCGAAGCGCAGGTTGTCGAGTCGAGCCACTGATCATCGTAGCCAAGGATGCCGGCGAGACGACGGCCAGTGTGAAAGTGGAATCCCTGCTCGGGATTGGTGGCGACTTGTGCATACTCGTCGCGAATGGCCTCGCGCAATCCTTCAACGTCGAGGCCCTCGATCGCTCGGCTCACTCCCGCGATGGCTGCGTACTGGGACGGCGGCATGCGATCCTCTTGACAGGGAATGCCGTTCGTCTATTCTATGGTTTATTGGAATATCCGTCAAGCGGCGTTTATTTCACGCGAGCTCAGATCGCATGGCGAGTCACCGAGACTTCAAGGATGCGCTGTACGCGCAGTTCGCACGCATTGGACATGCGCTGTCGAGCCCCAAACGCATCGAGTTGATCGACCTGCTCAGCCAGGGCGAGAAAACTGTCGAACAGCTGGCCGAGTCCATCGCGACGCCGATCAAGAACACGAGCGCGCATCTGCGAGTGCTTCGCCAGGCCCGGCTCGTCGACACCCGCCGCGATGGAACGTACGTCTATTATCGCCTGGCGGACGACGACGTGTTTCGCCTTCTGAAATCGCTCGAGACCCTCGGGCATAGTCGTCTGGCCGACATACGGCACGTAGTTCGGATGTACCTCGATGGGCTCGATACGCTCGAACCGGTGACGTTCAAGGAGCTGCGTCAGCTCATGCGCGACGGCGATGTCACCATCGTCGATGTGCGACCTGCTGAGGAGTACGACGCCGGGCACATTCCCGGCGCCCTGTCGCTGCCGGTGTCTGAGCTCAAGCGTCGCTTGCGTGAGATCCCGAAGGGGAAGGAGGTGATCGCCTACTGTCGTGGGCGCTACTGCGTCTACTCGCTCGAGGCAGTCACGCTCCTTCGCAAACACGGATATGACGCGCGACGCACGCGCGACGGATTGCCGGACTGGCGTGCTGCTGGGCTCCCGGTGGAGAGCGGCGTATGATCGTGCGCCAATACCTCCATACTGATCCGGTGATCGCC
>DASYSU010000271.1:0-40859 GCA_036002925.1 Gemmatimonadaceae bacterium | reverse complement strand
CTCGGCGACTTCGGCGTGGCCGCTCGTATGGAACGTCGCCGACGCAACGATGAGGATCGAGGCGTTGACGAAGAACGCGAAGCTGAGCGCGATCGTCGAATCGAGGAACGCGAAGCGGACGGCTTCCCGTTTTCCGGCGGTCGTCTCGGCATAGCGCCGGGTCTGCACGATCGACGAGTGCAAATACAGGTTGTGGGGCATCACCGTTGCGCCGAGAATGGCGATGGCGACGTACAGCATCTCGTGATCGAACACGATGCCGCGAGTCGGCAAGAAGCCCTTCGCCACGGCCGTCATGTCGGGCCGCGATAGAATGATCTCGAACAGAAAGCACATTCCGATCGTGGCGATCAACGTGATGACGAGTGCCTCGAGCACCCGAACGCCGCGGTTCTGCAGAGCGAGCAACAACAGAACGTCGAGCCCCGTGACGAGCACGCCGACGGCGACGGGGATGTGGAACAACAAATTCAGCGCGATGGCCGATCCGATGACCTCGGCGAGGTCACAAGCCGCGATCGCGATCTCGCAAAGAATCCACAACCCGATTGAGACCGGTCGGGAGTAGTGATCGCGGCATGCTTGCGCCAAGTCGCGACTGGTGACGATGCCGAGCTTGGACGCGAGTCCTTGCAGGAGTACCGCCATGATATTCGAGAGCAGCACGACGCTGAGGAGCGTGTACCCGAAGCGCGATCCGCCGGCGAGATCCGTCGCCCAATTTCCAGGATCCATGTAGCCGACCGCGACGAGATATCCCGGTCCAGCGAACGCGAGCAGCTTCCGAAAGAAGCTCCCGGTCGCCACCGGAACGGTGCGGTAGACCTCTTGGAGGCTCGGCGCGACACGCGACCGCTGCCATCCCGGCTCCTCGTCGGGCGGTTCGGTCGGTCGAATGATCTTCGGAAGTGCCACGCGAGCCTTGGCTGATGATGAATGGGGCAAAGTTAGGCTCGCCTAAATTATTGATCGGACGCCGATCGCGCAAGATCGCGGGCAGACCCAGATGCCGCTGTCCCTGGCTACCGCGGCGAACAATCCATACGTTAGAGTTTCCTGCCTCGCGCGCTGAGTGATGGAACTTCGCGATCAACTCCAGTCGGCCCTCGGCACGTCGTATACACTCGAGCGCGAGCTCCATGGCGGCGGCATGTCTCGCGTGTTCGTCGCCCAGGACGAGACGCTCGGCCGCAGGGTCGTGGTAAAAGTCTTGGCGCCGGAGCTCGGCGGCAGCGTGAATTTCGACCGCTTCAAGCGCGAGATCAGCGTCGCCGCGCGACTTCAACATCCGCACATTGTGCCGCTGCTGAGTGCGGGCGAAATCGACGGTGTCCCGTATTTCACGATGCCGTTCGTCGAGGGCGAGTCGCTACGCGCGCACGTCGCCCGCGGCGAGCTTCCCGTCGCGGAAGCCGTCGCGATCCTGCGTGACATCGCCAAGGCGTTGGACTACGCTCATTCGAAGGGCGTGGTGCATCGGGACATCAAGCCCGACAACGTGCTTCTCACCAACGGGTCGGCGGCGGTCACCGACTTCGGCGTGGCGAAAGCGATTTCCAGCTCGACGCAGGGCGAGGCGACGCTGACTTCGATTGGCGTCGCCCTCGGCACGCCAGCCTACATGGCGCCGGAGCAAGCGAGCGCCGACCCCGCGACGGATCATCGTGCCGATATCTATGCATTCGGTGTCACCGCGTACGAGATGCTCGCGGGACGATCGCCATTCGCCGCGCGATCTGCGCAACAACTTTTCGCCGCGCACGCGACCGAGGTTCCGACGTCGCTCGAACGCGTTCGGCCGGCCGTGCCGCCCGCCGTCGCCGAGTTGGTGATGCGCTGTTTGGAAAAACGTCCGGCGGATCGTCCGCAAAATGCACGTGAAGTGCTCGCCGCACTGGACGGAATTGCGACGCCGTCGAGGATCAGCGCACCCGCGCGGGCCGATCGATCTCGTCGAACAAACTGGGTTGCGACCGGCGGAGTTGCTTTCGCCGTCGTAGTGGCCGTCGCCATCCCATTCATCAACAGGGCGCGCCGCACACCGCTCAATCCGAAGCGAGTCATGGTCGCGCCGTTCGAGAACGTCACTCGTGATACAGCCCTCGCGCTCGTCGGTCGCATCACCTCCGATTACATCACCGAAGGGCTGTCGCAGCTGGACTCGGTCGAGGCGGTTCCGTCGGCCACGGTCCTTGCCGCCACTTCCACGAACGGGCTCGTCGCGAATGCGCGGCAGTTCGCTGAACAGCAACGGGCCGGCACACTGATCTCGGGCTCGATTTACAAACAGGGCGACAGTCTGCGCTTTCACGCGGAGGTCACGGAGGTCGCGAGCGGCAAATTGCTGGTGTCCCTCTCCGACGTCGCCGGCCCAGCAAGCGATCCCATTCGCGGAATTCGTTTGCTGCGAGAGCGATTGATGGGCGCCATCGCCATCCGCGACGAGCGTGCATCACAGCGCCTGCAAGGGGCGCCGCGATACGAGGCATACGAACTCTTCATGCGCGCGCTGGACCGCTTCCAACGTCAGGACTATCGCGGTGCCATGGAGCCGCTGCACCAAGCGATTGCGCTCGACTCGACCTTTGGTACGGCCATGACTCTGCTCGCGACGGCGCACAGCAATCTTCAAGAATGGGCGGCCACGGATTCTGTCGCGAAGATTGCTGAACGGCGGCGCGACCGGATGTCGAAATCTGATCGCGAGCATCTCGACTGGGTGCTCGCGAACATCAAGGGCGATCTCGAATCGACCCATCGGCTCGCGCAGGTGGAGGCCACGCGCGACTCGGCGTGGGTGCCACTGTGGCTCACATCGTATCACGCGCTATGGCTGAATCGCCCACGCGAGACGATCCGCATCCTTAGTGGTCTGAAGCCACCGCCCGGATGGATTCCATACTGGAATGCGCTCGGCAGCGCGCACCATTCGCTTGGCGAGTTCGACGAGGAATTGCGTGTCGGAGAGAGCGGCAACGCGGCATACCCCGGGCGCCTCGTCGTCGTCGAATTGCGAGCGCTCGGCGCCAAGGGCGACATATCTCGGATTCGCGCGATGATCGACAGCATCGAGCGAACGTCAACGGACACCGTCGTCACGCCTGCTGATCACATGCTGGGTGTAGCACTCGAGCTCCGGGCGCACGGACACGAGAGAGACGCCGATGACATGCTCTCACACGCCAGGCAATGGATCGCCACGCGTCAAGCGGAGCTGTCGAAGCGCCGCGGGCTTCGTCGCACAGCAGCGAACGTCTTCTTCGCGTCACGGCAGTTCGATTCGGCGCAAGCGCGATACGCCGCCCTCGCCGCCGCGGACACGTTCGACATCATGGCGCGCGGGCGAGTGGGATCATCGGCGGCATTGCGCGGCGATACGGCGACCGCGAGGCGCATCGCGGCCGAGCTGTCGAGCATTGACCGACCCTACACGTTCGGCGAGCCGGCGTATTGGGGCGCCGCCATCGCGGCGGCGCTTGGAGATAAGGAGACGGCGGTGCGGCTACTGACCGAAGCGCTGGCGCGCGGTGATCGAAAAATGCCTGAGATTCATCGACTCGAGGAATTCCAGGCGCTTCGCGGTTACGAGCCGTTCGAGGCGATCCTTCGACCTAAGGGTTGATTCCCGTTTTGATCCCTCGGATCCAACCGTCGATTCCATCGGCGACGCGCGTGTCGGTCTCTCCTGGATAGCCAAACAATTCAGGACCCGATAAACCGGCGGGGACAACCTTGAACATGTGCGTCGCCTCGGGAACGAACAGATATTCCGTTCGCGCTGAGCCGTTGTCGCGCGCGAGCAGGATGTCGCGCAGGGTTTCACCGTGATGCGTTGGAACCGAGCCGTCGTTGCCACCTTGCACCACGAGCACGGGTTGCGTCATGCACGCGGCGAGCTCTTTTGGATCAGTGGCGTCGACCTCGCGCATGTATCGCCGCCCCTCGTCAGGCATCGATGCCAACGCGCTCGCGCCCATCGGAGCGCCGGTCGCGAGCTCGGGCGGAATCGGCTCACCGCGGCGGATGCAGTCTATGGCGAGATCAAGCCTACGAATCGCGTCGTCACGCTGATCAGGCGGCGTCATCAGACTGACTTGTTCGCGCATGATTCCGAGTATGCCGAGCGATGGACCGGCAAGAAGAACGACGCCGTCAAGATCCGACGCACGCTCAGAGACAGCAATCCTGCTCGCGACCACGGCGCCTTCGCTGTGACCGGCGACGATGGTTTTCGTTCCAGGAACTCCGTGAGCAGCCAGCTCGCGTCGCATGGCGTCGAGTGCTGCCGTCGCGATGGTGAGGCGTCCGTCCCACGTCCGGATCTTCGCCGCCTCTGTGGCGTCGGTCGTGACGCTACCCGTTCCCGGACCAAGCTTCGCGAAGCGGTACACAGCGTGTCCGCGCGCCGCGAGCTGGTGCGCGAGATGCGCGTAGACGTGCGGAAATGAATTCCACGCCGGGTAATCGCCGTTCACGTCGCTGAAGAGCGAGCCCGGAACGAGGAGGATTGCGCTTGGTGGCGCACCGGCGCCGGATTGGGACGGCAGCGTGAGCGCGGCCGGGATCTCCCAGCCCGGCACCACGAGCGTGCACGTGTGTTCGACGTACGATGTGACATCACTCATGATCGCATCGTACGACCTCACGTAGCGTGAGGATCAAGGGGCGCGCGCGACTTTTTCCAGAAGCGGGACCGCGTTTGCAAGCGCCGCGCGATCGGCGGCAGGCAACTGGCTAAGTGATTCCGCGAGTGATGCGACGCGACGACGGCGACCCTCGTAGAGTAAACGCGTTCCCCGAGCCGTTGCCTTGACGCGCACGATGCGACGATCCGCCGGGTCGGTCTCGCGTTCGACGAGCCCCTGCTCCTCGAGCAACGCCACGAGCTTGGTGATCGTCGGCGGACGCACCTGCTCGGCGCTCGCCAACGCGCCGAGCGTAATCGGCCCGCCGAATACGATGACCGACATCGCCGAGAGCTGCGGCGCCGGAAGACCCGACGCGTCGTCCTCGCGCCGCAGCCGACGCAGTAAATGAATCGCGGCCGAGTGGAGGCGATCGGCGAGGTCGGCGGTCTTATCGGCGACCGCGGGCCGCCCTCTTGCGGATTTCGCTGGCATGGTGAATACTGTTACTTAGCTAAGCTAACTATCTTGATAATCTCGTTAGCCTGGCTAACTAAACCCCAACCGCGGGCCGGCGGCAAGAGCCCGCGACCACAGACAGCGCCGAGGATGCTCAGATGCCGGATCTCAGTCACTCGCGAATCCGCCAGATCGCCATCGTCTGCAGGGACGTGGCGCGCGCAACGGCATTTTATCGAGACACACTCGGCCTGCCGTTCCTCTTCAGCGCGCCGCCAGGTCTCGCGTTTTTCGACTGCGGCGGTGTGCGACTAATGCTCAGCGCCCCCGAGGGCGAGGCGAACGGAACGTCGGCGCTCTACTATCTCGTCGACGACATCCACGCGCACCGCGATGCGCTCGCCGCGAAAGGCGTGCGGTTCATCGGCGAGCCACACATGATCGCCAAAATGCCGGACCACGAGTTGTGGCTCGCCGAGTTCCGCGACTCGGAGAACAACGTCATGGCTTTGATGGAAGAGAAGCGCTGAGGCAGAGGCCAAGCTTGAACGGCGGCAGCCCGGCGTCCTCGCGGCGCAGGTCCGCGTGCGCGGAGTCCTCCATCGGCGCCAGCACGACGCGTCCCTTGTCATCGACGCGGAACTGCGTGCCGTAAATCTGCTTTCGACCGCTGAGCACGCGCATGTGATCCTCGAACGTCGCGACGTCCACCGCCGGTGATTCGGCGGGGCCGGCCTCCATCATCCGATGAAGCGCGGCGCGGCCGAGCGCGGTGTCGCCCAACGCGAGCAGATAGACCGCGTGCGTGCCCGCCGCACCGACCACGCTCTTCGTGGGCCATTCCGAACCGTGCGTTGCCGCGAGCGTCTTGAGCTGATCGGTCACCGACGATGCTGTTGGGCCAAGCGCCGGTGCGCGATCGACGAGCTGGACGCCGGTGTTCACCGGCATTGTGAGCGGCGCCGAAATGCCCGCCGCCGCGAGCAACGCGGTCCGCAACGAATCGTTCGTCCACTCGTGCTTCGTCTCGTCGAAGAACTCGGCTTGTCGCTTGACCCATGCGTCCGACGGTCGCACGCGACATTCAGGCGCACGACCCGTCTTTGCCTGAGCGAGCGCCGGCACGGGGACGAGCACCAGCGTCGCGAGAAGTCGCGCGGCACGTCGCAAGAATGGCAGTTTCATTTTGCGGCCGGCATGACAGTGAAGTCGTCGAACTCGATCATGCTGTCGGTCTTCGACCAGACGCCGATCTTGCCCGACACCGGCTGTGGCAACGTGTAGTCGAGCAGTGGTTTTCCATCGAGAAATCCCTGCAGCGCGGTACCATGGACGGAGATCTTGATCGTGTGCCAGGTACCAAGCTCCAACGGGACGGTCTCGGGCGCGCGCTTGACGAACTTTCGGACGCCGTTGTTGAACGTCCATAGGACAAGATTGTCTTCCGTCCCGTTGAAGCGAACAGTGAGATAGTCGCCGTTCGGTTTGACGTTGAACAGAATGCCGGCGCAGCGATCGAGCGTTCCGCCGACCATCTGGAAACGCACCGAGATCTCACCGTTCTCGAAGTTGTCGAGTCCTTTGTAAACGGCGATCGGGTAATAGGCGAAGGCTTTGATGCTCTCGATGAACTCTTCGTTTCGCGCGCCGTACAGCTCGCGCGCCTTGTCGGCTAATCCGCCCGCGGGCTGGCCGCGTTTCCACACCCGCCCGTCAATGAACAACACGTTGCGGCCCGCGTCGCGCGAAATCACCCAAGTACCGACCATGGGCGCGAAGCTCTTCGGCTCACGACCAGGCGTCTCGCCGGCGAACGTGACACGCTTCATCATATCGCTCGGCGCCCCGCCCTGCGCGCCTGCCGAAGCGACTGAGAGACTGCAAGTGCCAATGGCGATCATTACACTACGAAACGTCATGCTCAAGCGGGTTGAAGTCGCGAAATTCGGGGCCGTCGCACCAACCACCAGACGGCGATAACACAGAACGGCCAGACGAGAAAGAATATCCATGGCGCGAGCGTCGGCCGCGCCGCTAATGGATACCCCGGATACGGCGTTTGGTCTATCGGCGTTGGCGGCGCACGGCCAATGAGGTTGTAAATCGTCTCGAGGACGATCGGCTCGGTTGTCGAGCGCGTCATCTCACGTTTGCCTCCGAGCTCGTACCACACTTCGCCGTAGTGCTCGTTGGGCCGCTCGAACAGTCCGCTCCGACTCGTCGCCGCGTACGTCACGTCGACGTCGCGCATGGTGCGCTTCAGCTTGGCCAGCACGCCCCGCTCGAGGTCAGTCAACCGTGGATCCTCGGCGGCGAGATAGACCGTGACATGCAGTGGCCGATCGATCTGTCGCAACGCGATCTCATCGGCGCGCGGCAGCGAGTTGCGTCGGTCCTCGCTGACGTCGACGCTCGTCCGAATCCGCGCGAATGCAACGCAGAGCACCGCCACGCTAGCCACGACACCCACCACTCGCAACGCGCGCCACTTGACAGGCTCGCCCTCCTGCAGCCACGCGGCGGCGACTACGAGACCGCCGACGCCCAGCGCGATCAGAATCAACACGGTCGCGACGCGAAGCTCGCCATGCTCGAACACACGCAACGCCGCAGACGGCGTATAGGCGGCGATCGCCGCGATCGTTCCGCCCCGCGCCGCGGCCACGTAATCGAGCGCCCACGTTCCGAGTGTGATGGTGAGCGCGAGAATCGCCGCGCTTGCGGCACTCGCGGCTAACGCCGCCGCGGCCGCGCCGACGCCGATCGTGAGCACACCGCGCAGCACGTGCCCGAGGACGACCGTCCACGTTTCCGCTGCGTACAAATGTCCGCCCATGCTGGACCATAGGAGAATCGCCGCCGCGCCAACCACGCCGGCGACTGCCCAAGCAAGGATCAATGCGAGTCCTTTGATCGCCATGATGCGATAGAACGACGCCGGCGCCTGTAGCATCAGGGCGAGCGCGCCCGTTTGCTTCTCATTGGCGATCAGTCGAATGACGACGAACGGAAACAGCAGCGTGGCGGCAATGTCATACGCACCGAGCGTCGGCACGATGATGCCTTCGAGTGGGCTCAAGCCCTGCGACAGCGCCGACGGTCCGCCGCCGATTCCGCTCGCCTCGGCGTACAGATTCACCGACGTGATGAATGCGTGTCCTACGAGCGCACCGACAACGAGCAGCAACAACCAATACGATCGCGAGGCCGCGAGCTCGCGCAGCTCTTTCTCCAGCAGCCAACGCGATGTGCGACTACGTGAGCGCAAGGAACACCTCCTCGAGCCCCGCGGCATCATCGCGGAGGTCCGCCTTGTCGCGAAGATCGGCGAGCGTTCCCTCACCGACGATGCGGCCACCGCTCAGCAGCACGAGGCGATCGCACACGCGCGCCGCGTCGCCCAGCTGGTGAATAGATAAGAAGAGCGTGCGACCGGCCGCCGCGTGCGCGCGCAGCACGCCCATCACGTCGCGTGTCTGTCGAAGATCGAGTCCGTCGAAGGGTTCATCCAGCATGAGCAGCGGCTGCGGCGTCAGCAATCCCGCGGCGAGCATCGCGCGACGATGCTCGCCCATCGACAATTCGCCGAGTCGCGCGCCGAGCAACTGGGTGAGGCCGAGCGATTGAATGACGTCGACGCGCGCCGCGTCCTGCGCGCCGTGCAATCCGCTGACGAATCGCAGCATCCAGTCGACGGTCTGGTCCGGCCATGGACGAATGCCGTCGGGCACGAAATAGAGTACCTGTTTTCGCGCGGCGGCGGCTGTCAACGTTTCGTCGACTGAGACCGAACCGGCGCTCGCCGGAGTGACGCCGGCGAGACAGCGGAAGAGCGTCGTCTTACCGGACCCGTTTGGGCCGATGAGCCCGAGGATCTCACCGGGGAGAATTGAAAAATGTGCATCGCGAAGGGCCCAGAACGATCCGAAGCGCTTCGAGAGTCCATCGACGCGGATGACGGCCATGGGCGCGTATTCTCGCCGCAAGCGAGCACGGGGGCAACCGGCGAGTCGCTATTCCGTCTTAGGCGCTGAGTAGCTCGACGAATTGCATCAGCGCGCGATGTGTGAGTCCCCATACCGTGTACGCGCCATGCCGGAAGACGTCGACCTCGCGCTCGCCGACGCCGCGAATCGGAACGAACGCTTTACCCCACGACGTTGTCTCGCGGATGGCCGACATGGGAACCCAGAAGGCTTCGGCGACCTCCGGGCTGTCGACAATCGTGATTTCTGGCTTGACCACGGCGACGAACGGTCGAATCACGATCGGCGGCAGCGACGGCGTGCGCGGACTGATGTCGTCGAGCGTGCCGAGGATGCGACCGTCGGCGGCGAGGTCGACTCCAGTTTCTTCCCACGTCTCGCGCGCCGCGGTCTGCTCGAGGTCGCGATCGCCCGGATCCATTCGACCGCCCGGACACGCGATGTGACCACTCCACGGATCGCCCTCGATCTCGGCGCGCTTGATCATGAGCAACTCCGGCTCGCCGACGTCCGATGGCCGCAACACCAATGCGATGGCGGCGAACCGTGCCGCGCCCTCGAGCTCCATCGTGCGGCCCGGGTGCGCGGCGAGCCGCAGCGCCAGGCGAGCGACGTCAGGATGCGCGAGGAGCGCGTCGAGCGACGTCACGACTCATTCGACCTCGCCGCCAAGCTCGATCCAGCGGCGAATGCCACCGGCCATCGACGCGACGTTCGCGTAGCCCATTTGGAGCAGCGTTTCGGTGGCGAACACCGACCGATTCCCCGACGCGCAATAGATGACGACGTACGCGTCGCGCGCTACCTGGGCTTCGATCTTCGACTCGAGGTTGCCACGTGAGATAGCCACCGCGCCCGGAATCTTGCAGACGTTCACCTCGTGTGGGTCGCGCACGTCGACGAGGGTGACGCGTTCGCCGCGTCCCTGCAGCTCGACCACCTGCTCGACGCTGATCTCGGTGATGCGCGCCCTGGCCTCGGTGAGGAGTTCGGCCCCGGTCTTGATCATGAAGATGGACGCGATGAAGGTTTACCGGATGACCATGAGCGTTTTGTTATCAGCGTCCAGCTCCGCCGTGGCGCCCAAGGGAATCGTCCACTGGTCGGGCGTGTGGCCGATCGGAAGCTCGGCGAGGCACGGCACAGCGCATTGATCGGCGACCTCGTACAGCAAGTCTAACAGCGGTCGCGTCTCGTTTGCCGATTCGACCGGAATATCGGTGAACTGGCCGAGTGCGATGCCGGCCAACTGGTCGAGCGAGCCACTCAGGCGAAGCTGCGTGAACATGCGGTCGAGGCGGTAGACCGATTCGTTGACGTCCTCGAGCACGAGAATCGCGCCGTCGAACGACGGCTCGTAGCGCGTGCCGATCAGCGACGTCACAAGCGCGAGGTTTCCCCCGACGAGCCGTCCCTCGGCACGCCCGGGCTGCAGCGTCAGCGCGTCGGGAGCCCTGCCGCCGGAGTCACAGCCGTCGATCACCGCCGCCTGAAGTGACGCGCGGCTGAACGGCGTCATTTCGCCGCGCGCCGTGGGACCGTGGAAGGTGATGAGCGCGGCACGTTGCCCGATCGCCGCGTGCAGCGCGGTGATGTCGGAGTATCCGATGAGCGCCTTGGGGTGACGCTGCCACGCCTCATAGTCGACGCTGTCGAGAAGGCGCATCGTGCCATATCCACCGCGAATGCACCAGATCCCGTCAATGGATTCGTCGGCAGCGAATCGGTTCAGATCGGCGATGCGATGCGCATCGACGCCGGCGAGGTAACCGTCTCGCTCGAGCACGTGCGCGCCAACCACCGGTTCCCACTCGCAGCCGTGCACCGACGCCACCGCGCGCTCGAGATCGGTTTCATCGCGTAGCGGGCCAGCGGGCGCAACGAGCGCGACGCGTGAGCCCGGTTTCAGAAGAGCTGGAAATTTCATCGGCGGACGTACGCACATGCGTTCGGTCTCGTCAACTCGACCGATTCGTAAACGTATGGCACCGTTGCTGCAAAGTGTGCTGTGCCAAGTCGGCGGAACGAGGGATAGATCGCGCCGACACCAGACTCATGAAGTGAGGAGGAAGAGTTATGAATGATCGTGACCAACAGAGCGACGGCATGAGCGGCTCGTCGTCGGATCGCGGAAGCTCCGGCAGTGATCGCAGCTCGAGCAACATCGGCAAGTCGAGATCGAGCAATGCGAGCGGCTATGGCGCCTCGCCGAATAATCCCGACTCGAGCAGCGGCAGCGGGTCGAGCAGCAAGCCGGGTAGTTCCGGCTCGAGCGGAAGTCGCAATGATCCCAACACGAGCGACCAAAATGTCGGCGGCTCGGGGAGCAAGGGCGGCATGAGCGGCTCCGGCTCGCCCAGCAAGACCGGTGGATCAACCGGGACGGGTGGATCGAGCGGTGGGACTGGCGGCTCGAGTGGTGGGACTGGCGGCTCGTCGGGCGGCTCGAAAGGAGGAACCGGCGGGTCATCTGGCGGCGGAATGGGCAACCCTTCGCGCTAAGTACCTTAGCGTGACAACGGGTCGCTGGGCGCGAAGCTGCGTTCAGCGACCCGTCGTCATTTGCGGCTCGGTCGCCGCGTGATGACTATCTTTGGCGCGTGTCGCTCTCCACGCGCGTCCTGCTCGCACTCGCTGCGGGAATTGGGGTCGGACTCTATTTGAGCACGACGGAGCCATCTGTCGCGCGCATGACCGTCGGCGTGGTGGAACCGGTCGGCACCTTGTTCGTGAACGGCATTCGCATGACGGTGATCCCACTCGTCGTGTCGTGCCTGATTGTCGGGATCGCCACGTCGGGCAGCGGCGCCGTCGTCGCACGCGTCGGTGGACGCGGCATCCTCGTGTTCGTGATCCTCCTGATTGCGGCTGGACTCGTTGGCGCGCTCGTCGCGCCTGCTGTCTTGTCGCGACTCACGCTCGACCCGGCCGCCGTCGCCAGTGTGCGCGCACATATCGCTTCGCCCATTGCCGGTGGGGGATTCAACACGAGCGCACTGCAGACTCCGTCGCAGTGGCTGACGTCGCTCGTGCCGACGAATCCCATCGGCGCGGCGGTCGACGGGGCGATGCTCCCGCTCATCGTCTTCTCGATGCTGCTCGGGCTTGCCCTCGTGTCGTTACCAGAGGCAACGCGCCTCAGCGTCGTCACGTTGTTTCGCGGCGTCGCCGACGCGATGCTCGTTCTCGTACGATGGTTGCTCGTCGTCGCCCCCATCGGAGTTTTTGCGCTGACCGTTCCGCTCGTCGCGCGGCTCGGATTGGCGGCCATCGGCGCCCTCGCCGCGTACGTGTTGCTCATCTCGCTCATGACGGTGTTGTTCAGCGTCTTCGTCGTATACCCGGCAGCGTCGTTCGGCGGGGGAATTCCGATCGGACAGTTCGCGCGCGCCGCGCTGCCGCCGCAGGCCGTCGCCTTCTCGTCGCGATCGTCGCTCGCCGCGCTTCCAGCGCTGATCGACAGCGCGACGGCGCGACTCGGCCTTCCCGAAGAGATTACCGGATTCCTCATCCCGCTCGCGACGGTGGTGTTTCGAGTCGGAGGTGTGCTTGGCGTCACGACCGGCGCGGTCTTCATTGCGCGACTCTACGGTGTGACTATCAGCCCGCAACAATTGGTGACGGTTGTCGCGACGGGTATCGTCACCAGCTTCAGCATTCCTGGAATTCCCGGCGGCTCGATCGTCGCTATGGCGCCGGTGTTGGCGAGCGTCGGGCTGCCGATCGAGGGTCTCGGAATCCTCCTCGGCGTCGACACGATTCCCGACATGTTTCGCACGACGGCGAATGTGACGGGACAGCTCGCGGCCGCGGTCATCGTCGGTCGCCGCTCGGCGGCTGAACCCGCGGTCGACGCCTCGCCGGCCTGATGTCCGTCACGGCGTCGATTCTTTGGACGCTACCCTGGATCGTTCCGCCCCTCGCGGCGCTGGTTCGCTCACTGAATTCACGCTCGCTCGATGACGTTCCAACCGCGGCACCGAGTCCCGCGCCGTTCGTCTCGGTGATCATCCCGTCGCGCAACGAGGAGCGCAACATCGAACGGTGTGTGCGCTCGGTATTGGCCGCGCTGTATCCGTCGCTCGAGGTCATCGTCGTCAACGATCATTCGACCGATGCGACCGGTGAGATCGCGCGCGCCATCGGGCGCGAGGACAACCGACTCGCCGTCGTCGACGCACCCGAGCTCCCCGAGGGTTGGTTCGGAAAGCAGTGGGCTTGCGCGACGGGCGCGTGGATCGCGCGCGGCCAGCTGTTGCTCTTCACCGACGCCGACACGCGGCACGCTCCCGACTTGCTGCCGCGGGCGGTCAACGCGCTTCGCGATCGCGACGCCGCGCTGCTCAGCGTTGCCGGCCATCAGGAGATGCACAGCTTCTGGGAGCGCATCATCCAACCGCAGATGTTCGGCCTGCTGTCGATTCGCTACGGTGGCACGGAGCACGTGAGCAACGCGCGGCGCGCGGTCGACGTGATCGCGAACGGGCAATTCATCCTCGTGCGGCGTGACGCGTACGATGCCGTCGGCGGACACGCCGCTGTCCGCCACCGCGTCGCGGAAGACATGGCGCTCGGCCAGGAATTCTTTCGTGCCGGCAAGCGTGTCGTCCTCATGCTCGCGTTGCACCAATTCTCCACGCACATGTACGCGTCGTTGCGTGAGCTGGTGCAAGGATGGCGCAAGAACATTTATGCCGGCGGGCGTCACGCCGCGCTCGGCGGCCGTGCCGGTCGCTTCGCCTACCCGGCCCTGTTGCTCGCCATCCCGATCATCGGCCTCGCTCCGCCGGTTGCGCTCTTGCTCGCGGGGATCGGCCTTTTGTCCGGCGCGTGGCTTGTTTGGTCAGCGATCGTCGTCGCGGTCTCGATTCTGTTTTGGGCCGCGATCTACCGATTCATGGACCAATCCGTCGCGTACGCGATGCTTTACCCAATGGGCTTGGCGATGGTGCTCTTCATCGCCTTGGGAGCGGTCATTCGCGGACAGCGCGTGGAGTGGAAGGATCGGATGTATGTCTCGTCTTGACCTACTCAGTACGACGTCCAGTAGACGACGACCGAGCAGCTCTCGTCGGGGATGAAGCGCTCGAGAATCGCCGTCGACTGGCGCGCGCTGCCCATCCAGACATACCGCTGGTATTCCGCGGGCACGTCGCTCGGCGTTGCGTAAATCTCGACCGCGATCAACTCATTGGCGTAGTGTGGTAGCGGATTCGTCACGCTCAATGGTCTGCCGTTTACGAGCGCATTGATGCAACGATTTCCGCGCGTGGCGATCGGCACCGGCCTTCGACCGTACTGTGTGAAGCGCATTTCGGTGCGGAAACCCGGAATGCCCTCGAACACCTCACCGAGCTCGATGGCGCCTTTGTCGCCGATGTCGTCGTCGGTCAAGTAAACGCCTTTGCCGTTGCGCCGACGGCAATTGAAGCCGCCGTACGACATCGGCGGGCACTTCCCGTTCGCCTCGACGATGACGCTGTCGAGCATCGCGGGCCTCGCCTTGAGCTCGAATTTGAGATCGACGTGTCCGTTCTTCGCCAGATCGGTTGTGATCTCGGCGGACGTGAAGCCCAGATGCCGCGCGCGCACGTGATAAAAGCCCGAACCAAGCTTGGTCAAGATGAACCGGCCCGCCGAATCCGTGCGCGCGCGAGCCGACTCGGGAAATGCGTGCACCTCCGCATCGACGATGGGATGCCCGAGCTCATCCATCACGACGCCTGTGATGGAGCCGGGTGGCGGCGCACTCTGCCCCAAGGCGGCGCCGAGCGACGCAAGGCTCAATGAGATCGCGAGAAGCAGAACCTTTCGCATATGTGCAAATTATCGTGCGGACCGGCCGCGGCAACGTCGAATCGACGGCGTCGCGCGCGATTGAGCATGGACGCAATCGAGTGGTCGCGGTCTTCGTTCGTGGCGCGCGTAGCATCGCCGCGTGCGAACCCTACGCGACGCCGCCGAGCTATTGGCTTCGGCGGATTCAATCGACTCGCTCGCTCCGATCGCTGCCGCGGTCGGCTGTGTCGGTGGCGCGCTACCGCTCGATCGAGATACACGGCGGTCGTTGGGCCTCGATGACAATGTGCTCGACGCACGCATCGCGGCCGGCAAGGGTGCGCTCCGAGGCTTGTTGCTCGTCATCGCCCCGCACGCGTCGCTTCGCGACGCGCTGACGAGAATCGCCGGCCGTTTAGCGACTCGCGCCCCGCATGTGCTATGGATCGTCGTCGCGACACAGGCTGACACGAGCGAGCTCGCGATCGTCGCATGGACTAGCGAGCGTCATCCGCCGCGCGTCGCCGCACTCGTGGCAAACCGCGCCCATCTCGTCGACAGCGACGCCGAGACGCTCCGTGCCCTCGGATCGGCGACCGCCGACCACGATTTGCTCATTCACTCCCGCTGGGTCGAAATCCTCGGACGCGGCGCGCTCACCATCCGGTTCTATCGCGCCCTCGAGCGCGCCGTGACGACAATCGCCGAGTCGTCGGCGGTCGGACCGAAGGAGGTACGTGCTGAAGTCGCGCTACTCGACACGTCCCGCCTATTGTTCTTGTCGTTTCTCGAGGCCAAGGGGTGGCTCGACGACGACCGCGCGTTTCTCTCGCATCAGTTCGACCGTTGCATAGGCCAAGGAAAGCGATTTCACGAACGCGTTCTCCGACCGCTGTTCTTCGGCACGCTCAACACGCCGGCGCGAAGACGAGCGCCGACGGCTCGCGCCTTCGGCCGGATTCCGTTCCTCAACGGCGGTTTGTTCGCGCGCACTCCTCTCGAGCGCCGATGGCGCGCGATGTCGTTCTCCGATGACGCGTACGGGTCGCTGATCTTCGACCTGTTCGCGCAATACCGCTTCACGGCGTGCGAGGAGACCGCGAGCTGGAGCGAGGCCGCGGTCGATCCCGAGATGCTCGGCCGCGCGTTCGAGTCGCTGATGGTTTCCGACGAACGTCGGCGCACGGGTGCCTTTTTTACTCCGTTCTCATTGGTCGAACGTGTGACCGACTCAGGGTTGGAGGTGACGATCGGCAAGAATCTCGCGGAGTTGCTCGCGAGCGGCTCGCTACCGGCGAACGAGCGTGACGCTATTCGCACTCAGCTGCGAGAGCTTTCCGTGCTCGATCCAGCGTGCGGGTCGGGTGCTTTTCTCGTCCACGCGCTCGAGCGCATCGCGGGCCGGCTCGTGCAGCTAGGAGACACACGAGACGCGAGCACGATTCGGCGAGAAGTGCTCACGCGCTCGATCTTCGGCGTCGATGTGAATCCGACGGCCGTTTGGCTTTGCCAGCTCCGTCTCTGGCTGTCGGTCGTCATCGAGAGCACCGAGGACGATCCGTCGCTCGTCGTGCCGCTGCCCAACCTCGATCGCAACATTCGCGTTGGTGACGCACTGTCTGGAAACGCCTTTGGCGACACCGAGACGCGTGCCCGTGGCGGTGTCGCGATTCGTCGTCTGCGCGAGCGTTACGCGAACGCGAGCGGTAGCCGCAAGGAGACGTTGTCTCGCCAACTCGAGCGCTCCGAGCGAGAGCGGGCACTGGCGTCGATCGATCGTCAGATTCTGTTGACCGGCGCGCGGCGTCGAGACTTGGTTGTCGCACAGCGAGGTCGCGACTTGTTCGGCGAGCGATATCGGCCCGCGCGTGACGAGCGGCTCGCGACTGCCACGTTGAAGCAGCGCTCAGCGTCGCTCCGCGCCGTCCGACGCAGAATTGCCGCGGGCGGCGCGCTTCCATTCTCGTTTCCCGTCTATTTCGCTGACGTCGCGGCGCGCGGAGGATTCAACTTGATAGTCGGGAATCCGCCGTGGGTGCGACTCCATCGCATTGCTATCGCGGATCGCGTTGCGTTTCGCCGCGACTATCAGGTCGCGCGGCTCGCGGGGTGGGCACCGGGGGCCGGACCGGCCGGCGCGGGCGCTGGTTTCGCCGGACAGGTGGATGTCGCGGCGCTGTTCGTCGAGCGATCCGTACAACTGCTCGCACCCTCGGCCGGCTTGGCGTTGCTTCTCCCGGTCAAGCTCTGGCGCTCGCTCGCCGGCGGCGGTGTTCGACGTTTCATCCATGACGAGACTCAGCTGTGTCGCATAGAAGATTTTTCGGACGCGCCCGCGGCATTCGATGCCGCGGTCTACCCGTCCCTGCTCGTGGCGCGACGTGACGAGAGCTCGGCCGCATGCATCGACGTCGCCGTGCACCGTCATGGCCGCGAGATGCTCGGCTGGAAGTCGACGCCTGAATCGCTCGCCTTCGACGAGAGTCCGGGAGCGCCATGGATCTTCCTTCCGCCGCAAGCACGCCACGCGTTCGACGCACTCCGCGCCGCGGGAATTCCGCTCGCCCAGTCGGTGATCGGACGCCCGCACCTTGGCGTCAAATGCGGGTGCAACGATGCATTCGTCGTCGACCTGATCGACGCAGACGACGATCTCGCCGAAGTCCTCACCCTCGACGGGCGACGCCTCACAATCGAACGCTCGCTCATTCGACCGTTGCTGCGCGGTGAACAGCTCGAGCGCTGGCAGCCGCCGCCCACCAACCAATCGATCATCTGGACTCATGACGCGAACGATTCTCCGCTCGCGCAGTTGCCGCCGCGCGCAAGCAAATGGTTCGCGCGCTGGCGGAGACAGCTCACCGCCCGAACCGACGCGCGAGGACGGCCGCGGTGGTGGAGCGTGTTCCGCACCGAGAGCGCGCGCTTCGATCGGCCGCGCGTAATCTGGGGCGATGTCGGACGCGAGCCACGCGCGTCCGTGCTCGACGCCGGTGACCTGACGGTTCCGCTCAACAGCTGCTACGTCGTCCGTTGCCAGACCGCCGCCGACGCTCACGCACTCGCCGCGTTGTTCAATGGTCCGGTCGCGCGCGCGTGGCTCGATGCACTCGCCGAACCGGCGCGCGGCGGCTATCGACGCTACTTCGGCTGGACGATGTCGTTGCTTCCGCTGCCCGCTGACTGGTCGCGCGCCCGCGAAATCCTCGCCCCCGTTGGCGAACGAGCGCGGGCCGGCGCACGCCCAACGGAGATCGCGCTGCTCGACGCATCGCTTGCGGCGTACGACTTGGACGCCGAGGTGGTCGCGCCACTTGTTGCGTGGTCGGGCGGATGAGCGGAGGCGCAACGCCGCTACCAATCGCATCCGTGCGCTGCCTCATCGCCCGCAACATGCTCGACAGTCAGATGGCCATGGACGACGCAGTGGGCGGTGTTACGCTGCGGCCTCACCAACGCAACGCGGCGGCCCGCCTCGCGCGATTGATCTCCGCGAACGGCGGCGCATTGCTCGCCGAGCCTGTCGGATTGGGCAAGACGTATATCTCGCTCGCGGTCGCCGCGCACTCCGGACGACCGATCACCATTGCGGCGCCTGCCGCGTTGCGCGACATGTGGTGTGACGCGCTCGAGCGATGCCGATTATCAGCCACCATCGTGACGCACGAGGCGTTGAGTCGCGGCGTGAAAATCCCGCCAACGCATGGCTTCGTGATCGTCGACGAGGCGCACCGGCTACGATCGCCGTCGACGAATCGATACACGGCCCTGGCTGATGTCTGTCGTCGCGCTCGGGTTCTGCTCGTCACGGCGACACCGGTGCAGAATCGACGGCGCGATCTGGCCGCGCAGCTCGCGCTGTACGTCGGACGTCGCGCTTGGCAAATGAGCGACGACGAGCTTGCCGAGCACGTGGTGCGTGGTGCGTCGCCGGACATGCACGGTATGCCACGTCTCGACGGACCACGCCGCGTTACACTCGACACGCAAGACGATTGTCTCGACGAGCTGCTCGCACTTCCGCCGCCGATTCCAGCAAGAGACGAGACCGTCGTGGTCGCGCTGCTGACGTATGGGCTTGTGCACCAATGGACGTCGAGTCGAGCCGCACTCGTCGCGTCGCTCGAGCGAAGGCGTGCTCGCGGCCTGGCGCTTCTGAGCGCGATCGATTCCGGTCGACAGCCGACCCGAGCCGAGCTCTCGGCGTGGACGCACGCCGGCGACGCCATGCAGCTCGCGTTTCCCGAGCTGGTGACATCGCAGGCGACGCGTTCTGATGTCGACGCCGGCGCGGTCGCGGTCGAAGTCGACCGACACGTTGCGGCGATCGAGTCGCTGCTGCGTCGCGTGCGCAATTCGCCCGACCCGGACGATGAACGCGCCGACGCGCTTCGGCGAATTCGCGACGCCCATCCTGGCGAGCGCATCATCGCGTTTTGTCACTACGCCGAGACCGTCAACGCACTCCGATCGAGGCTCGCGCGCGACGGTGGCGTGGCCGCGCTAACCGCGAACGGGGCTCGAATCGCGAGTGGTCGCGTGTCGCGCGACGTCGTGCTCGAGCAGTTCGCTCCGATGCGCGAGGGCGCCCGCGAAATCGGTGCCGCGAGCCGCATCGATCTCTTGATCACCACTGACTTGCTCAGCGAGGGTCTCAACCTGCAGCGCGCCTCGGTGATCGTGCATCTCGACCTGCCGTGGAATCCCGCCCGGCTCGATCAGCGCGTCGGACGTGCTCGACGACTCGGGTCTCGTCACGAGACGGTGAGCGTTTACATCATCGCACCTCCGGCCGCGGCGGACCGGTTGCTGCGCGTCGAGGAGCGGCTTCGCGAAAAGCTCAGCGTGGCGCAACGCACCGTTGGCGTGGCCGGACAAATATTGCCCTCGCCTATTGGCGCGTCCGCTCCCCAACCTGGGCTCGCCGAACAGACGAGCGCGATCCACGCGCGGTTGCGTACATGGATCGTGTCCGAGGAGAATCACCCTGAACTTCTGCCCGGGATGCCAGTCGTCGCAGGCGTCGAGTCCGACGTCCGCGGCTTTCTCGCACTCGTTCGCGACGACGATGGCCCGCATTTGATTGTCAACGTGGGATCCGGAATTACGACGGCTGCCGACGCCGTCGCCCGTGGGCTCATCGCCGCCGAAGGATTCGAGTCGACTGTTGGCGAGAACGGGATCGCGTCGGTGCTGCGGCAAATCGACACCTGGCTCGCGGCGCGCCGCGGTGCGTCGGCAATCGACTTCCAGGCCGCAGCCGCCGCACGCGTGCGACGAGCCGCTCTCACGCGTGTCGCTCGCACTCTCGCCCGGGCACCGCGACATCAGCGGGCGATGCTCGCACCGCTCGCGGACACCGCGCGTGCGATTGCCACCGCACCCCTGGCCGAGGGCGCCGAGCGGATTCTCGAGACGCTTGTCCGCGCGGAGCTGCCCGACGAGGCGTGGCTTCGGTCCATCGCCACGTTCGGTGAACTGAACGCGCGGCCACTCGATCGTCATAGGCGTGGCGTCGACGCCGTCGTGATCGCCCTCATTCTCCTGCGCGACCGTTCGTAGTCGCGGGATCGGCTGTGTGCGTTAGCTTTTCGCTGACACGATCGCACCGACTCTCCGGCTCCCCATGCAATACACAACGCTCGGTAGCACCGGACTCACCGTTTCTCGCATCTGCCTCGGTTGTATGAGTTATGGAAACCCGAAGTGGCGGCCCTGGGTGCTCGACGAGGCGGCGGCGCAACCGTTCTTCAGATTCGCCGTCGATCATGGCATCAATTTCTTCGACACCGCCGACATGTACTCGCTCGGCGTGAGCGAAGAGGTCACCGGCCGCGCGCTTCGCACCATGACGAATCTCGACGAGACGGTGATCGCAACGAAGGTCTTCTACCCGATGAGCGATCGCCCAAACATGGGCGGACTGTCGCGAAAGCACATCGTGCAGGCGTGCGAGATCAGCCTGCGGCGGCTCGGCGTCGACGCGATTGATTTGTATCAGATTCACCGATTCGACCCGTCGACACCGATCGAGGAGACGCTCGCCGCGCTCGATCACTTGGTCCACCAAGGCAAAGTGCGTTACATCGGCGCGAGCTCAGGCTACGCGTGGGAGCTCATGCGCGCGCTCAGCGTCTCGGAGCGCAACGGGTGGGCGCGCTTCGTTTCGCTGCAGCCGCAATACAATCTGCTCTATCGCGAAGAGGAGCGAGAAATGATTCCACTCTGCCACGAGGAAGGCTTGGGAATCATTCCGTGGTCACCGCTCGCTCGCGGCCTGCTGACGCGGCCGCGCGACAAATCCAAGGGTGCGACCGTCCGCTCCAAGAACGACCCACACGCCGACCGTCTGTACGCCGACGCGGATTGGGACATCGTCGACGTCGTCGAACGAATCGCTACCGATCGCGGCGTCCCGATGGCGCAAGTGTCCCTGGCATGGCTCCTCTCGAAACGCGACGTTACCGCGCCAATCATCGGAGCCACCAAGCTGACGCATCTCGAGGACGCACTTGGCGCCCTCGATATGGCGCTGAGCCCCGCGGAGATCGAAGCGCTGGAGGCGCCGTACAGGGTGAGGGCGGTCCTCTTCTAACCACAGAGGACACAGAGAGACTGAACCACAGAGGACACGGAGAGACTGAACCACAGAGGACACGGGGGGCACAGAGAAAGAAAGATAGCGTGGCGGAATCAAGAATAGGTCACGGCTCTCTAGCCCTGTCTTTTGGGTTCTCTGTGTCCTCTGTGTCCTCTGTGGTTCAGCTTTTCTGCGTCCTCCGTGGTACTTATTCGCCCAGCGCCGGTTCGTACTCGCCCGGCACATGTATGCGTTCGTGCCGCCCGAGCAGTCGGACGCACATGTTCCAACGCAGAATGGCCTCGTCGTTCCCCGTCGGACGCATTTGTTCGGCCTTCTCATACCACGTCAGCGCCTCGCGAAACCACTCCACCGCGACGTCCGATGAGCCGAGTGTTCCGCGATGCAACTGGGCGCGAGCGCGTCGCTCGCACACGATGCCCGTGTAGTAGTTCCGCTCGTACTCGTCCGTGATGCGCGGCAACACCTCGCGGGCGCGACGCACGCCGTCGGTCAGCTCCTCGATGAATTGGTCGGTGATCGAAAGCAACAGCGAGATCAGCGCCTCCTGGTTCTTCGGATCGACGTCCAGCACATCGAGACAAATGCTCTCCGCCGCCGCCGAGTCGTTGAGCAAGCGATAACGCTCGGCTTTTTCCAGCGCGGCCGGGATGCCTTGGTGGGTGATCGGCTTGAGATTCATTTGCGTTTCCTTCGGCTATAGATCTTCACAAGCTTCCCGATCGGATCGAAGAACTCGTCGACCACCCGCTCCTTGAGCGGAATGATCGCGTTGTCGGTAATCGTGATGTGCTCGGGACAGACTTTCGTGCAGCACTTGGTGATGTTGCAATAGCCGATCCCGTGCGCCTGCTTGAGCTCCGGGACGCGATCGGCTGTGTCGAGCGGGTGCATCTCGAGCGCGGCGGCGTAGACGAGGAAGCGTGGTCCAATGAATTCCTCGTGCTTCTGATGATCGCGCAGCACGTGACAGACGTCCTGGCACAAAAAGCATTCGATGCATTTTCGGAATTCCTGAACTCGATCGATGTCCTCTTGCTGCATGCGCCACGTCCCGTCGGGCGCGTCCGGCGGCCGCGGCTTGAATTGCTGGATCTGCGTCTTCACGCGGTAGTTCCACGACACGTCGGTCACGAGATCGCGGACGTGCGGAAACGCGCGCATCGGCTCGACCGTCACCGGCTTCTCGGCGTCGAGATCGGCGAGACGCGTCATACACATCAGCTTCGGCATCCCGTTGATCTCGGCCGAGCATGAGCCGCATTTGCCGGCCTTGCAGTTCCAGCGAACAGCGAGGTCGTTCGCTTGCGTCGATTGGATCTCGTGCACTGCGTCGAGAACGACCATGCCCTCGACCACGTCCTGCTTGTACTCGACGAACTCGCCTTTCCCCGCTTCGCCGCGCCAGATCTTGAACGAGCGTGTCGCGTGGTGCGCGGCCGCGTCTTGCTGCGCCTGAGCCGCCGTATATGCGTCTTGTCCTTTGACGTCGGTCGCCGAAACGGTGGCCATTATTTCATCTCCTCGATGATCGCCTTCAGATGCGCGGGCATCGGCGGAATTGGTTCTCGGGATATCTGCATCTCGCCAGACTTTCCGTCTTTTCGCACGAGAAGGTTGAACGTCGCATACGCGGCATCCTTGTCAGGATAATCGTCGCGGAAATGTCCGCCGCGGCTCTCTTTGCGTTCGATGGCACTGCGAGCGATCGCCTCCGACACGGTGAGGAGATTGATCAAGTCGAGCGCCGTGTGCCACCCGGGGTTGTACTCTCGGTTTCCGCGCACTCCGACACGCGCCGCGCGCTGCTTGAGCGTCTCGATCATTTGCAAGGCGTGCTCCATCTCCGGCTGGGCGCGCACGATGCCGACGTTGTCCTGCATCGTTTCCTGCAGCGCTTCCTGCACTTGGTACGGACCTTCCGCGCTGTCGCGCTCGAATGGCGCGAGCGCGTCGCGCGCCGATGTCTCCACCTGCTTCGCATCGACCGAGACGCCACCGTTCGACTTGGCGAACGCCGCCGCGTACTCGCCGGCGCGCTTGCCGAACACGATGAGATCCGACAATGAATTGCCGCCGAGTCGATTCGCGCCGTGCAGGCCCGCGGCGCATTCGCCGCACGCGAACAGACCCGGCACCGTCGACATCTGCGTATCGCCGTCGACGCGAATGCCGCCCATGATGTAGTGCGTCGTGGGGCCGATCTCCATCGGCTCCTTCGTGATGTCAATACCCGCCAACTGCATGAATTGATGATACATGCTCGGCAGCTTGCGCTTGATGTGCTCCTCGGCGTTCGGGAGCTTCTCTTTGATCCACGAGATGTCGAGGAAGACTCCGCCGTGCGGCGAGCCTCGACCAGCGCGCACTTCACTCACGATCATCCGCGCGACATGGTCGCGCGTGAGCAGCTCAGGTGGTCGCCGCGAGTTCTTATCGCCTTGCGTGTACTTCCAGCCTTCCTCGGGACTGTCCGCCGTCTGCGATTTGTAGTTGTCGGGAATGTTGTCGAACATAAATCGCTTGCCATCACGATTCTTCAATACGCCGCCTTCGCCGCGCACACCTTCAGTCACGAGTAAGCCGCGCACACTCGGCGGCCAGATCATTCCCGTCGGATGAAATTGCACGAACTCCATGTCCTGCAGTGCCGCGCCGGCGTGATAGGCGAGCGAGTGTCCGTCGCCGGTGTACTCCCAACTGTTCGACGTGATCTTGAATGCGCGGCCGACGCCACCCGTCGCCAGAACAACCGCTTTCGCTTTGAACAAACGAAAACGACCGCGCTCGCGGTCGTAGGCGAATGCGCCCGCGATGCGATCGCCGTCCTTGAGGAGCGTCACGATCGTGACCTCCATGTGGACGTCGAGCCCTTGATGGATGCCGTGGTCTTGCAGTGTTCGAATCAGCTCGAGACCGGTGCGGTCGCCCACATGCGCGAGCCTCGGATACCGATGCCCGCCGAAGTTCCGCTGGAGAATTCTTCCGTCAGCGGTCCGATCGAACAGCGCGCCCCACGCCTCGAGCTCCTTCACGCGATCGGGCGCTTCCTGCGCGTGCAGCTCGGCCATGCGCCAGTTGTTGACGTACTGTCCGCCACGCATTGTGTCGGCGAAATGCACGCGCCAGTTGTCTCGATCGTCGACGTTGCCCATCGCCGCGGCCATCCCGCCCTCGGCCATCACCGTGTGCGCCTTCCCGAGAAGCGACTTGCACACGAGTCCGACGCTCACGCCTCGCGACGCGGCTTCGATCGCGGCGCGCAGCCCCGCTCCGCCCGCGCCGATCACCAACACGTCGTGCTCGATGGTTTGATATTCGGTCATCGCGCGACGGGCCTCATAGGATTCTCCAATCGTGCCAAATCCCCATCGAGCACAATCGGACGTAGAGGTCCGCGAACGCCACGCCGATGAGACTCATCCACGCCCACTTCATGTGCCAGCGATTGAGACAGCTCGAGCACGCGTACGCCGTTTTTCGTACCGGGTGACGCGAAAGCTGATCGAGAAATCCGCCGACGACGTGGCGCAGCGAGTGACATCCGAGCGTGTAGCAGCTCAAGAGCACGACGTTGAGCGCCAACACCAACGTGCCGACGCCGATGCCGAAGTGTTTTCCGCCGGCCCCGTCGTCGAACCAGAGCGCCTTCCATACGTCGTGCGACAAAAAGAACAGGAAGAACAGCGCGACGTATAAGAAGTATCGATGAACGTTCTGCACGATGAGCGGAAAGGATCGCTCGCCGAGATAACTCTTGCGCGGCTCACCGACGGCGCAGTTCGGCGGATCGGCCCAAAACGCCTTGTAGTACGCGCCGCGATAGTAATAGCACGTGACCCGGAAGAGTCCCGGGAACGGCAGGATGATCAGCGCGGGCGAGAACGGCAGCAGGCCTGGCCACCATCCGGGCTTCGCACCGAACCACGCCGTCCGCGGATCGCCGAAAATCTCCGGCGAATAGAAGGGCGAGAGATACGGACCATACATGTAGTGCGCGTTCTGGAATGCCGCCCACGTGGCGTACACGACGAACGCACCGAGAATCGTGAAAACGACGAGTGGCTGGAGCCACCATGCGTCGCGCCGCTGCGTTTCACCGAAGCCTCGGTGAATGAGCGGGAGCGGTGCATGAGACATAGCGTCAGGGAGTGGTATGAGGGTGAAGAATCGAGCGCGACTAATGGATGTTAGTCGATGGGAGTCGTCAATGGTTCCGCGGCACGAAGCTGAACGAATAATCAATGGCCTGGCCCACGGCGCATCCACGAATCGTCGCCGGCTCGAAGCGCTGCGAGGGCAGCGCTATGATCGCCGCCCTTGCGAAGCTCAACGACGTCGCTCGCACTAGCTCGATCGTGGTCATATCGGGCATGCCGCTGCGATCGACGACGAATCGAAGCACGGCTTCGCCGGCGGTGACGCTGTCGGCTCGTTCATCCTCCGGAAACACCGGCGGCGGATTGTCCCGTTTCGGCACGGCGTCGATGACCGGCATGCGCGGGAACGTCGCGACGATCATGCGGCGCGCGTCGGCGGACGAATCCGTCGAGATGCGGACATCGACGCGCATCGAATCGTCGTTCTCGGGTGGCACGAGGAGATCGTGAAATCGTCCCATGTCGACGATCGCCGCGATAGCGGCGGAATCGAAGCCCGGGATCAACGACTCGCGTATCGCACTTGGCTCGATCGACGACACTTGTTTGGTTGCGGTGAAGCGATAGACGCCGGTAATCGTCGGCGCCCGGAGCTCAGCCGCTGTATCGGAGGTGACGGGTCGCAGGACGCGCATCCTCGCCGGACCGGTAAACGTCGACAGGCGGAGCGGCGACGGCGCAACGAACCCGGACCGAATGTAGTCGGCGATGACATCGGCCTGCGCGACGGGGAGCGCTGCGCCGTCGATGCGCCTCACGGCGATAAAAATCGTCGCCGGAGTCATGTCGGCCCGCGCGGCGGCGATGATCGAATCGCAACGCGCGGTGTCGATCGGTTGACGCTGCGCATTCGCAGAGGCGGCACTCAGCACCAGCACCCAGGCGAGCACGCTTGGCATTCGATGTCGTACCATCGAGCGCATCGTCACGTCGTCGCCGCCAACACTCGGCGCCGACGTGCGCCGTAAAACAATCCGGCGCCGACGAGGTTGAGAGAAATCACCACCCCCGAGATCTTCGCCGCGAAGCTCAACCAACTCGCGACGTCGACGATCGGAAAGATCGATAGCACGACGTACAGCAGCGTGACGACAAAGCCCGATGCCGCGGCGATGCGCAACCACAGCGACGGCCTGGGCTCTACGCCGCGCAGCCCAATCAACGGAATCGCGAACATGACGAGATACGTCAACCCATAAAAGATACCCGACGCATTCTCGAGGAGCTGAAACGCTTCCTGCTCGCCCACGCCGACGATCCCCGCCGCGCCGAACGCCAGCGCCACCAGCCCGACGAACAGAATCGAGTTCACCGGCGTGCGGTATCGCGGATGAAGCTTGGTGAACCAGCGCGGAAGCAGATTGTCCCAGCCGGCAACCATCGGCATCCGTGTCGCCCCGGTGAGCACGATGCTCGAGTTGGCGATAGTGCGGCCCGAGATCAGCAGGATGGCGATCGCGGCCGCCATCGCGCCAGCTCCAGACACGCCGAATCCAATTCGCAACACCTGCGGAATGGGACCGATCAGATCGATCTTGTCGACGGGCACGAACGCCAACACCGCGCTCGTACCCAAAATGAACATCGCTGCGATGATCGGCGCGGCGATGAGCGTCGCTCGTGTAATGGTGCGCGCCGCGTCCTTCGTCTCACCGGCGAGCACGGCGACATACTCGAATCCGCTCAGCGCACCCATCGCCATTTTGCCGAACACATTGAGACTGAACAGCGTGAGCGCCGGCATCGCGACGGCGAACGGATGGTAGTCCGGCAACGTCCCACGAGCCATGTGCACGAACGGCAACCCGATCAATGTGATGAAGGCGAGCATCAGCATCACGCTGCCGGCACTGTGCAGCCACTTGCTCACGCCAAGTCCGACGGCCGCCATCGCCATGAGCGCGGCGAGCAGGAATGCGTTGAGCAACAAGATGAACGTCTTGTTGCTCGCCATCCACGACCCGCCCGGTCCAACCGCATACGACAGATTCGTCCCGATCACCAAGCCGATCGTCGCGATCAACACGACAGCGAAGATCCAGAGATTCCACGCGACCATGAATCCCATCAACTCGCCCAGTCCGAGCCGAGCCCACTGATACAGTCCGCCCTCGAGGGGCATTCGTTTCGATAGATCGATCACCACAGCCGCCTGCGGCAAATAGAAGAACAACATCGCCGCCAGCCAAAACACCAATTGCGAGTGGCCCAGCTTGGCCGCCGTACCGACCCAGATCGTCCCGACGACGAACACGACCTGTTGCAGCACCAAATCGCGAAGACCGAGCTCCTTCTTGAGCGCGGCACTATGGGCTTCGACGAGCTCTTCGGCCTGAGCTAGCGCCATTCCCTCACCACACGAGCCGTCTTGATGTAGTCGAGCTTGGGCCAGCCGCGCCGCAGATAGGCGTTGCCCTGCCTCGTGATCGAATCCTGCGACGGCCCTGCACGCCCGGGCTGCGGTGCGCCGCGAGCCGCTTCGCCGTAGCCGGAATACAGCGAGTCGACCACCGCCATTCCATCGACAACCTCGGCGATCGGTGGAAATCCGAACCCGGCCAGGGTATCCAGTCTGGGATTGTCTTTCAGGTTGATGAACAGTTGCATCGACCTCGTTCCCGGACCGCCTCGCGCATAGGCCATCGCGCCGCGAGCGTTCGTGTGTCGCACGGGCTCGTCGGCGATGCGGCGTAGGCTCCACGCGCTGTCGTTTTTCGGAATACCCGAGATGCCGAACTGCGCGACAAAGTCTTTCACCACGCGAAAGAAATACGCGCCGTCGTAGTGCCGCGCGCGCACGAGCGAGTACAATCGGTCGACGCCGACCGGTGCCCAGTTCTTTCGCGCCATGACGTCGAATCGCCCACGCGTCGTCTCGAATGCGACGACGAAGCTGTCAGGCACCGCGATGTTTTGGCTCAGACCGTCCGGTGCGCGACCGAACGGCCATGTCGCGCACGACGACACGCCAAGTGTCGCGCCGACGATCAGCATGAGGCGCCGAACAGGCTCACTCATCGAGCGTGCGCGACGTTCAAGGGGCGGCGGCCTGCGGCGGACCAGCCAGCAACGCGTCGGACACACGCTCCCGTTGATGTCCATTCAAGCTGGTCAACAAGCCGATGAGATTCGCGTTTTCGATCAGAGTCCGCTCTCGATTGATCGTTTGCTCCGCACCCGGAAGAACCAACTGTGCGCGATCGAGCTTCTTCGCATCGGCGACTCGAGCCATCGAGTCGGGATAGATGTGGAGCTCGAGGCTCGACGTGAGTCCGATCTTTATCACCAGCGTTCGGCCGGCGAGCGATTTCTCCGCCGGTGTCGCCGTCGAGTCCACGTGCGGCGCCAAGCCGGCCCGCTCGAGGCGGTACAACGCCGAGCATTCCGCCCAGAGACCGGTCGCCGGACATGTGGAGTCGCTGGGCCCCGCGACGGCGGTGGCCTGCGTCGGCGCTGCCGAGTCGGTCCTCGCGGGCGACCCACTCGACTTGCCACAGGCGAGCGGGAGCGCACACGCGCCGATCAGAACCCGGTGCGCGATCACGCTTCGGCTCCGAGCACACTCTCCACACTTCGTTGGCGAATCGCGCCTCGACGCCTCTTACGGCTCCGACGCTGGCGGAACACGGCGACGACGGCCGCGAGCACCAGGGCCGTTCCCGCATACTGCAATTGGAGAGCGTATCGCGGGACGAGGATCGCGATCAGGTACGATGCTCCGAGCGCCACACCGATGACGAACACCTTCTGCGCGGCGCTGATGATTTCGAGCGTGTCGAAGATTTCGACTTCGTCAAGCTTGAGCGTCTCGCGCAGCGCGTAGGCGTGGCGGTACATCAATGAGAACACACCGAACACCGCGGCAAACCCGAACCCGAACGCGGCGAAGAGCGGCGGGATATCGCTCTCGGGGAGTGCGACGGCGCGATGAAACTCCGGATCAGGAAGTCCGGCGTGCTTGAGCAAACTCTCGACTAGCGTGCCCATGATGAACTTGAGCGGATAGACGAAGACCAACAGCACGAATAGCAGCGCTCCGGTGAGCCAGACGACCTTCCGATCCTCGATCCCGTAGCGGCGAAAGAACATGAACTGCGTGCGCCACATGCTGAACAGCATCAGGAACGTGATGGCGAACGCGCCGACGCCGCGCAACGCGTGGAGCACTTCGCCCGAGGTTTTCGGCACCTCGAGCGAGATCGCGAGCAGCGTGATCGCAAAACCGAAGACCGCGTCGCTCAATCCCTCGACGCGGGAGACCTCTTTGCCTCGAACGCGAAAGTCGCCGTCACGCATCGACGGATGATGCGGCGTCGTCCACCCCCTCCGCAACGTCTCGTCGCCCGACGACGGCGCCAACGACGAAATCGCCGGTGACGTTGGTCATGGTCGCAAACAAATCAGGAATCGTGTCGACGGCGATCAATAGCCCTACACCCTCCGCCGGAATGCCGTAGCCCATCAACAGCGGCGCCAGCAACAACTGCGATCCTTGCGGGACGCCGGGAATCGTGAAGCTCAGTGCCACCGCGGTCGCGGCAAGGGCGACCAAGCCGGCCGTGCCGATGGCGACACCATACAGTTTGGCCAGCAAGAGAGCCCCGACCATCCAGGTAATCGGCGTCGAGACCTTGAAAACCGAAACCGACACTGGCAGCACAAATCCGGTAATCGAGGTCGGCATGCCGAGGGCTCGCCCGCCTTCGACCAACACGGGCAGCGATGCCAAGGACGAGCTCGAGCTCAGCGCCACGGCTTGCGCCGGTAGCACTCCCCGTGTGAACCACCCGAGCGGAACTCGACCGATCATGGATGCCACGGGATACATGAGCAGCGCGAACAACACCAGCAACGCCGAGATCGCGACGACGTAGTACCCCATCGGGCCGGCGAGCGCGACGCCGGTCCGACTCGCCGCGCCAAGCATGAGCGCAAAAATGCCGAGCGGTGCCACGGCAATGATCCAGTCGACGATCGTCGTCGTCGCGTTCGCGAGCGCGCCGAAGAAGCCGACGAGCGCTTGGCGAAGTCGCGGATCGATTTGCCTCGCGGCCAGCGCAAACAGAAACGTGAAGACGATCACCGGAAGCATCGCACCATCCGAAGCCGCCTTCACCGCGTTCGCCGGCACCAGCGCAGTGATCCACGAGCCGAAGCCCACCAGTCGGCTCGCCTGCGCAATCTTCTCCCCCGCCTCGGCGGTCGCGGTGAGTCGGAGTAGCGCTGCTGCTTCCGGGGTGAGCTTCATGTCCGCAATCAGCGGCGGTCCAAGCAGCAGAGCGACGACCGCGGCGAACGCGAGAAGGCCGAGGAATGTTGCCAGCGTTACGCCAGCGAGTCGGCTCAACCCCGCACTCGACTCAGCCTCGGCGACGACGACAAACAGCAACGCGACGACCAGCGGGACCACGGTCATCCGAATCGCGTTGACCCAGAGTTGCCCGACGGGTGCGATCAGCCCGACGACGCGCAGCGCCGTCGGGCTTTGGGTGGCAGCGATCACGCTGCCGAGAATCAATCCTGCAAGAAGACCGATGACGACGCGGTGAACGCGCACTCGGTCAGGCCGTCACGACTTACCGCTTTTTGGCCGACTTGCTTCGGGGCGAAGGCCGGCTGACGCGAGCGTTCGTGACCTTCTTGGCTGGTTTCCGCGCGCGTGACGACGCCTTGGCGCGAATGGGATGTGCGCGCTTGGCAACGACGCGAAGCTTTTTGGCCGGGGCCGTCTTCTTGACCGGGGCGGCTTTCGGCTTGGCGACCTTGGCTGCTGGCGCAGTGGCGGCTTTCACCGGCGCAGCCTTTTTGGCAGGCGGTTCGACCACGGCGGCTTTGGCCTTCGCCGCCGCCGCGGCGGCTGCGGTGGGCGGCGCATTCGGATTATTGCGGGGTCGGCCGCCTTTTCGAGCCAACTGTGCATCCGCCAACATCTTAGCGAATGCTTCCTTGGCTTCGGTCATGAGCTGCGCGTGCGAGATGCGTCGCTCTTGTAGCGCACGAGCTTTCTCGGCGCGATAGATCGACAGGGCTGTCGAGCCGTCCATTTGTCAGGTGTCGAGGGTGAGACTTTGGTGCCTTTTCGAATCTCTAATCTACTCTAGTGTAGGGGTTTAAGGGAGAGCCGTTGGGGAGCAGTACTCAGTTTTCAGTTCTGAGTCGTGAGCTTTCCGGCCCAGTATTCAGTTGGGAGTTGTCAGTGGTCGGTTCGAGTTGTCAGTGGTCGGTTCGAGTTCTCAGCCGAACTGAACACTCAAACTGAAGAGTGTATACTGAACACTAAAGACTGGACACTGGGATTGAACGCTCACGACTCAAAACTGAGCACTGATTACTTGAACACTGATGTCGCCGTCATCGGTGCTGGAGCCGCCGGCCTAGCCGCCGCCCGCGCACTCCACGACCAACAAATCGGCGTCGTCGTACTCGAAGCTCGCGATCGCATTGGCGGACGCATCCTCACGCATCGGGACCCCTCGACTCCCGTCCCGATCGAGCTTGGCGCCGAGTTCATCCACGGTAGCGCTCCGGAGGTCGAGGACATCGTTCGCAAGGCGTCGCTCGCGGCGGTCGACATCAGTGGACGTCGCTGGCAAATCGTCGGCGAGCGATTGCGCCCCGCCGACGATTTCTGGCAACGCCTCGATCGCGTCATGCGCCGTCTCGACGAGAAGCGGACACCCGATCGTTCGTTTGAGAGTTTTCTCAGCAAGAAACCTGGCGGCCGCCGCCTCGCGCACGATCGCCGGCTCGCGCTTCGGTACGTCGAGGGCTTTCACGCCGCCGATCCCGCGCGCGTCAGCGAGCGCGCACTCGCCGAGGGCGGAAGCCCGGGAGACGACGTGCGCGAGCGGCGGATCGGTCGCGTCCTCGACGGCTACGATCGCGTCGTCGAATGGCTCGCTGCGCCACTCGGCGACCGCGTTCGCCTCTCCGCCATCGTGACGCGCGTGCGCTGGGCGCCCGGCAACGTGTCGATTGAGCTACGCCATCCCGACGGACGCTCGCGACCGTCCATCAAGGCGCGCGCCGCAATCATCACCGTCCCAGTCGGGGTGCTCCAGGCAACACCTGGCGAAGCTGGAGCAATCGAGTTCAGTCCGGAGCTGCGTGCCAAGCGACCGGCGCTCGATCACATTGCGATGGGATCGGTCGTTCGCATCGCCCTGCGTTTCAGCGAGTCGTTCTGGTCATCCGAATGGTTCGCCAAGCATGCGAAGACCGAGGACCTCGACACGCTCAGCTTCCTTCAGACCAACGACGAGCATTTTCAGTCCTGGTGGTCGACGTACCCGGTCCGTGCGCCGATTCTCGTCGGCTGGCACGGGGGCCCGGGCGCCGGCGCGTTGTCACAGCTCGCCCAGGAGGAGATCGAAGACCGGGCGATCAATTCGCTGGCTCGCCAAGTTGCGTTGCCACGGCGAAAAGTTCGCGGCATGGTCGAAGCCGCGTGGCTACACGACTGGGAGCACGATCCCTTTTCGCGCGGCGCGTACAGCTACCAAACGGTCGGCGGTGTCGACGCGCCGGCGGCTCTCGCGCGACCCCTGCGTGGCACGCTGTTCTTCGCGGGTGAAGCCGCGGACCCCGAAGGCAGAACCGGCACCGTCCACGGCGCCATCGCGACGGGTCGTCGTGCCGCCGACGAGGTTGAGCGTTCTCTTACGACGCGCTCTTCGGCCTCGAGGCGCGGCGCGTCTGATTGATTCGATTGATCAACATCGCGAGGTCCGGTTGCTTGTCCGGATTGTCGCGAATGATGTCGTCGATCAGCGCCGACGCTTCGTCGTCCGTCACTTGAATCGGCTGGGGAGAAAAACGTCGGTTGTTCATGTGCCGAAGCGGATCGAGCGCCACGGGATTCTCGAGCACGATGTCGTGATCGGTGTACTGTACGCGCACCGCGTAGAACTTCTTGCCCGACTTCTCCATGTAGCCCACACGCACGCCGTCGATCTTGTCCGGCCACGTGGGCAGCGGCCTCTCCTCGCCTTCGGTCGTCTTGTAGGTCGTCGTGCCCGGGCGCAGGTCGGCGTAATTCAGCTCGAACGCACCGTTGTACATGTACCCGTGACGCATTTGTCCTCGGACGATGAAGTGGTTGAATGGTGTAAGATGGCGGATTGTCCCGCCTAGGCTAGCCCTCGATCGCGCGGCCCGGTGTCCGATCGGAATCCAGCCATTCGCGCGGGTTCCACGTCACCGGCATCGCACCAACCCGCTCGAACCGAATCCGCGGATCATCGGAGTGCACCAACGCGATCAGTCGCCGGCCGGTGAGGAGAAAACGCCGCGATGTCGATTCGATGCTGTCGAGAATCGTCTGCGCGAAGTGCGGCTGTGCGCGCGTGAATGCGTCGTAGCGCCGAAACACGAGCGCCGTGCCACTTTCGTCCGGTACCGGAAGCTCCGCCAAGCTCTCGATCCATGACGCCAAATTCTTGGCGTAGTACGAGGGAAAGCTCAACACGCGCTGTGCATCGGCGTGAAACGCCGCGGGATCCGTCCAGGACGCCGCATCCAGTTCGTGGATGGTGTACCCGTGTTGTCGAAACCAGCCGACGTCGTGAGACAGCACCGACGACTTGTGGTACAACGCAATGGCGCCCCGCTCGAGCAGCTTCCAATCGAGACGCTGCGTTTCGGCGGGAGCCTTTTCTTTTCGCTTGAAGAACGCCATGAACGAAGTTGCGGGCATGAGTCGGAAATAATTTAGCCGTAGGCTCCGCCGGCTACGCGTAGTACCGACGGATCGCGGCCGCCACGCCGTCCAGATCGGGAAAGAGTCGCCGCTCATCCACGCCAACCAGGTCGAGCTGGTCGCGAATCTTCGCCACCGCCTTGGTCGGAATGATGTATTTGGTCAGCGCGTCGGCGAGCCCGTGCGACTTCAAGAACTCGTCGAACGCGTGCCACTTGTCGGAGCACATGGTGAACACCGCCGCCTGCGCTACGATGCGCTCGTCCAGCGACGGCGGCTCTACTAGACACGCGAACGGCGCTGCCTCCCGGTCGCGCGAGAACAACTGCCAGGGCGACGCGTGACCACCGACCTCGAACAGTGTATCGAGATCGCGCGGTGACAGGGCGAGCCCCGGAAAGCGAAACACGAGGTGGACCTTCTGCCAATCGAGACGCCATACGGCGCGCGCGCGCTCGGCGCCCTCGATCGGTCGCGTCGCGAAGAACGCCGCGACGAGCGGCGAGTAGGTCCAATCGAGCAGCCGCGTCGGAACGCCATGATGCTGCGCCGAGAACAACTCCTCCCAATCATTCATCGACGTTCCGCGCGAGTGAGGACGCGAGTAGCGGATGTAGTTCCGCATCACATGCTCCTCGAGATCGGACTTGGTGTGCGGCGGGTCGATGCCGCCCAAACGATCGAGCGTCGTCAGTAGCGGCGCGCCCGCCTCCCGCGCGCCATGATACACGCCCGTGTCGCGATGCCGACCCGTCACTCGATCCGGCGCTTCCGGTGTCACCCGATCCACGAATTCACCGAGCGACCCGATAACGATCTCGCGGATCGACTGTCCGTCAGCGGGCGACGTCTCTTGTTCGGTCGACATGCGTCGCTTGATCGCTACCCTTGTGCCAGCGCTCGCTCACGTCGAGCGCGTGCCGTGCGGATGTTGACGACGCCGCGAAGCATGAACACCAGCGCGAACGTCAGATCGAGCCAGCGCGCGCCGAGAAACACCGCGTTATGCGACCATAAGGGCCGCACCGCCACGAAGAGGCCGATCGCGAACATGATGACGCCCAGGACCAGCGTCGTGACCCACCGTGCGTTGCTCACGGCAACGAAGATGGGTCACCCGGCTCCTTCCTGAAAGGCGGGCTCGACGACGACCTCGCGGTCAGTTCCCTCGGAGCGCCACGAGCGGATCGATCCGCGTGGCGCGCCGAGCCGGGACATAGCTGGCAAACACCGCGACTAGCGCGAGCAGAGCCGCGACGGCGACGAAAGTCGTCGGGTCATGCGCCGTGATGCCGAAGACCATTGTTCGCAGCGCTCTTGCCGCCACGAGCGACGCGAGCACGCCAACCGCGACGCCCACCGCTACGAGTACAACGCCTTGCCGCACGACCATCCATTGAACGGTTCCACCGGAGGCACCGAGTGCCATCCGCACGCCGAGCTCGTGCGTCCGCTGCGCGACGACGTACGCAACCACTCCGTACACGCCGACCGCCGCGAGCACTAGCCCGGTCGCGCCGAGTAACACGAGCAACCACGTGGTGAACCGCGACATCGCCTGCGAATCGTCGATTGACTGTTCGATCGTCGACACGTTCGACAACGCCAACGTCGGATCGACGCTCAGAACCGCGCGACGAATCGACGGAACGAGGCTTAGCACAGGGACAGCGCCGCGCACGACAAAGGTCTGGACGCCGTTGGTCCACTGCGTGCTCGGCATGTACAACTCTCTCGGTATGTCGTTGGCCAACCCGCTGGCGCGCATGTCGTCGACAACACCGACGATTTCTCTCCACTGCGGATCCTTCGCATTGCCATTGCCAATGCGTCTCCCGATCGGATCCACGTCGCCATAGAGACGTTTCGCTAAACCACGTGAAATGATCGCGACCTTCGGACCGTCGGCGACGTCGGCGCGCGTGAAGTTCCGCCCGCGCAATAGTCGCAGGCCCAGCGCATTGAAGTAGTCCGGTGTCGCGCTCCGCATGTCGGAATCGACGGCCCCGTCGTCGTGGCCATCGCTTCCCTCTCGAAATGCGGTCCAATCCCAACCAAATCCGTGAATCGGCGCGACCTGCGTGCGACCGACCAATCGCACACCCGGAATGGCCGCGATCGCGTCCTCGATCTGTTGAAACGTCGCCTCCTGCCGCGCCTTCTGCTCGTAGCGAGACGACGGAAGAAAGAGATCGATTGCCAGGAGGTTGCGCGTGTCGAATCCGGCCGGAACGCTCTGCAATGCGATCGAGCTGCGAATGAGGAGTCCCGCGCCAATGAGGAGGATCTGCGCCACGCTCAGTTCGCCCACCACGAGCGCGCGGCGCAGCTTTTCGCGCGCGGCGCCGCGTGACTCGCGTCCGCCGTCGCGCAGCGTTCGTTGCAGATCGAGCCGTGCCACGCGAATTGCCGGAACGAGCCCGAACAAGATCGAGCTCGCCACCGCGAGCACCAGCGTGAACGCGAGCACCGGCCCGTTGAGTGAGGCATCCTGAAGCCGCGGAATGCCAGCCGGGCTGCTCACCAGAAAACGCGTACCCGCCGTCGCAACGGCAAGACCGAGCACCGCGCCGCCGACACCGAGCAACAAACTCTCGATCAGCAATTGCGTCACGATTCGCCCTCGCGTCGCCCCGAGCGCGCCACGAATCGCCATCTCCGCACGGCGGACGTTCGCGCGCGCGAGCAAGAGGCTCGCGATATTGCCACACGAGATCAGCAGGACCAGAGCAACCGCGCCGAGCAGCATATAGAGGCGCGCCCGATGCGGTCCAACCATAAAATCGATCACCGACATTGGCGCGACGCCGCCGTCGTAGCCGGAGTGCGGATTCTCGCGCGCCAGACGCGTATCGATCTGCGTGAGTTGTCGCACCGCCGCGGCGATCGTTACCCCGGGCCGAAGTAGACCATACACGCGCAGCTCGTGATCCTTGAAATCAGTCAGGCGCCATGCGGGCGCCGCGAGCGGTATCCAGATTTTCTCCGCCGGTGGCAGCAGCACGTATTCCGGCGCCGCGACCGCGACCACGGTGAAGGGACGCCCACTCAGCATGATGCTTCGGCCGATGATTCCACGATCGGCGCCAAATCGATTCTGCCACATCGCGTGGGACAGCACGACGACCTTCGACGCTCCTTCGCGATCGTCCACGTCGGTGTAATACCGGCCCAGCGCGGGCGGAATGAACATCGCCTTCCAATAGTCGGCGGACGCAACGACTGTGGAAACCGGAATCGGATCGCCTTGCCCGGTCAGCGTCATCGGCGGATAGCCCGTGGTCGCGCCGAGCGCCTCGAAGGCGGTTGCCTCGCGCCGCCACGCGTAATAGTTGCCATACGGCAGACAGCACATGGTGCCGCTGCCGTTTTGCTGCGCGAAGGTGAAAACCCGATCTGCGTTGGCGTACGGCAGCGGCCGTAAAAGAACGCTATACACGACACTGAAAATCGCGCTGTTCGCGCCGATGCCAAGCGCCAGCGTGATGATGGCGACTGCGGTGAAAGCTGGGCTCTTGCGAAGTTGTCGCAGGCCGTAGACGAGATCCTGCCGGATTGAATCGAACCAGTCTGCGCGATTCATTCGCCGCTCCCGTTGTTCGCTGAGGGAATAGAGCGTTTTGCTGATTCCGTCGATGTCGCCGAACTTTTTCCGCGCCATCTCGCGCGCCGCTCGCGGCGACATGCCCGCAGCCACCAACTCGTCGACCATCGATTCGAGATGGAATCGAAGCTCATCCTCGACGTCGGCGCCGGGATTTGCACGCCAGAAACGGAGGTATCGTCGCCAAGCCGGGACGCGATCGATCGACGAACGTGCCATGATGCTCCCTTAGACATCCTGAGGGAGAAGATGGTTCATCGCGGCTATGGACGGAAGCTGGCGGTCGTCCGCTACCGGCGCTCGACCCGCAACGGCACTCGAGCCACGGCCTTCTCGTTCACGCGAACGTCGAACGTCCACGTCCCGTCGTTCGGGAAGCCGACCGAGAGCGGAAGAATCAGATCATACGCGAGCGGGAGCCCCGCCCGGCGCGGGGACTCGAACGTCACCGGAGTGGCTCGCAGATTGACCATCTCGTTGCCATCCTCATCCATGATGTGCACCGAGATGTTCTGATGCACGCCATAGTCGAGCGGCTCGATGTCGAATCGAATCGCCAGCGTCACATCCAGCTTCGCCGGAAGATTGGGCGTGAATCGGCAATTATAGACGCCGACGACGTCCAGCTTCCCATCCGATCGAACTTCCGCGCGCTCCGCAATCACCGCGATCGTCGCGATCATCGTGGCGAACCGCCGGACATCGCCGCTGCTCGACCGCCCATCGAGTGCAGCCGTTCGACGAACTCGTCGGTCTCAGCGACGCTCAACAGCAGCGAGTAGCCGGCGGTTGTCGGAACCCGGACGACTCGCGCGGGGTCCGTGACGTACAGCAATGCTTTCTCGCCGTTCGCCAGCCGAAACCAACCCGCGCGGTAGCCCGGCACCGCCGTGCCGAGCGTGCGAACGCTCGGACGGAACGGACCATTCGACACGTCGACACGCGACGCCTCCAGCCCGCGTAGCTCGTTCGCCGGAACGAGGCGCCCGTACATGTCGCCGTGAAGTCGAAGGCCTTCGTTCGACAGCTCGAACGTCGAAGCGCGCGCGCCCCGGACAGATGCGGCCATCATCACAGCCGCTGAGCCGACCACGATCACGAGAATCGCGATCGGCAGGAGAAACCAGATCGGGCGAACCGACGCGGGCGCGATGTGAAAGATCTGGTTCATTGGACCTTGGCTATCCGGTCACGCAACTAGCGCAGAAAGCGTCGCGCAAGCTGCTCGAGGCGATCGTCGCCCGATTGTTCGGCACGAACAAGAATACGCCGCACGAAATCCCGCAGTTTCGGCTCACCCCAGTAGTATCCCGTCGCCTGCTCTGCACTCGCCGTATCACCATCGCGAGCCGCTTCCAGCAACAGGTCCGCTGCCGCGGCGTCGAACTGCGGATCGTCGCGTGACGGTAAGATGTAGCGCTTGACCGGACTTCCCGATCCAGCGTCCTCGTTGACGAATGCCCGTGACATACCAACCCTCCCGTTCGCTGGATCAGGTTACCCAGCCCAATTCACGCCAAAACTGATAGCTGCGGCTGGTGAGCTCCTTCAGCTCCTTGAACAGCACAGCGTCGACCTCGGTGAAGTTGAAGCAGGCCTTGCCTTGCATTCGTTTCTTCAATGCAGGCGACATTCCGCCGCGGAGTTGCGGCCCGTAGATGGGCATCAGGTAATAGCTCACATACGACTTTCCCATCCTGACGCCGGCGAAGAAAATCGGCTTCTTATTGGCGCCGACGGTGTGGGTATCCAGGTAGTAATTGTCCGGCCGGTCGTGCACGACCTTGAGCTTCGGCGCGTACTCGGCGAGGATGTCTCTCAGCCCCTTGAACACGGGGACGAACTCTGGGCGCGGCGGCATTCCACCTCCGACAGAGACCAAACGGGATGGCCAAACTACGGCGAGCCGATCGACCGGAACAGACCCGCTCGCCGCCTAGGTGGTGGCCCGGCACAGATTTGTATTGCGCGTTCGCACGGCACTCATTAGCTTGGTTGAGCGACACACGCAGGATTGCGCGAAAACGTTCCGATGTTGAATAGGGGCCTTCGCATTCGCGGGGCTCCTTTTTTGTATCGCGTCGCTGGCGGCCGCCGATGGTCGCCAAGAACGTACCCGGCGTGAGGGTCATCACGAGCAACTGTGGGTCGGTTTGTACGGCGCGTTCCGCTACTCCGACGACACAATTACACTTTCTAGGAGTATCGAAATGCGTACGACCGGCACTGTGAAGTGGTTCAACGACGCCAAGGGCTCTGGTTTCATCACCCCCGAAGGCGGCCAGAAAGATTGCTTCGTCCACCACTCGGCCATTCAGGGCAGCGGCTTCAAGACCCTCGCCGAAGGCGAGCGCGTCGAGTTCGACATCGTTCAGGGCGCCAAGGGTCCGGCCGCTGAGAACGTCGTAAAGCTCGGTCGCTAATCACGCCCGTTGTTTGACCGGCAGTTTGAAAGCGAGGGTGCGCTAACGCGCACCCTCGCTTTTTGTCGTCCTGCGTGCGTCGTCATTCTGGTACGTCCGTCCGTCATCCTGACGCAGCGATGGATCTGCTTCCCCCCCTCAACCCCGACGACGCGCCTGGCGAATTCGCTTCATCATCGTCGTCACGATGACGAGCGTGAGCACCACCCATACCGCGATGAACACTTCCTGCGTGTTCACCGGCCGATCGGCGATGTGGAGCGCGTAATACAATCCGATCGCTACGGCATCGAGCACCGCCACACCGACGACGAGCTTCAAGAGATACGCTTTGAGCTCGCGCTTCAGGGGCGAAGGTTGCCCGCGAGCGCCAGGGGGAAACGGATTCGTCATCGCCTACATCCTAGCCGCTATCTTGGTGGATGGCCATGACCGCCACGGATCGCGCGTCGCAACCGCTTCCCACCATCCTCTTTGACCTCGACGGAACGCTCATCGATTCGATCGAGCTGATCCTCAATTCCG
>DASYSU010000270.1:0-6152 GCA_036002925.1 Gemmatimonadaceae bacterium | reverse complement strand
GCTGGTGATGGATCACACCACGCACCCGCTGCGCACGGTCCTCTGGATAGGCGTCGTGATCGCGATCTTCAACACGATCGTCGTTGCGGCGCAGAGTGGCCAGATGCACGACGCAGTGGCGTTCCTCGTGCTGTCGATCATGCTCGCGTTCGTCGGCGAATATGTCGGTGGCTTATCGCGTCGCATGCGCGATCGGCCGGCCTACTACGTTCGCGAAGAGCACACGAGCTCCGTCTTGCTGCGAGAAGAGCGACGCAACGTCGTCACGGGATGATGCAAGCGATCGCGGCGCGGCCAGGCGTGCCGGCGCACGAACGGCACGTGTTCGGTCCGAAGAAGACTCGTTACTGCGTCGCCGTGTTCGCGATCAACGAGGGTGAACGGATTCGCTCGCAACTCGCCGCGATGGCGCCGCTCGCCGACCAGATTGACATCGTCGTCGCCGACGGCGGCAGCACCGATGGATCGCTCGCGCCCGATACGCTCGGCGACTTCCGCTTGCGGGCGCTGCTCGTCAAGCGCGACGCGGGACGATTGAGCGCACAGATGCGTATGGCGATCGCCTTCACGCTCGCCGAACACTACGAGGGACTCGTCGTGATCGACGGGAACGGTAAGGACGATGTGAGCGCCATCCCGCGGTTCATCGCGTTGCTCGACGCCGGGTACGATCACATTCAAGGCTCTCGATACATTCCCGGCGGCGAAGGAATCAACACGCCGCTGAGTCGGAGCCTCGCCGTTCAATTCGTCCATGCGCCGTTGATCAGCCTCGCCGCGGGGGAACACTACACCGACACGACGAACGGCTTTCGCGCGTATAGCCGTCGGTTGCTCACTCATCCGCGCGTACAGCCGTTGCGAGACGTCTTCTCCGGCTATGAGCTTCATTACTATCTTGCGATTCGCGCGGCGCGGCTTCACTGCCGTGTGATCGAGACTCCGGTGACGCGCCGGTATCCCGACGCGGGAAAGACGCCCACTAAGATCAGCCCCGTGACAGGCAATCTTCTCATCTTGCGCACGCTCGTTCTGGCGGCGTTGGGCCGCTACAACCCATGACGGACCAATGACGAGCGACGACAGCTCGGCGCTCATCGGCTACACGGGATTCGTCGGCAGCAATCTCCTTCGGCAGCACTCCTTCGACGCGCGCTTCAACTCGTCGAACATCGAGCAGATCGCCGGCCGAGGATTCGATCTCGTCGTCTGCGCCGGCGCGCGCGCCGAGAAGTGGAAGGCAAACGCCGAACCGCAGAATGATCTCGACAACATCGAACGACTCACGCGCGCGCTCGAGCAGGTCAACGCGCGCAAAGTCGTCCTCATCTCGACGGTCGATGTCTTCATCAATCCGGTCGACGTCGACGAGGACTCGCCCACGCCGACCGCAGGGCTGAACACGTACGGGCGCAATCGGCGCCGGTTGGAGCAGATCGTCGCCGGCCGGTTCGACGCGCTGATCGTCCGACTGGTTGGTCTCTACGGTCCAGGGCTCAAGAAGAACGTGATTTACGATTTCATGCACGACAACAACGTGCACGCGATCGATTCACGCGCCGTCTTCCAGTTTTACGACATCCGGCGGTTGTGGCGTGACGTCGAGCTGGCTCTCGACAACGAGCTGACGCTGGCCCATCTGCCGACCGAGCCGGTCAGCGTATCGGACGTCGCGCGCGCGGCATTCGGAATCGAGTTCACGAACGAGGTGAGCCCGTCGCCGCCGCGGTACGACGTCCATACGCGATACGCGTCGGTGTTTGGCGGCTCGAATCCGTACGTCGAGAGAAAGACGGACGCGCTTTCCCACATCGCGGCGTTCGTGTCGGCGGAGCGAAAACGGTGAGCAGGCTCGCCGTCTCGAACATCGCCTGGGAGGCGAGCGACGATGACAGGATCGCCGACGTGCTCCGTCGCGAAGGTGTCGGCGGCGTAGAAATCGCGCCGACGAAGTGGCGCGAGCACCCGCTCGAGGCATCACACGCCGAGATCGCGGCGTATCGGCGGGCGTGGCAAGACCGCGGTCTGCCGATCGTGTCGATCCAATCGCTGCTGTTCGGCCGCCCGGACCTGCAGTTATTCGCGGACGAGGATCGGCGGTCGGACATGCTCGACTATTTACGCCGAATCATTGAGCTCGCCGGTGAGTTCGGCGCGCAGGCCCTCGTCTTCGGCTCCCCGAAGAATCGGCGGCGTGGTTCGCTCTCAATGGAGGAAGCCTTCGCGATCGCGCGCGATTTCTTTCGCACCGTCGGCGAGTACGCTCACGTTCATGGTTTGGTCTTTTGCGTTGAGGCGAATCCGCCCGCGTACGGCTGCGACTTCATCACCACCACAGCGGAAGCCGTCGATCTGTGCCTCCTGGTTGGCCATCCGGCGATTCGCGTGAACGCCGACTTGGGCGGGATGGCGCTGTCGAATGAGGAAGTGCCAGCAACGTTGCGCGATGCGGCGCCGTTCATCGGCCACTTTCACGCGAGCGAACCGAATCTCGAGCGAATCGGGACCAGCGCGGACCATCGCGCGGCCGCGGCGGCGCTCGACGCGATCTACTACAAGGGCTGGGTGTCGATCGAGATGCGCTTGGTGGAGGGCGCGAGCGCCGACGAGACGCTCGCAGCGGTCGAGGGGGCAGTGCGACATACGAAAGAAGCGTACGGCCGCGTGATCTGACGGCCGTACGCTCTCCTCGCATCTATACGTTCACCGCCGCGACGCAGTCCGAAGGAGCAACCGCGTGTCGCGCGTCCCTACATAGAGCATTCTTGAAAACGTCGTTCGCGTGTCGTGCAGGACATTGATCGTGGCCGTGCTCTTGAGCTCGTCCGAGACTTCGTCCGGCGTCGCGTTCGGGTGCGTCTCGAGAAACAACGCCGCGGCGCCGCTCACGTACCCCGCCGACATCGACGTGCCGTTCCACAACTGCGAGATGGGCGACATGTCCCGGTCGAGACTCGGCAGCAATACCGAATCGCCCGGCGCGTAGAGATCAATGCAAGGACCGTACGCGGTTCCCGCGGCGCGTCGATCGACGAGATGCGTCGTTCCATTTTGCAGGCGTTCGCGCACCAGCGACGACGCGCCGACGACGAGCGCGCCCTTCGAATTCGCCGGCGATACACGACACGCATCGATCTCGAGATTGCCGGCTGATACGATGACGGAGATCCCCGCGGCGCGAAGGTCTGCCACGGCGCTGTCGAGACTCGGAATGTTCGCCGACGTATCGGCGATGAACGACCAGTTCGCGATCGCGGGGCCCGGATGCAGCTTGTGATCCTCGAGCACCCAGTGCGCGCCATCGACGATCGCCTTGATCGTGCCGCGCAGCTTGTCGCACTGCACCATCTTCACGTCGACGATGTTCGCGTCGGGAGCCACGCCGAGTGTCGCGCCGGCGATCGCCCCGGCGACCGCGGTGCCGTGCGGATTACAGATCTTGGGATCGTCGGGAAATCCGCTGAAGCCGGCGCGAACACGTCCAGCGAGCTCGGGATGTGTGGGTGACACGCCCCCGTCGAAAACGTACACCGTGACTCCGCTGCCCGTCGCGGCATGCCGATAGGTGTGGTCGAGCGGCAGTTCGCGCTGGTCCATTCGGTCCAGCGCGAACGATACTGTCCGCGCCTCGTACACGGTGACCGAGCGCGCGCTACTCGACGCGAGACGATAGAGGCTCCCCGATTCGGCCTGCGGCGGTTTGGCGTCGACCAGGCGCGGCCGTGAAATCTGTGCGCAACCACCGAGCACGCCCGCGACAATAGCAGCGGCCAATGCGAGGCTGACGCCGATATGGATCGAAATGCGAGAACGCATGGTACAGGCGATTGAGAGTCGTCCTTGTATTCCCGTACATCTTTCGTATCCATTGCTAAGGAAATTGGCGTGCCACGCGAACCGCATCGGCAAAGATTTCGAAGCCAACCGATGTTGCAGCGAACGCGACCGCGCCCATGGCAGCGAAACGAGAGTGAGGACGGACGAATGTCACAATTCCAATCGCGCGCGCGGATCTGGTTCGTCGTTGCGAGTGTGACGACGCTCGCATCCTGCGCGCCGCAGACGTCACACATGTCGTCTCGTGCGACGCCCGCGTCGCGCGCGTTGCGAGAGCTGACGCCGAACGAACAGGCGAGACAAGCGGTCGCTCGCCTGACATTCGGTGCGCGTCCCGGTGATATCGAGCGCGTCACATCACTCGGCGTCGACCACTGGATCGAGCTGCAGCTCGATCCACGCAACATCGCGGACACGCTTGCCGACCGCGTTCTGGGCACGATGGAGACGCAGCGCGAGCAGACCTACGAGCTCTTGGCCGACCACCCGGACCCGCAAGAAATTCAGCAACGCATCAATCAGCGACGGGCGGCCACAGGCATCATCACGGTCTCGAACACGAGTGACGACAGTTTGCTGCTGCGCCGGGCCCAACAAGCCGCGCAACAACTCACCGGTCAGATTCTCGCGGCGCGCGTCATCCGCGCCGTGGCCAGCGAACGCCAACTCCAGGAGGTGATGACCGACTTCTGGGAGAACCACTTCAGCGTCTTCATCGGCAAGAGCCCGAACCGGTACTCGATCGCCGAGTACGATCGCGACGTCATTCGTCCGCGCGCGCTCGGAAAATTCCGAGACCTGCTCGGCGCGGTCGCCAAGAGTCCGCAGATGCTCTACTACCTGGACAACTGGCAGAGCGGCGTCGACAGCGCGCATCCGAATATCGTCGAACAGCGCATCGAGGCGCGGCGCCGAGCATCGGCGTACGATTCGACGACGCGCGCGCTCGCCACGCTTCCGCGCCGCCGACCGCGCGGACTCAACGAGAACTACGCACGCGAGCTGATGGAGCTCCACACGCTTGGCGTCGACGGCGGCTACACGCAGAAAGACGTGCAGGAAGTCGCGCGTGCGCTCAGCGGCTGGACGATCGAGGCACCGCAACTCGGCGGAGGGTTCGTCTTTCGCCCCGAACTGCACGACGCCGCGGAGAAAATTGTTCTTGGCCACGCCTTACCCGCGGGTCGGGGCATCGAGGATGGCGAGGACGTTCTCGACATCGTCGCGCGCGCGCCCGCCACGGCCCGATTCATCACCGCGAAGCTCGCGCGGCATTTCGTGAGCGACGATCCGCCGCCCGCCCTCGTCGACCGATGCGCGAGTGTGTTCTCTCGAAGCGATGGAGACATTCGCGAAACGGTGCGCTGCATCGTCACGTCGCCCGAGTTCTTCAGTCGCGCGGCGTATCGCAGCAAAGTGAAAACGCCGTTCGAGCTTGTGACGAGCGCAATGCGCGCGATGAACGCGCGCCCGGACACGACGCCCCGAACTGCGCAAACCGTGGCGCAACTCGGCCAGCCGATCTTCGGGCGACAAACTCCCGACGGGTGGCCCGATCGCGGAGACGCATGGATGAACTCGGGCGCAATTCTCAACCGCGTGAACTTCGGGCTGCGTGTCGCGGCCGGCCAAATGCCCGGCGCGCGCGTTCAGGATTGGCCCACCGCAGCGGCGCTTCGAACGCAGCCGCTCGACGCGCAAGTGGAGGGCGTCATCGAACAGTTGTTTGGTGGCGACGTATCCGCCGAGACTCGACAGATCCTGTTGCAAGGAAACAATCCGGTGCTCGCCGGGCCACCGGCGAACAAGGCGACGCCGGCACTGAGTGGCCTGCCGAGTATCCTCGGGTTGGCGCTTGGGTCGCCGGAATTCCAGCACCGCTGAACCGCGGAGGGCATCACCACAGAGGACAGAGGACACGGAGAAAACAAACCAACAAGACGAAGGCCAAGTTCTTTGAGGAATTGGGTTTGGAATCGGTTTCTCTGTGTCCTCTGTGTCCTCTGTGGTGAAAATTCGCCCTGTGGTGTGCAATGCTGCCGATGTTTGGCGTCTCCCTGTTGTCACATAACGGGGAGTTTCATGCGTCCGCTCATTCGCGCCTGGCTGGCCTCACTCGTCACGTTCGCCGGCGCTGCACATCTCGAAGCCCAAGGTTGGATAGTCCCACGGCCCTGTGGAATCGGCATCATGCCGGTCGATGACCGGCCGTTGCCGGCGCCGATTCGGGACTGTCGGCCGAGCATCGTCCGGACGAGAAGCGACGTCCGCGTCGAGCTCGCGGATCGCGTGCTTCGGTATGAGATCGAAGAGCG
>DASYSU010000269.1:0-2762 GCA_036002925.1 Gemmatimonadaceae bacterium | reverse complement strand
TACATCGGCGTCGCCGAGAAGAGTCCGATCGGGAGAACGACGTCCCGGTCGGGGATACGCACCTCCGGCGCAAGCACGCCGACGATCGTGTAGACGTCGCCGTCGAGCGACAGTGTCTTGCCAATCATCGACCGATTGCCGCCGAATCGCGACTGGAAGAATCCATCGCTGATGACTGCCACACGATCTGCTTCGGGCCGGTCATCCGCTGCGGTGATGAGCCGGCCCAGCTCGGCCCGAGCGCCGAGGAGCTGGAACAGGTTTCCGGAAACGAGTGCGCCGCGGACGCGTTCGGCGTTTCCCTGTCCCGTCATGTTGAATGCTTGAAACGGATTGTAGACGGCGATGTCGTCGAAGCCGTGCTGACGTCGACGCCAATCCAGATAGTTCTGATATGAGACCACTACGCGGTCATCCTTCAGCGTCTCCCAGAGCGCGACGAGACGGTCGGGCTCCCGGTAGGGGAGCGGCTTCAAGAGCACGCCGTTCACGACGCTGAAGATCGCCGTCGTCGCGCCGATGCCGAGCCCCATGGTGAGGACGGCGATCGCGGTGAACACCGGCTGTCGCCGAAGCGATCGCACGACGTATCGCAGGTCCTGTAGCAGCACGTTCAGATTCTCCGTCCGGCGCTCTCGTCCCAGGCGGCGCGCGTCCGCGGAACGGCAGTATCGCCGATAGAAGTCAACGTTGCCGAAGCGCCGCTGCGCCTCCGCGCGTGCGGCGTCGGCCGTGTAGCCGCGCGCGATGAGCTCCTCGACTTCCGTTTCGAGGTGGAAGCGGAATTCATCTTCGACGTCCGCATCGAGATCGGTTCCCCAGAATCGGAGGTACCGCCGCCAGCGCATTTCAAACACAGGTCAACACCGTCAGGCCGGCTCGACGGTCGCCGTGAGCAGCCGCGACACCGAGGCGACATACCGTTCCCAGGTCGCGGTTTCCAGCCTAAGGTGTCGTCGGCCGGCGGAGGTGAGTGTGTAAAATCTCGCGCGCTTCCCTTTGTCCGAGAGGCCCCAGTCTCCCTCGACGAAGCGTCGCTCCTCGAGCCGATGGAGCGCGGCGTACAGCGAACCGTCGAGCACTTCGATCACTCCGGTGGAGTGCCGAATCACGCGGGCGACCTCGTGTCCGTGCCGCGGTCCCCACGACAGGGCTTTCAGGACGAGGATGTCGAGCGTGCCCTGCAGGAGCTCAATGGCTTGCGCGCGCATAATCATGTCCTCGAACGTCTAGGACATACTGCGCGCCATTCCCTCGAATGTCAAGGGAATAAGTCGAACTCCGGATCGAACCAATTCAGTCTCAGACGTGTCGAACCATGAGAATTCGCCAGAGACTTGGAACAGCGACATGATGCGACGCCATTACCGGGCAATGAGCCTCACGCTTTCTTTCGCCGCGACTGCGAGTTCCGCCGCGGCGCAGCAGGCGGGCGGCCGCGCGGCGCGATGTGAGAAGCAACTCCTGACACAGCTCGACGCGGCGAAGTCCGCCCGTTTCTTCTCCTTCGATCTCGCTGACACCATGCGCACGCAGCTGCGATACGTCGGCGCCCGCCATTCGACAGATTCGCTCGACACGCAAGTCGCCGAGTTCGAGGCACTGTGGCGTGACCTTCGACCGACCATCGCCTTCTACGAGGGGACGGGGACGCTTGTCGGTCCCACCGTGAGAATGAGCTACGCGCGTTCCATGGAACCTGGCCTCGTCCGATTTCTCGCGCGGCAGGATGGCGTCGAAGCGCGGTCGCTCGAGCCGACTCGCAGCGACGAGGTCGACGCGTTGCTCAAGACCTTCACCGCCGAACAGTTGATGCTGTTCTTCGTCACTCGGCCCGTCACAGAGCTCCGCGATCTCAAGCGAATCAATGCGGCGTCCCTCGACTCCGTGCTCGGCGTTCTTCTCGCGGAGCAGCATTCCGTCAGCGGGCTCCGAACCACCGTCCGCGATCCCGCCGAATATCGTGCGGCGTTTCGGAAATGGTTTGCGGACCTGGATCCCTTCAACACGCCGAGTGGCTGGTTCAATCCCGAGCGGACGTCCGCCCAGACAGGAAGCCGCTTCATGAATGACGTCAATCGCGCGAGCTCGGCCTTTCGCGACGCCTACATGTATCGACTCCTCATCGCGGCCTGGCAGCCAGGTGCGCGCATCTTCGCGGTGGTCGGACGCGCCCATGTATCAGCGCAGGCGCCTGCGCTGCTCTGTTTCGCCCGCGGCGACTCCGCTATCGAATGATCGCCTCGGCCATTGCTGCCACGTCGTCACCATCCGTGGCGCTCGAGTCAGACGATATGCCGGCAGGGGCCAGGCTCGAAGCTCACGCCATGCTCAGCACAATCTTGCCATGCCGATGCGGCACACCGCCGAGCATCTCGCCCACGACGGTATCGAGGACGATATCTACGCCAGTCAACGACTCCTCGACTCGCTCTGTTTTATAGTCCACGACGCGCTCCGCGCCCAGCATGGTGAGGTACTGCCGATTCGCGGCGCCAACGACCGCGATGACGTGAAGGCCGGCTTGGCTGGCCAGTTGGAGTGCGTAGCACCAACATTGCCTGCGGCCCCGACAATGAGTGCGGTCTGGCCGCGAGTCGCTTGACCGTAATCGAAGAGCATCTGCCAAGCGGTGACCGCATCCGTGGTTGACAACCTGGAACCGCAGCGCGATGCTGGCAATTCCCCAGCAAGAGCGTACTCTGTGTCCCCGCAGCATCCCGATCTCGTCGCGCTGCTCGCTGCCCACCGCATCACCGGCG
>DASYSU010000268.1:0-8428 GCA_036002925.1 Gemmatimonadaceae bacterium | reverse complement strand
GCGGATGACGAGTCAGTCCATCTTCATCACCGCAACGAGAAAGCAGGGTTGAGGGTGGATCAGCTCAGCTGCCGCACGTAGAACTCGCAAAGGGCGGAATTCGCTCGGAACCAGCCGATCGTCTCGGCGAGCCCGCTGCGTACGTCGTAACGAGGGGTCCACCCGAGCTCCCGTTGGATGCGCGTCGGATCCGCGCGCCAGATCGTCGTGTCCCAGGTCCGGTCCGGAAGCGAGCCCCAGCTGGGCGGTTCGGTCACATCGAGCATCTGGCGAGTCACGTCCACAATGTCGTGAAGCGTCGTCTGGATTCCGGTCCCGACGTTGAACACGGCACCCGGGTCGGAAATGTCCGTCGTCGCGGCGCGGAGATATGCTTCGACGACATCAATGACATACACGTAATCGCGCGCCGTATTAGGGTTCGCTAATGGTGGGAGACGCGATTGAAGCGCCTTCACGACCAACGAAGGGACGAGCCGTCGAGGCTCCTCGTACGGGCCGTAGACCGAGTACAATCGTAACGTCGGCATGCGGATGCCGAACTTCTGCGCCGTGAATCGACAGAACATCGTCGCCGTGGCTTTGCTGACGGCATAGTGACTGTTCGGCTCGACGACTTCGTTCTCGGACGGAGCGTGATCCTTGTATCCGTACTCGGAGGATGAGCCCGTGTTCACCAATGTTTCGACGCCGGCCTTCGCCGCGGCTTCCGCCACGTTCACCGTGCCGAGAATATTCGTCCGCACGATCTCCGACAGGTCGGTCTGCCACGAGTACGCGCCATGTGCCGCGAGATGAAACACCCAATCCGGTTTGATCTCCCGAATCGCATTTTCAACGCGCTCGCGATCGCCAAGATCGGCTGTGTGCATTCGCACATCGCCGCGGATGTCGTCGATCCGCCACATCGCGTGGTCCGGCCGAATGAGCAGATGGACCTCATGTCCATCCTGCAGCAATCGCCGAGTCAAATTCGCGCCGACAAAACCGGCCGCGCCGGTGATGGCGACGCGCTTCATGCCCGCAACGTGGGAGTCCGGGTGCGATCGACCGGTCCGCCTGTCACGTCACCACGCTGCGGCGCGGCGACGACGTCCTCGCGATGCCTTGGATCGTTGAGGATACTCTGAACGATGAACGCCGGACGCCGCTTGACCTCATCGTAGATGTGCGCCAAGTACGAGCCGATGATGCTCAGACAGAGGAGCTGGATGCCGCCGACGAACAGGATCAGAACGATCAACGTCGTGAATCCCGACGGCACGCTCTGCGGGGCGACCAAGCGCGCGGCCACTTGGAAGATGATACCGAGGATCGATAATGCGACGGTCACCAACGCGAGCCCCGTGATGATGTCCAGCGGCATGTAGGAGAACGAAAAGACCGCTTTGCGCGCCCAGCCGAGATTTCGCAGCAGCGAATTCGTGGTTCTGCCGAACATGCGCTCCGGGCGCACGTACGGGACGCCGGTCTGCTTGAACCCGACCCACGTGCGCAGTCCGCGGATGAACCGGTTGTTCTCGGGCATGGCGGCGAGCGCATCGATCACCTTGCGATCGAGAAGGGAGAAGTCCCCGGCGTCCAACGGCATCGGCACGTACGACGTTGCGCGGAACACACGATAGAACGCTTTGTAGGCAACTTTCAAAAAGAGCGTCGCGTCCCGCTTGACGCGGATGCCATAGACGACGTCGTAGCCTTCTTGCCACTTCTCGTAAAACGACTCGATCAATTCCGGCGGGTCCTGCAAGTCGCCGTCGAGCAAAACGGCCGCGTCACCGGAAGCGATCGCCATGCCGCTCGTGAATGCGCTTTGCGAGCCGAAGTTCCGCGTGTGGTTGATGACGACAACTTTCTTGTCGCGTTCGGCCAGATCGCGCAATACCGCGGCGGCGTTGTCCGGGCTACAGTCATTGACGAAAATGATCTCGTAATCAACGCCGAGCCGCTGAAACACGGCCGTGAGCCGTTCGTGCATGATTGGGACTGCCGGCTCGTCGCGATAACACGCGATGATGGCGCTAATTCGCTTGGGTTCGTGCGCCACGTCCGAGTCCCTCCAGAGCCGACGTCGCGGTCGCGCACAGCGCGTCCGGAGACAATGAATGCACTTTATGCATGAACCCTTGACTTCCCGAAATCCCCTCGGGCAGCGATCGCACCCCGCAACGAATCAAGCGACAGTCGAGGCCGCGCTCGGCGATGACTTCGGCGACGAGTGATCCAACGCCGCCGACGACCGAGTGCGCCTCGACCGAAATCGCCGCGGCGAACCGCGACAACACCTCGGCGAGATCGTCGGCGGGTGCGGGATGTAGACTCGCGACGACGACCAACCCGACCTCGATTCCATCGGCGCGCAAACGGTCGGCGGCGACAACGGCCTCGCTCGTCACGCTGCCCATGCAGACGAATGTGATGTCGCCACCGTCGCGCACGACCTGCACACGGCCAAGCTCAAACCGACCATCGAGTCCGGGGATGACGGTTCGATCGTCTTTGCCAAGTCGGAAATAGATTGGTCCACGCACATTCGTGGTGCGCTGTAATGCTGTTCGCGTCTGCTGATGGTCCGCCGGCGAGATGACGGTGATGCCGTTCTGCACTCGCATGATGCCGGCGTCCTCGAGACCAAAATGCGTCGGCCCGGCGTGTCCATACTCGAACCCGCCGCCAACACCGACGATGCGCACCGGTAGCCGATGAAGGATCGGACCATTCCGAATGAACTCGTACGGACGCAGCGCGGCGAAGTTGGCAATCGAATACGCGAAGGGAACGAAGCCCGCCTCGGCCAGGCCCGTGGCGACGCCGATCATGTTTTGCTCGGCGACTCCGACGTTGAAGAACCGATCCGGAAACGCCTCAGCAAACGGCTCGAGCGCCGTATAGCCCAAGTCCGCCGTGAGGAGAACGATCCGCGGGTCTTGCCCAGCGAGCTCCGTCACCGTCTTTACGAAAGCCCCTCTCACGTTTGAGCTCCGACCTCGTGAAGGGCGTCCCGATATTCGTTATCCGACAACGGCCAGTAGTGCCATTTGATCGTGCCTTCCATGAACGAGACGCCCTTGCCGAATGTCGTGCGCGCGACGAGAAGATGCGGTCGACCGGACGCATAATCCAAATTGGCGAACACGTCGCGCATTTGGGTTCGGTCATGCCCGTCGACTTCGTGGACGTCCCAGTGGAATGCACGCCAGCGGTCGGCCATGTTGGCGAGATCCAGGACGTTGCGAGTGTAGCCGAACGCCTGCTGGCCATTCAAATCGATCATCGCCGTCAGGTTCGACAACTTGTGTTGCGCGGCGAACATTGCTGCTTCCCAGACGGAACCTTCATTGCACTCGGCATCGCTGAGCAGCGCATAGACCCGACGAGTCGAGTGTTGGAGTCGCGCGGCGAGTGCCGCTCCCGCCGCCATCGAGAGACCTTGGCCCAACGATCCAGTGCAGAAATCAACGCCTTCGAGCGCGTGCTCCGGGTGCACTCCGAGCAGCGTGTTGTCGGCGCAGTAGGTGTCGATTTGCTCGCGCGACAGGCGGCCCTTGGCGTGAAGGCAAGCATACAGCGCCAGCGCGGCGTGGCCCTTCGACAGAACGAACCGATCGCGATCGTTTGCGTCGCCGGTTCGTTCTCGAAGTCCGAAGTCGTACACGGACGTCACGATGTCCGCGACCGAAAGGGCACAGCCGATGTGCCCAACGTTCGCGCGCTTCGACTGCTCGAGGATTATTCGTCGAACGTTATCGACCGACACGTCATAACCTCGCGATCGCGTTGCGAGAGTCCGAATGGGCGGGGTAGGTAGAGTGGGCGCCCAAGGACGATCAGGGTAGGTACCAGCCGAACACCGGAATCGATCGTCGACAAATCGAGCATTTGTCCCCGACATACGCAATAGGAAACCTGTGCCCATGAGCAAACATCGAGGCGCAGATCGGGTGAGCTCGGAGAGGCGGCTGGATCGGAACGCCGTCAGTCGACATATTCGCCTCCGCTCTGCGTTCGACCGGAAGTCCGTGGATTCGCCTATTCCCCAATGAGTGATGAAAAAGAAGCGGGCTCGCGGCGAAAACCGCGCGCGGGCGCGCGCATCACGAGGGCAGAATCCGGCGGCGGCCGTTGACGCGCGATTGCGCTGGGCCGGGGCCTTGGGGATGTCGAGCGTATTGTTGTTCGCCCTGCAATCGATCTTCGTGGCGCTCCATCAGCGCATCATTGCGGCGAAACCGGCGATAGATCCGGCGCTCATAACTCCGTGGGCGAGATGGGCGGTTGCCACCCCCGATGGTGTCGAACTGCCGGTTGCTTCCGCGGGCATGCTGGCCTTTCTGGCCGGGACGGCAGGCCTGGCGTGGTTCGGCGCCCAGACTCGCCAACGGGCGGTCTCGATATCAGCCTGCGCGTTGGGCTTCTTGCTGGCCCTCGTCATCGTTTCGGGCACGCGTTCATCGGAATTCTTGCCCCCCGTCGAGCCATCGACAGTCAGTTTCCTGATCGCGGCGGGGGCGGCGTTACTGTGGCTGGCTCACCTCGTAGCAAGTCGCGCGACGACCGTCTGGCGCGTCATCGCCGGCGCGAGCAGCGCGATCGCTCTCATGGCGGCAATTGTCTTATCGCTGCCTGCCGCCGCCGTGGTCGACTACTCCTACTACATCGGGCCGGCGTTGAAGCACATGCAGGGCGAGCGTATCGGTTCGTTCTACATGCAGTACGACTTGCTCGGTACCATGCTCTTCGAAGGACTCATGCGGCTCCGACTCCAGTTGCACCAAATGCAACTCGTCATGGCTGTGTTGCTCGCCGCGTGGTACGGATTGTACTGGCTGCTCATCCGGCGTTTGTTCCGAAATCGATCGATCGGGCTGATGCTGTTCCTGGCGCTGGTCATTGTCCGCTTTCTGAACATCCGCGATCATCCGGCGTTCGTGCCGCAGGTGGGGCCACATCGGTTGGACATGTGGGTGCTGTTGGTCTTGCTGGCGTCCCGCTGGGGGCTGAATTCACTCAAGACCAGCGTCGTGTTTGCCGCGTCGTACGCCCTGGACTCGACATTCGGATTCCTCGCTGCCGGCGCGTACGTCCTCGCGCTCCTCCTACAAGCATTCAGTCAACGCGCGACGACTGGAACGCGAGCGACGGTACAGAGTGTCGGAGCGCGGCTAGCACCGATTGCCGTTGTCGCGGCCGCACAAAAGGTGGTGTTCGGTTCGATCGTGTCGCCCGCGGCAGCGTATTACCTCGACGTGAAACTGGGCTTCATGCCGATTGCCGCGACGTCGCTGTTCTGGCCTATTGCACTGCTACTCGGCTGGGCCACCGCGACATTCGTGGTACACCGGCAGGAGTCGTCGAGTCGCTGGGGACTGATGATCTGCCTGTTCGCGGTAATGCAGTTGACGTATTTCTTTGGCCGGTCACACGATCACAACTTGCTCAACATCTCCAGCGTGTGGCTGTTCGCCATCTTTCTGGCGATCGACCAGGCAACGGAGCTCGGTGCATTCGCGCTGCCGATCGGTGCCGCGCTGGTGGTGCTCGCCGCGTTGATGGGCGCGCAGCAATCTGCGCCGAAGTTTGTTCGGATCGCCGATCGGCTCCGACGCGGCGTATGGATCGAGACGCATCCAGTCGAGCGACAGGTCGAGATGTATCGGTCGGTAGCGTCACCCAAGACAATGCTGCTCGATCTAGCAGACGCGTACTACAACTATCGTCTGAATCTGCCGCAGCGCGGGTCCTTCGCGCCGTTCAACGCAAACGTCTTCGTCGAGCAGACGGCAATCATGCTCGACGATCAATTAGGCGACGGTGCGGTGCCGATCGCCTTGGATCCGATCATGCCGCCGTGGATCGGGGATCTCAACCGTGCAGCCGCACTCAAGACGCGCGGTCACCAGTTTGTTGGATACCGGTATCAGGGCACGGACTTCGTGGGAATTCAGAGGGCCCCCCGCCCGTAAATTCCCGTCACGACTGCATCAACGCTTGGAAGCCAAGGCGCCCAGGGCTTGGCGCGCCGCATCGAAGCCCGGATTGAGTTCGAGCGCGGCCTCGAGATGTTTCCGTGCCTGAGCCGAGTCTCCGCGCTGTATCAATGTGACGCCCAGGTTGTAGTGGAAGCTCGCCCCGCTAGGATTCGCGCGGATTGCCTGGAGAAATTCACTGATCGCGTCATCAAGCCGACCCTGTTTCGTCAGTGCGACGGCAAGATTGTTGTGCACATCGGCCATGTCCGGCGCGGTGCGCAGCGCGGCCTCGTAATGACTGATCGCCTCGGCGAGTTTGCCTTGCTCGTCGAGCAGAGAGCCTAATCCGTTGTGGGCGAACGGATCGGTCGGTCGATAGCGAAGCGCGGCCTCGTATTCGCGTTCTGCTTCGTCCACCATTCCCTGCCCTGCCAAAGAATTCGCCAAGTTGCTGTGCGCCTCACCGAAGTCCGGTTTGATCTTGACTGCCTCGCGGTAGTGGGCGATGGCATCCGCAACGTCATGGCGATCGGAGAGCGCGTTTGCCAAATTGTTGTGCGCGCGAGAATTCGGGCCTGTCACTGCCAGCGCGTGGGTCCAAAGGGTCAGGTCGTCACGCCAATAGCCGACTTGCGCGCGCGCTAAGACCGCGCAGGCACTGATTGCGATTGCTGCGCCGACGGCCGGCACGCTCCGCCACGCTACTCGACCGGCGAACAAATCGTGCGCGCCCCATACGACAATGATGAACAGGCCGATCAGCGGCACGTACGTGTAACGATCAGCCATCGGTTGGCTTCCGACTTGAACCAAACCGATGACCGGCACGAGAGTCCCGAGATACCACAACCAACCGACAAGCGCATACGGTCGTCGGGTCGCCGATCGAATCACCAGCGCTGTTATCAGGACGAGAGTCGCAAATGCCGCCGCCACCGTCCAGACGGCCGGCACTGCGCGCGGAGGATACACAACGGCCAATCGCGCCGGCCAGAAGGCTTGGCCGATGTACGCGACGTACGAGATGAGGGCGTTCACGGCCCGAAGCCCGAACGGGTACGCGTCCAATCGGGCGACGGCTCCGCCGCGCGACTGAGCAACGAACGTTGCTACTGCCGACGCCACAGACAAAGCAAGCAGTGGCAACTTCTCCGTCACGAGTCGCCACGGCGGAAGCCATTTGCCGCCCTCTTGCTGTGAAAACGAGAAGCGCCGCAACGGCCAAACATCGACCAGAAGGAGCACGAACGGCAGCGTGACGAGCATCGGCTTTGCCATCAATCCGAGAGCGACGCTCACGAAGACCGCGAGATATCGCCAGCGCGACGGACGGCGAACGTACTCTGTGTACGTCCATAGGGAAACCATCAAGAAGACGGTGCTCAGGGTGTCTTTGCGCTCGGCGACCCAGGCAACCGATTCGACATGGGTTGGATGCACGGCAAACAACGCGGCGACTACCGCGCTGCGACCGAACGCGCCCGTCGTTCGGCGGAGCCAGCCGAAGAGCAGCACGCTGCTCGTGATGTGGAGGAGCACGCTCACGATGTGGTGCCACCCGGCCTGTAAGCCAAAGATCTGAACGTCAACCATGTGCGACAGCCAAGTCACCGGGTGCCAGTTCGCGGCATGGGTCGTCGTAGACGCCCACCACAACCCGACCAGGGTGATCCCACGCCGAACCATCGGATTGTTCGTCACGTACTCCGGATCGTCCCAATTGACGAATCCATGCGTCGCCACGGGCGCATAAATGGCGGCGATACCAAGGGCGAGTCCCGCGCACACCAGCCATTCCCGGCGACCGAAACGGAGCGATCGCTCCGAGGCGGGCTCCGACTTCGGACGCGAGCGGCGCGTCGACTTTCCACGTGCGCTCATCCGGCGAGGCACCGGAGCAATCGCGAGCGTTCCGCGTGTGGCTGCGTTTGGGGAGGCACGAGCGGTACATTGGGAAGCCGCGCTCGCTCCCGCCAGGGCTCATCCGAAGTTACAGAAGTAGAACCGCGGCAGTCGTCGCAGTGGCGCGAAACGTCTATCGGCTTCCCAACGACCGTGAGCAGCGCATGCTCTTGCACGACCTCGAGACCACAACGTCAACCAGCACTCACGGCTGCCAAGACCGACTGTGACCGACTCGGCCGGTGGGCGTAAACGACGTCAGAAGGGAGGCTCGCCCGAGGGGCGCGGTGCCGCACGCAGAGTCGAGGCACGCCGAAAGCGATCAGCGGTCACGGTTGCGAACCACGAGGAGGAACCTCGCATTCCGCCTCGCGCATTGATCGTCGGCTTGGCGATATCGCTCGTTGCGGTCACGGTGATCCTCTACCTGCCGGTTCGTAATTACCCGTTCATCGGATTCGACGACCCGGGCTACGTCACCGAGAATCCGCGAGTCACGGGCGGCCTGACCTGGGGATCAATTCGCTGGGCGCTCACGTCCGGGTACTTCGCGAACT
>DASYSU010000267.1:0-17002 GCA_036002925.1 Gemmatimonadaceae bacterium | reverse complement strand
GGTTGCTCATACGCCGTTCGCGGTTGCCAGCAACCAGTACCAGCAACCAGTACCAGCAACCAGTACCAGCAACCAGTACCAGCAACCAGTACCAGCAACCAGTACCAGCAACTAGCAACCTATTTCGCTGCCCTCAGCTTCCAGATCCCATTAACCATGTCCGAAGCGAAAACATTCCCGTTCAGGTACTGTACGCCCCAGATGTAAATCACCCGATTCAGATCGATCAGCCCGATGCCCAGCTCGCGGCCCATGAGTCGAAGATCACAGCGCGCCAAGTTCGTCGAGCCGTCGACGATCTGTTGGTTGACCGGACAAGTGCCCAAGTCCCCACGAACATCGATTGCCCGCACACCGCCGTTGTAATACGCGGCGTAGAGGACACCGTTCGTTTCGTCGACCGAGAAGTTGTGCGTTCCGGCACCAGTGACGCGATAGAATGCGACCTCTTTGGGCGCCGTCGGGTCGCTGATGTCCACCACGTGGATGTCCCCACGTGAGGTGCTGCCGATGGCCCCGGACCCTTCCTCGCCAACGAACGCGAAGCGCTTGGAGCCATTCGGGTCATGGTACCACCAGATGTTGTGTACATGTCCGTTGAGCGTTTTGACGCCGCCGAGGACGCGTGGCGCTTCGGGGGACGCGCCGCCACCGCAGCCGCCGACGTCCCAGATCTCCATTCCGTCATCCCATAGGGCGACGAAGAGCAAGCCATCGCGGATGAAGGTGTCGTGGACGAACGGGTTGCCCGCGACTTTCGTAAAAACTTCGCGCGGCGCCGTCGGCGTGCTCAGGTCGACGATGACGAGGCGCGCATGGCTCAAGTTGCCGAGCGGATCGATCGACAAGAAGCCGTACAGCTTCCCGTTCACTCGCCCGATCTCGGCGGTGTGCACACCTGGATCGGTATCGGAGTTCGTAAAGCGCGACAGCAGTCGTGGATGTTTGGGGTCGGCGAGATCGTAGATCACGATCGAGCCGCCGGAGAATTCCGTTGCCACGACGAGCAGGCTGCCGTCGTCGCTCACAGCGACATCGCCGAGCGTCGAAGCGCCGGACACGATCACCGAGTCGATCAAGATCGGCGTGTTGCCGCTCACGTCCCACACGTTGACCTTGTTCCCGACTGCCGAGCGTGTGCCCCACGTCGTGGTGTAGGCGACTTGGCCACGAACCGCGATCTCGGCCGTATACCTCGCCGTTTCCGCTCCGGTGCCGAGGACCTGTAGCGCGGCCGGGTTCGATTGCGCAACCGACAGGGTCGCGGGCTTGGGTCCGAGATTGATTCCGGGACAGCTCGCAGGCGCCAATCCCGTGGTATCTGTCTTCCCGGGTCCGGAAGGGGAATCACCCCCGCATGCGGTCAACCCAAACGCGACGGCAAGCGCTGTGGCGGCCAGACCGCGAGTCGCTACAAGCTGCATTGGCTGGTAGAAGCGTGGTGAGCCATTTGTGGTTCGCGGGTTGATGGCATGTCCGCCATCGGCGGCATCTTGTCAGACTCCGGATTCGCCGAATGAGTTCCCATCCCACCCATCATTGACGGCAGCGCGGCGCCGTAGCGCCCCATTCGATCATGCATGGAGCCGGCGCGAAGTCGAACACCAACGGAGTACATCCACATTCGACTCGCGCCGTAGCGGAGCCCGGCGTCGAACAGTCCGGGCGGCGTTCCCGGCGAGGCGCCGATGCGCGCCACCTCGATGAACGGACGCCCCGACACAATTCCTCGTTGCACTCGCGGCGCTGAGATCGACGCGGTAAGGATCGTCCAGCGCGATACGCCCAGGTTGGAAAGGTCGGTTGACGGACGCGGCGTGCGAAACGGATCGAGGAGCCGCTCCTCCTCGGGGCGATCGGTGCGCTCGATGCGGCCGGCAACGACGATGCCGCGCGCACACCCGGCGCCTTCACCGAGCACGCTCGCGAGTCTCGTCGTCAGAGCGCCGTTGTCACGTTCATCGGTGCGCGCCCACTCGAGCATCGCGTAGCGCCACGTCGTCGGCGTCTCACGACTGAACCGCGCGACGATGCTCGCCTTTCGCTGATCCAGCCCGTGACCCACGCGTACTTCTGGCGAGGTGACGCTGGCATAGCTCGCACTCACTTCTGCGTCGCTCAGCGGAAGCAGCGTCAGACGCGACGACCACGAATCGGCAAACCGGTCGAACGCGGGCGACGAGCCGGGTCCAGTCGGTTCGTCGCCGTTGAAGGTCGCGAGCTCGCCGACTACAGGTCCGTAACGCAGTGCGCCGACAGCGACGACACGCTCGAGTACCTGCGCGAGATGATGGTTGACCGGATACTTCTCGAACGGACGCACCATCGGGTCGTCGCTGCCGAACGGCGCGAAGCCGCGGCCGGCGAAGAGCGACGCGTGCAGATCGCCGACGCCCGCCTCGACTCCAACCAAGAGCTCGTGAACGTACGCGTGCGGATGCCGGCGATCGACGTAGCCTTCGCCGTAGCCACCGGTGCTCAACTCGCCACGATCGATCGTGAGCCCCTCGAGGTTGAGCGTCGAGACCACACGCAGCCACGCCCAAGACGCATGCGTCATGAGGATGGGCTGCGTGAGATATCCCTCGGTGAGCGCCGCGCGCGTGGCGGTCGGATCGGCTCGCGTCACGAGCGGAATCGCCTGCGCCATGATGGAGACGTCTTGCGCGCACGTGGAGTCGCGCGCGACGACCAGCGTCGCTACAGTGACGAGAAGACAAATGCGCATGGTTTCGAAAAGTAGCCGCGATTACAAAGAACTGCGGGCAATGATTACGCTCGCGGTCCCCGTCGTGCTCGTGCAACTCGGCTTCATGTCGATGGGTGTCGTCGACACGCTCATGGTTGGCCGCGTGTCGGCGCGCGTGTTGGCGGCGGTCGCATTAGGAAATTTGTATTTCTTCAACGTGTCAATCTTCGCGGTCGGGACGTTGATGGCGCTCGATCCGATCGTTGCGCAAGCCGTGGGCGCCGGTGACGTCGAAGGGGTGTCGCGTGCCATGCAACGCGGGTTGCTGCTGTCGTTCGGCCTGAGCGTGCTCACGGCGGCGTTGCTCGCGCCCGCGGCGTCGCTGCTTCGGGCGCTCCATCAGCCGCCGGAGATCATCGGCGACGCCGCGGCGTACGTGAAGATCTCGATTGCGGGCATCGTCCCGTACCTCGCGTTCGTCGTGCTGCGGCAAAGTCTCCAGGCCATGCATCGCGTTGCGCCGGTCGTGTGGACGATGATCGCGGCGAATCTCACCAACGCGGGGTTCAACTGGGTGTTCGTCTACGGACACTTAGGAAGTCCGACGCTCGGTGTGGCCGGCAGCTCGATCGCGACAGCGATCAGTCGCTGGGTGATGACGATTCTCTTACTCGTGGTCGCGTGGCCGGACCTCAGGCCCAATCTCATCCCGATGCGCGCCGGGATCACCCAGTGGGCTCCGCTGCGTCGAATGCTTCGCATCGGCGCCGCGATCGGCGGACAACAGGCGCTCGAAGTGGGTGCCTTCGGGGCGATCGGATTGCTGATGGGCGTGCTCGGGACGCTCGAGATGGCCGCGCATCAAATCGCGATCACCCTCGCGGCACTCACGTTCATGGTGCCGCTCGGCGTCGGCTCGGCGGTCGCGGTGCGCGTGGGGCACGCAATCGGCGCGCGCGACGATGCGCGGGCAAAGGCGGCGATCCGGGCCGGTTACATCTGCGGCGTCGGGTTCATGACACTGACCGGTCTCACCTTCCTCACATTGCCGCGAGTCTTGGCGCACGCATTCACGAGCGACGCGCGCGTCATCGCGCTCGCCTCGGTGCTGATTCCGATCGCCGGGGTCTTTCAGGTGTTCGACGGCGGCCAAGCCGTCGGCGCGGGCGTGCTGCGTGGTGCGGGCGACACGACGGCTCCGCTCATCACGATGCTCGCCGCCTACTGGCTCGTTGGGGTGCCGGTGAGCGCGTATCTCGGCTTTCGCACCGACTTGCGAGCAGCGGGCCTGTGGTGGGGGTTCGTCGTCTCGCTGGCGGCGGTAGCGGTCTTTTTGTTTTTGCGAATTCGCGTGGTTTTCGGCCGCGAAGTGAGAAGAGTTGCCGTGTGACGGAGCAACGGCGGAACGGCAGAACGGCGGAACGCAGTCCCGACTGCCGCTGACATTGCGCCTTTGTTCCGGTCATTGGCCGGTTCTTGCACTTTCGCATGATGTCGCGCTAACGGCTCCAACAGCCTAGGACAAGTAGAACCATTTTGAATGTCAAAACGCGCGAGAACACGCGAAAACTCCCGGAATCAAACCCTCCCACTTGCGTTTGTTCATTCGCGTGAATTCGCGGCAATTCGCGTTTCAAATTGTTCCATTTGTCCCCGCTGAATCTGGTTCGCAATTGCTGGAACGCGAATGAAGCGAATCTCCGCGAATGTTCGCGAATTAATCATCGGAATGACTTGACTCTGATCGTCCGTCGATGACCGTTCCACCGTACCACCGTTCCACCGTTCCACCGTTCCACCGTTCCACCGTTCCACCGTTCCACCGTTCCACCGTTCCACCGTTCCACCGTCACTCGGTGCCGAGGAGCAGCATTGCATCAATCGCGTCGATTGCGCGCTCGAGACGCTCGGGGCCGAGACCGGTGATCGTCGCCGTCGCCGCACCCGACGCGAAGACAGCATCGCGAAAGAGCTGCTGCATCTCATCGCGCATGTGGCCGCGGTCGCGGACCCCGTCGGCGACCCAATCGAGATCGATCTCGCACAAAAGGTAAAGATCTGGACGGCGCGCAACCGCGGCTTCTTCGATCCAGGCCGGACAGCTACCGAAGTAGTGTTTGCAGTAGACGACGGTGCTCAACAGGTCGGTGTCCTGCACGACCAGGTGCGCGTCGCGCGCGATGTGCTCGTCCTCGAGAGCCATTTGTCCACGCGCGATCGGACCGTGATCGCTGAACTCGATGACACCGCCATGCTGTTCCGCGTAGGCGCGCACGAATTCCGGAACCAGCTCGGCGTTATAGTGTCGCGCGAGTTGCTCGGCGAGCGTCGTCTTGCCGGTCGACTCCGAGCCGGTGAGGACGACGCGTGTCACGTTGCCGCAGCCATCAACGAACGCTTCCACGCGATGTGGCCAAGAACCGCGAGCAGGAGATACACGGCATAATTTCCTGCCGTGAGATATAGACCCTTGAAGATGAACATGCCGATGTAGACCACATCGACCAGGATCCAAAGCGTCCAGTTCTCAAGGAGCTTTCGGGTCATCATGTACTGCGCGACGAGACTCGTCGTCGCGGTCGCGGCGTCGACGTATGGAAGCGCGACGCCTGGCAGTCCGGACGTGAGCCTCCCAAGCACAGCCCAGAAGGCGACACCGATCGCGATGAGAATCCCCCAGAGCCGCAGGGGGGTCCGCGATACCTTGAGAACTGTGTGACCCGCGCCGCCGTACAGCCACTCATACCACCCATACAACGAGAGGGCGAAGTACACAGCCTGCAGGCCCATATCGGAATAGAGACCGGTTCGGTAGAACAAAACGAAGTACAGCGCCACGTTGACGAGCGCCGTCGGCCAACTGAGGATCTTCTCTCGTACGCTGAGAAAGACGCTGACGATACCGAACACCACCGCGACGAGCTCGAGGCAACTCGACCCGTGTGCCGTGAGCCACGCGCAGAGCGCTGTCACGTCAGCGCGCGAGGGATGCGAGCCGCTGTTCGCCCGCCTGCTTCACGCGTGCAGCCGCCGCGTCGATGGCGGCCGTTGTCTGCGGCGACGATCCGCCGACTTCGATGTCCGTCATGGTGTGCAGCGCGCCGACGTAGTAATCCGTCCAGGTACGGAGAATGTCTGTCTCCTTCGCGCGATCACCGCCCGCAGCGAGCGCGGCACGGCTCAGCGCGATCTCGGTGTCGAGTCGTGAGACGGCTGCGCGCTCGATCTCGGCCACGAGCTCGCGCGCCGTCGCTCCGTCGGCCGAAGTGAGCGTGAGTACGGCAGCGAGCGCGGCCTCTCCGACGTTGGTCAGCTCTGACACCGATACTTTGTCGATTCGATCGCCGTCGGTGTGGTAGTAGACGTCGGTGAAGTGCCAGAACAGCGCGCCAGGTTTCTTGAATTGTAGAAATGGCGTGTGGTCGCTGCCTCCCTCGAAGGGGTTCGTGCGTACGACCCACCCCGTTGTGGCAGCTTGATCGAGGCAGCGCGCGAGCAGATAGTCGTTGTAGTAGTGCGGCACGAGCTGATCTTTCGTCACCGGACTGCCGCCCCATTCGCTGTGGTGATCGTCGCCGCGCGTCCAGATCGCCGACGGGTCGGGCATCTTCTCGATCAGAAAGGTTCCACCAGTCTTCCTCGTATCCTCTCCTGTCATGTCGAGGCTGAGTCCCCACCGCACGCCGCGCGTTCGCGCCGAGTCGTCGGCCAGAAAGTTGCGCGTCTGCGTGATCTCGAGACCGAAGAGCATCGTGATCGTTCGCTTGGGGCGAATCGAGCCGTTGCGAACGAGTGTTCCGAGCACGCGCGCCATCTCGCTCAAGTCGCCCACGCCCGACGCGTTGTCGTTCGCACCCGGCTCCTGGACGTGCGCGCTCAACACGAAGCGCTCGGCCGGCGTGGTGCTTCCGTGCACCTCGGCGACAAGGGTGAGCTCGTCCGAGGGATACATCTTCGACGTTGTGTGAACGCGGACCATCGTCGCACCCTTCGCCAAGGCGGCGCGGAGACGGTCCAATCCATCGCGCGAGATCGGCATGCCCCAACTTCGCTTGCTGCTGTCGTAGGCGATCGAGCCGAACTGAATCGAGTGCGTGTGCACGGTGGGTTGCGTATATGCCGGCATGTTGTAGGCAAGCACGCCGATCGCGCCCCGCTTCTGCACCGCCTCATCGAACACGCGACCGACGTTCCCATCGGCCAGCACGATCTTTCCCACAACAGACGTACGATCGTACTCAGCGGCGCTTCCCTTGCCCACGTCAATGACCTGCGCGAGGACGCCCGAGTCGGGCGTCGAGAACGAATTGATTGCCAGCAGGTTCCGGTTCGTGGCAAAGCTCAAGAGAGGCTGGTGCTCGCCGTCAATCGTGACGGTCGCGTTGATGGGCTCCCACGCCGGCGTGCGCATCGGTCGATGCTCGATTCGATAGGTCAGCACGTCACCGGGTTTGGCAACGGACTGCTCGACGTAGCCGGCGGCTTTCAGAGTTTCCTCAACACGGCGGATGCTGGCATTGAAACCCGTGTTGCCCGGCCACCGGAAGTACTGATCCATGAATGCCGTCTGGTCGTACGCGTTCTGCCCGGAGAAGATTGGCCGCACGAGGCTGAAGTAGTGCTGCACCGCACTCGGGATCTGTCGCTGCGCGGCGGCGCTCGACGCGACGCATGCCAGAAAGGCAATTGATGAGAGTTTACGCATCATTGGGTATTCGGCTGGAGCCTTTTCTTCGCCGGGGTCGCCGGCGTGATGTTGGTTCGATCGCGCACGCCGACCGTGTTGTCGGTGGTGATCCGATCGATGAGCTTGTGCAACGGATCGATTCCCGCCCGATAGGGCTTCTGGTCGACGACGACGCGAATGGTCTGCGCACCCGATGTGATCTTATGCTTTTCAAGGTGGAGCGGCACGCCGACCTTGTCGTCGATCTTTGGGTCGCGCTTCGCCGGCGCCTTGGCGAACACGCCGATGTCGATCCAATCAGCCATGCGCTGTTCGGTCTCTTTGCCGAGGCTGTCGGCGCGCAGCTTCTTCGCGGTGACGTAGAGGTCGACCGCATAACGCCCGCCGGGCGCAGGATTGGCGACGACGGAGTCCGTCTTGAGCTCATAGAGCGTGATGTTCTCGAATAGGTCGGTGATGAGATACTTGAGCGAATCCGGCGTTGCGGCACGCAACGAGTCCACGAGTTGGAGCGACGTCGGATACGGTGGTCCGCGGAACTTGGTCGCGTCGAGGACGCCGCGAATCGCGCGATTCATCCGGTCCTCACCGATGTAATCGCGCATCGCATACGACACGAGCGATCCCTTGTTGTAATGAATGTACGGCTGGTTTTCGACGAGCTCGAGCGGCACTTCCTTGCGACGTTCGGCGCCCCTCCCCGTGAGATAGCTGTTCAATTCATACTCGAGAAACTTCCGCATGTTCGCTGGCCCGAATTCTTTCTCCATGACCATGAGCGCCGAGTATTGAGCGAGCGTCTCGGAGAGCATCGTCGATCCTTCGGCGTCGGCGCCGATGAGCTGGTGCGCCCACCATTGATGCGCCACTTCGTGTGCCGTGACGTAGAAGGGATAATCGACGTCGTCGGGGCCTTCGACGCGGGCAATGAAGCCGATCGCTTCCGAGAACGGGATCGTATTGGGCAGCGACTGCGCGAATGCCGCGTAGCGCGGGAACTCGACGATCCGAAGTTGATGATATTGGTATGGGCCGAAGTTCGCCGAATAGTAGTCGAGCGATTTCTTCACCGCGTCGATCATCCGCTCGACGTTGTAGGCGTGCGCCGGATGGTAGTCGATCTCGATGTCGACATCGTGCCATTTATCACGTCGCACGGCGTACCGAGCCGACTGGAACGCCCAGAGATTGAGGATCGGAGCGTCCATCTTGTAGTGGAAATACCGGCGACCGTTGGCGGTCCACTCCTTCTGCAAGTAACCCGAGGTGATCGCCAGTTGGTCCGGATCCGTGCTGACCGTCGCGTCGTACGCAATCCAGTCGGCGTCGCGGCTAATGTAGTTTCTCGACCAGGTCGAGGTATCCCTCGGCGGCCGCATGCGCTCTCGCGGCGGTAGGTGTTGTTTCTTTCGCGTCTCCTCGTCCGACAACTCGGCGCGAGAATCGTAGCCGATCTCGGGCATGAAGCTGATGTTCTCGAGAAACGTCCCGTTCCCGGCGACGGCGACTTCCTGAATCGCGTTGGGAAATCCGTGCTTGATGCGTCCCAGCGCGAAACGCATTACCATCGAGTCGCCGGGCGCGAGCGGGCTGTCGAGTCGATCGATGATGTAGTCGCGAGGCCGGTCGACGAGCACCCGCTTCGATGGACGGTCGTAGTCGAGACGCCGGATCTCCAGGTCTTCGTCCATCGCGATATGGATCGAGTCGATCGGCGTGCTCGTCTTATTTCGCAGGACGTACTGGCCCGTGATGACGGCGTCCCCTTTCGATGGAAAGAAGTCGACCTGGACCGTGATCGCGGTGATTCGTGGCTGCGGAGAGCGTTCGAACTTCTTGTACAGTCTCTCTCGTTCGACACGGAGGTGGCGTTCGCCTTTGCTCGAGCGATACGTGTTCAGCACCGTCGTATTGTAGAACACGAAGGCACCGAGACCGACAGCGGCGGCGCCGACCCCGGCGGTCGAGTATCGGATCGGACCAACGAATCTCTGCCGCGCCAATTCGAGCCGCACGGGCAGCGACGTCTCCTCGCCACGCACCCATAGCAGGTCAGCGGCGATGAGGAGAAGGACGGCGACCGAACCCCAATACAACTTCCACCAGATGAACGGTGCGACGTACGGACCCCAGCCGTTCATGTCCGAGTAGCTGATGCCGGAATCGGATCCATATTGATAGAGGCCGTGTTCCAAACCGAGGCCCGAGAGCAGTCCAATCCCGATGTAGAACAGGATGATGAGCAGGTGTCCGAGATACTTGTGGTTGACGACGACGTGGATGGTCATCGCAAGCACGGCGATGAGCAAATACTCGATGAACCGAACGCCGAGCAGGGCTTGCAGATAGAGTGGGATCTCGAACCGATAGTACCCCTGTGCTGCCTGCGTGACGATTCCCGCCACGAGCGTCACGCCGAGCAGCGCGAGAATGACGCCGGCCAAGGCGGCGAACTTGGCGAGGAACGTCACCCATGTCGCGACCGGCGTTGCGTCATAGATCTGGTTCAGCTTCACGTCACGCTCAGCCCACACCAGTTCGCCCGAGTAGAACGCGGTGATGACGAGAATGAACAGCCCAAACGAGCCGCTGAGCACTCCTTCCATTTGATACGTGACGGGCCACGTCGTCGTGCCGAATAACTTCCCGGCGGCACGCGCGGCGACGATGAGGTACAGGAGCCCACCGCCGACGATCGCTCCGAAGTATCGGCTGCGGACGATGCGCCAAAACGAACGACCGAAGATCGACCGGAATTGCACCCAGCGGGCGGCGGCGTCGAATCGCTGCGTGGTCTCCGGAAGTGCTGTGGTTCGCACCGGTGAGACCAACTCATCGCCGGCAACTGCCTCGACAGCCACCACCGGCTCGACGTCGACCGGAGCGCTTCGTGCCGCGTCGCTCAGCGAATACGCGAAGCGAAATCGAAGATAGGCCGCGGCGAAGATGGCCGCGGCCACGCCGAGCCAGATGAGCCGGTTGGTGAGCAGGACGCCGGTAATCGGCACGAGGCGGCTGTTCTTCTCGGCGATCGACCAGTATTGCGTGAGCGCCGATTGCGCGCGCAGCCCGAATGGATCGATCAGACCGGCGAGTCGCTTGTCATCCAGATCCGCGAGCAGCGTGCCGGCCAGCAAGTAGCCGATCAATAGCAACGCGCCGCCGACGTAGTTCGGCAGCATCTGGCGCGTGAGGGCCACGAGCGCAAAAAAGATCGCGGCCGTGAGGACCAAGTTCGGCAGAACGACGCCGAAGTAGGGCTGCAGGTACGACATCAACCGGAACGGTGCCAGCTTATCAGACTGAGCCCACGGCGTCACCGTCGCGACGAACGCCCCGATCCCAATTCCCGTCGTCACGAGCGCGTTGACGACCAGCGTTCCCGCGAACCGCCCGCCGAGGAACGCTGCCTTGCTCACCGGCGTGGTGTAGAAGAGTGGATCGGCGCGAGTCTCGTAATCCTTATAGAGCGAGTTGCCGGCGAGCGCCGCGGTGATCGACACGCCGAACAGCGACAACACCGGAATGATCGACGCGAGCGCGAAGGGCGCGTTGGCGAGCACCTTGCCACCGCTGCCGATCGCGAAGTTGATCTCCGGCCACGCCCCCGCCGCGGCGAGCATGAAAAAAAACGCCATCGCGAAGAAGATCACGAAGTACACCCACGTCGAGATGCGGCGCAGGTAAAGGCGGATCTCCCAGCGTAGGATGGCGACGAACTGCCTCATACCGAGGCGGGCATACGGCGGAGTGCCGCGAAGTACACATCCTCCAACGTCGCGGTCGCCGGTTCGAACTCCGGTGACGGCGGCGATTCGGCGAAGATCCGAACGACCGTCTTGCCGCCGGCGAGCTTCGTCGAGACCACGGAATGCGTGCGTTGAAATTCGGCAAGTTCCCCGCGGTCGACGGCGCGTTGCCAGATCTTGCCGTTGAGATCCGCGATCGCCGACGCCGGTTCCGACTCGAGGCGGATCTCGCCGCGGTCGATGATCGCCATCCGCGAGCACAAGTCGCTGACGTCGTCCACGATATGCGTCGACAGAATGACGACGGCATTCTCGCCAAGCTCCGCCAGCAGGTTCAGAAAGCGAACGCGTTCGGCTGGGTCGAGTCCGGCCGTGGGCTCGTCGACGATGATCAGGCCTGGTTTGCCGAGGAGCGCGACGGCGATGCCGAATCGCTGTCGCATGCCGCCGGAATAGGCCCCGAGTTGCTGGCGTCGCGCGGCTTGCAGATTCGTTTGCTCGAACAGCGCGTCGACGATGCGGCGCCGCTCGTCCCGATCGGTGATACCCTTCAAGACGGCGAAATGATCGAGCAGGTTCTCCGCCGTCACTTTGGGATAGAGACCAAACTCTTGTGGCAGATAGCCGAGCGTGCGACGAACCGAGTCTTTGTCGCGGAGCACATCGATATCGCCGAGTCGCGCCGAACCGGAGTCCGCTTCCTGCAGCGTCGCGAGAATCCGCATCAGCGTCGACTTCCCCGCCCCATTAGGGCCGAGGAGGCCGAACATGCCGCGCGGAATCGTCAGCGAGACGTCGTTGAGCGCGCGGGTGCCATTGCCGTACGTCTTCGAGAGGTGCTCGATGCGAAGGTCCATTCGTATTCTCTCATTGGTCGCTCACCACGCGGCCTCGAACGCGAACAGCAGAAACGTTCCGTTGCCGGCGTTTCCCACATTGGGAAAGCTCTGGCGAACCGCGTTGACGACAAATCTCGCGGCCGTGCCATCGATCAGATAGCTACCACCGACCACGATTTGACGCTCGAACGCGTCGACGACGGACGCCTCGTGCGCGCGGTCGCGATCCCAGGCATCGTAGCGCGCGACGAGCTGTAACGGCGGCGTCGGTCGCACCGCGGCCAGCGTGTACCAACCGAAGCGTCGGAGCTCGGCGTCGCGCGCAGTCATCGTCTCGGCGCGCACCGTCACCCATGAGTCCTTGAACTGCACCTCCGTACCGGCCCGTTCGCGACGCGTTGAGGTCGGACCACCTTGAAATCCACCTGATCCGCCGATCTGGAAGCCCGGCAGTTGGGGTGGGTGCACCGCGAAGCGTCCGACGAATGCCTTCTGAGCGTTGGGATCGGTCGTCCCCTGGCTCTCACCAGTCTCGTTGAACAGTCCAGCGTGGTACTCGAACACGTCTGCGACGAGACCGTTCGCGGAAACGCCGATGTCGCGAATGTCGCCCAGTCCGACCGCGCGCGAGCGCTCGATGATGAACATCGTGCGCTCGATCGTCTCGACGTTGGCCGTGGAGATCGTGCCCTCGAGACTGAGCGGGATGATCTGCTGCCCGATGTCGATCGACGTCGAGTGGTTGACGGCGAGCGTCAGCGCCGCGTCTTGCAACATTCGCGTGCGCTGATCGATCGCAGCGTCGCTCAGCGCAATAGAATCGCCCAGCTCAGAAAGTGTTTTGTTGACCGTCAACAACTTCGATGCATCGAACGCGACACGCCAGCGCAGATGGGGTGACACGCTGCCGCTGAACTTCAAATCGGCTTTACGCAGCCGATACCCATCCTTCGTCGTGGGGTCGCTGGCGCGATAATAGACTTCCAGAAAGCCGTGCACGTCGACCGGCAACGATGCGCGCACTCCCGTTGAGTCTTGCGCCGCCAGCGAGGCGGCAAGTCCACCAATCAACGCGCCAGACACTATAAGGACTTGCGCCCAGCGACACAGGGCGCGAATTGGTCGTATCAAGAGAACCGTGGGAGAAGATGAGGTGAGACACGTGCCGCGCGCGGGATGCGGGCTCGCTCAATCGGAGTATCTTAGAAGACGATTATCCTCGACGCGAGCCACCTCCCCACGCGGGTTACATGCGCCGATCAATCTATTCAGTCCTGCTGTCCCTCTCGGCTGTGACCTTGACGACGGCTTGCCGTCAGCAGCCGCCGCAGTCATCGGCCGCCGGCGATTCGTTGTCGGCTGGCCTCGGCGGGCGACTCCCGATGGGCGTTCGACTCGATCCGGCGGCGCCGCTCGCCGCGGTTGGACCGATGCCGCTCACGATGCGCGTCGCGCCGGAGGGCAATCGTCTGGTGCTGTCGTTGAGCGGGTATCGAATGCAGGGCCTGCAAGTAGTCGACGCGACGAGCGGTCGAGTGCTCCAAGATCTTCCGCAGGCGTCGGCATTTGTCGGGTTGGCGTTTTCTCCTGACGGCCGCTCGTTGTATTCCTCGGGCGGGAACGGTGATGTCGTCTATCACTATCGGTGGGATGCCGGCCGCGCGACGCTCGACGACAGCTTGGTGCTCGCGCGAAAAGCGCCGCGCGCCGATGGGAAGCGCTATCCCGCCGGGCTCGCGCTCTCGTCCGACGGCCGGATGCTGTACGTCGCGGAGAATCTCGCCGACTCGCTCGCCGTCGTCGACATCGCGACGCGCGCCGTCATCCAGCGTGTGCCGGCGGGTCGATATCCGTACGACGTGGTCGTCGACAAGGCCGGTTCCGTTTACGTGTCGACGTGGGGCGGCAACACGGTGGCCGTGTATCACCAAGCAGGTAACGGATGGCTCGACGCCGGCGAATGGATGGACGTCGCGCGGCATCCATCGGCGCTCGCTTTGAATGCCGACGGGACGCGGCTCTTCGTCGCGTCGGGTAGTACGGATCACGTGGCAGTCGTCGACACGAAGACCCATCGCGTGATCACCCGATTGCTCGATCCACCGCCCGCGGGACCGAACGAAGGTGCGACCCCGAATGCAATCGCGCTCTCCGCCGACGGAACGCGGTTGTTCGTCGCCGAGGCCGACGCGAATGCCGTCGGTGTGTTCAATCTTTCGGCGACGACATCCAACATCGCGACCGCCCGTGGCGACGATAAGCTCGCCGGACGAATTCCCGCTGGATGGTATCCGACGTCACTCGCCATCGTCGGCGACGCAGTGATCGCGGCGAGCGGGAAGGGCAAAGGTTCGCTGGCCAACCCGCGCGGTCCGAATCCGCGAGTCGGCCGGACCGATCAGTATAGTCTCAATCTCTTGAGTGGCGCCCTCATGCGTCTTCCACTATCGCAAACGACGGGTGACGCGTTGGCACAATTCAGCGCGCGGGTCACGGCCGCGAACGGATGGAACGACGCCTCGCGCCAGCACCGCTATCCACCGTTCGAGCACGTCATCTACATCATCAAAGAGAATCGCACTTACGATCAGGTGCTGGGCGACGACAAGCAGGGCGACGGCGACGAGTCGCTCATCTTCTTTCCGCGCGCGATTTCGGTGAACCACCACGCCATCGCCGATCGATTCGGTTTGTTCGATCGATTCTTCGTCAACGCCGAGGTCAGTCCCGACGGCCACAATTGGTCGATGGCCGCGTACGCCACGGACTATCTCGAGAAGACCGTGCCGTCCCACTACTCCGAGCGCGGACGCACGTACGACTATGAGGGAACGAATCGCGGATTCGGAATGAGCCATGTCCCCGACGACGACGTCGCGGAGCCGGCGAGCGGATATCTCTGGAACCTCGCCGAGAAGAAAGGCATCACGTTCCGCAACTACGGCGAATTCGTCGTCGCCACTGGAGCGCGTTCGCCCGACTCGCTCCCGCCGGGCTATCGCGGCAACAAGCCGTTTTTGCGCACCCATACGAATCCTCTATATCCCGGATTCGAGTTGACGATCAGAGATCAGCACCGCGCCGATGTGTGGATCGCCGAGCTGCAGCAGTTCGCGCAGAGCGGAACGATGCCGGCGCTCGAGATCATTCGTCTACCGAACGATCACACCTCGGGTGCCATGGCGGGACGTCCGTCGCCGCGCGCTGCGTTCGCCGACAACGATCTCGCCCTAGGGCGAATGATCGAGGCGTTGTCAAAATCGCCATTCTGGAAGAACACCGTGGTGTTCGTGCTCGAGGACGACGCACAGAACGGCGCCGATCACGTCGACTCGCATCGATCGCCGATGTTCGTGATCTCGGCATACTCGCGGCCCGGCGTGGTCCATCGATTCGCCAATACGACCGACGTGTTACGCACGATCGAGGAGATACTCGGTCTCCAGTCGATGTCGCAGTACGACTATTTCGGTCGTCCGCTGCGAGATATCTGGGCTGACTCTCCGGATCTTCGACCCTACAGTGCGCTCACGCCGGCGCAGTCGCTCGACGAGATGAACGCACGCGGCACGGGCGACGCGAAGGAATCAGAGAAGTTGGATTTGAGCACCGAGGACGCCGCCGACGAGGCGCTATTCAATCGGATTCTGTGGCGGACGATCAAAGGGCGAGACGTTCCCTACCCCGGTACACGCCGCGCGTCCGCGCGCGAGTTGAAGATCGGCGGCTGAGCCGTCGAACGCCGTCAGGTTTTATGACGGAAGATGATGCGTCCGCGAGTGAGATCGTAGGGCGAGACTTCGATCGTGACGCGATCACCCTGCAATACGCGAATGCGAAAGCGCCGCATGTTGCCGCCGAGCGTGGCGAGCACGTTGTGTCCGTTGGTCAACTGCACGCGAAACGTCGCATTCGGGAGTACTTCAGTAACCTGTCCTTCCAGCTGAATCGGTTCTTCCTTGGCCATGAAACCTCGGGTATTGGTGGTCGACGAAGGCGGCTGTGAAGTATAGGCGTATCCGGGCACGACGGTAAGCGCGGCAAAAAAACGGGAGCCCTATTTTCGGGCTCCCGTTTGCGTCACGGACCGTCGGCTTACGGGACTTTCTTCTTGTCGACGTTGTTTCCGATCACGCCGCCGAGAATGCCACCCACTGCGGCCCCAATGACGCCGCCTTTGACCTTGTTGCGACTCGTCGTGGCGCCGATGATCGCACCGGCCGCCGCACCGATCGCGGCGTCACGCTGCGTGTGCTTCACGACATGTCCGCCGCTCGATGCGACGGTGCCGCCACTGGAGTACACTCGCCCGCCGCTCGATCGGTGCGTGGTTGTCCGCGCGGCCGTTCGTTGCGCTGGACGGGTCGCTGCCGTCGATCCGTTCAAGGCGTTTGGCGCCGGCGAGCGCTCGGCGGCGGAGAGGCTATCGAGCGAACGACTCTGTTGCGCCGCCAATGAGAGATCCGTGTTCAGCGACGTGTCCGCGGCTCGATTGTTATTTCGACCGCACGCGCCAGTCGCAATCAAGAAACCGAGCGCAAGCGCTAACGTTTTGTTTTTCATTTGCTTCCTCCTGCCCCTATGGACGATCCCCAACTCAAGGGGCAGGCGTCGTGCCACCGCAGCGGTCTCTAGACGTATCTACCGTAGCGCTCGAGCCATTGCCCGCAGGCTCAGCTCGATCCCCTGATCGATGAATCGCGCAATGATCGTCAAGCCTTCGTCGAGCGCCGGTTCTTCCACGCTCTTCGTGCGCCGGCGAATCGCCCGCTCGATCTCTTCGCCGAGAATGCGCCATTCGCGCCGGAGCGCGTCGGCGGTCCAACCGAGTCGCGCGCGTTGCGCGCCGTGACGTTCGGCGACCAATCGCTGAATCTCTGAGCCGTCGGCAACCAGAGCCGACGGCTGCCCGCGCGCTTCTTCGACGGCGACGAGTACGCCGCCAATGTTGGCCACGTAGGTTCCGATGTGGTCGGCGAGCTGCGAGAATCGGAGCGATTGCGCAGCGGGCATGAGCGGTTCGGAGCGCAGGCGCGCC
>DASYSU010000266.1:0-4712 GCA_036002925.1 Gemmatimonadaceae bacterium | reverse complement strand
ACGACGTATCGATCACCACTCGGCACGAGCTCGGGGTTGGAGGGAATGTTGTCCGGATCGATCACGCCGTACATATCGACATTGCCGGCGAGCGGAAGCTGATTCGCCACCGCGACGCTGATCACGCTCGGCAAGGCAGTCACCGCTTCGCGAACGCGATCGTGGTACGCGAAGACAGGCGCGTCGGACCGATAATTGGCGCCGGCCGAATTGATCTCGAGCGTGAGCAAGTGCGTGGGATCGAAGCCCACGTCGACGGCGAGCAGCCGTATGAGACTTCTCGCAATGAGTCCAGCGCTCACCAAGAGCATCGCCGCGAGCGCCACTTCGCCAACGACGAGCGCGGCCCGCGTCACGTGATTCCGGCCGCCCGACAGCCGTCGGCCCGATCGCAGATTGATGCCCAAATCCCCGACGGGACCGCGCGCCGGTGCGAGGCCCATGACGATCGCCAGAACCAAAACGATCGCCGTCACTGTACCGAGCGCGGCAAGATCGAGGTGAATCGCGGACAGGCGCGGCAGCGCTTGCGGCAGCCGATCAATCAGAACAGGCAGCGACAGCCGCGCGACGACGAGTCCCGCCGCGCCGCCGAGCAGGGCGAGCAGGAGTCCTTCGGTGAGTAGCTGTCCGACGAGCCGCGATCGACGCGCGCCGAGGGCGGCGCGAATCGCGAACTCCTCTTCGCGCCGCACGGCGCGCGCGAGCTGAAGGTTCACGACGTTTGCCACCGCGATGAGCAGCACGAGCAGCACCGCTGCAGTCAGAGCGAGCAGCGCCGGTCGGAATTCGCGCGTCGCTTCATCTTGCATCGTGACGATCATCGCCCCATCCGACGCGTATTCATCGGGATACGCTTTCTCCATGCGCCGGTGGATTTGGTCGAGCTCCGTCATTGCCGTCGCCGGGCTGATCTCGGGGCGGATCCGCGCCAGCATTCGCAGGTGATGGCACGTTCGACAGGCGAATGGCTGGTTCGCGTAGCCGAGCGCTCGCCAAATCTGCGCGCTCGGCGATGCGACGTTGTCGAACGATGCCGGCATCACTCCGATGACGGTCATCGGATTGTCGTTGATGGAAATGGTGCGCCCGATGATCGAGCGATCGGCGCCGTAGCGCCGCTCCCATAACCCGTGACTGAGAATGACGACTTGGTTTTGCCCCGGAACATCTTCCTCGGCGAGAAAGTCGCGGCCCAGTTCGGGGCGGACGCCGAGGACGCGGAAGTATTGCCACGACACGCGATCGCCGGAGACACGCTCCGGCCTACCGTCGCCCGAGAGGGTGGGCTGCCAATCACCAATCGCCGCTCCGTACTGAATGGACCTCGATTCATTCATGAAATCGCGGAACGTCGCGTATCCCACGTTGTCACGGCTCCCGTCGCGATCGCGTTCCCACACGAACACGAGACGTTCTGGTTGGGGATACGGGAGAGGACGAATCAGCACCGGCTCGATGACGCTGAAGATGGCCGTCGTGGCGCCGATCGCGAGACCCAGTGTGAGGACGGACACGATGGTGAACGCCGGCGAACGGCGGAGCAAGCGAGCAGCGATTCGCAGATCGATGAGGAAGGTTGTCACGAGACCATCTCCGGTGCGCGGGCGTGTGTGCAAGTTCCAAAGCGCGGACAGGGTCTCGGCATAAATCCAGAACGTGCCGCGCTCTCGTTGCTCGATCAGATCACCGACGACGGAGGCGCTAACCTCCGGCCGGAGAAACCGCTCCAACAGCCAAATGCAGAATCGCATCACGTTGGCTCGAGCCCGACGTCGAGCCCTGCCGCCATGGTGCGTAGCGCCTTGAACGTCGCCTGCAGGGCACGTTTTCCCGCGACGGTCACGGTGTAGCATCGCGTGCGACGGCCGCCGCGCTCGGTGGTCGGCGCGCCGACGTACGACGCGACCAATCCTTTGTCCTCGAGTCGCGTGAGCGTTTTGTAAATCGTCCCGAGCGTGAGATCTCGCCCCGCACGACGCTGGATTTCATCGTGCACCGGGACGCCGTAGGCGTCCTTACCTACTCGCATGACCGCGAGGAGAACGACTTGTTCGAGCTCACCGAGCATTGGCGCGCTGGTTAGTTAGACAATGTCTAGTATATAGACGTTCGCGCGGCGCGCAAGCGCGGATGTTACTTGGCGAGTGTAGCGCGAAGCTCGGGAAACCAGTTCAGAACGATCGCGACACCGGCCGCGGCCGACGGATACAGCGGCTTGGCCATGAGGAACCGAGCGCCGTCGGGTGTTACGTCATATGTGTTACGATATCCGTCGTACGCTGACGGAAGCGTGAACAACACCGCCGGCGTCCCCGGCGTGCCGGTGGTCGGGTCGAACGCCGCGGCGAGCACCTCGTCACCGTGGCGGAATACGATCTCGCGGCCGCCCTTCGTCCAGTACGGCTCTGATCCGCCGTCGGTTGACACTTGGATGCGCCGCTGAGCCATGTTCGGAAACGGCCGTGCGTACGCCTCGTTTCGACCCGATTCGTCCGACTCATACGCGATCCAGCGGCCGTCGGGCGAGAACGCCGGGTGTTCTTCGTTCCGCTTGGTGTTCGGAAATTCAGGGACTGCGCGACGGCCGCCGAGCGGGGCGAATTTGATGTTGCGATCACCCTCCCACTGCATGTACGCCAGCAGCGTACCGTCGTGCGATACAGACGTTGGAAACTTGTCGAATTGGTTGGTGGTCAACGGTTCTTCGGCCGCCGTGAGGTCCGCTCGGCGAGACACGATCTGGAACGCGCCACGTTCCGTCATGTAAATGAACCGTTGCCCGTCGGGCGTCCACAGCGGATTGAATTCCGCCCCCTCGCCGTGCGTGACGGGCACCGCGAACGACCGAGTCCGGTCGTATAGCCAGATGTCGCGGCCGGCGTCCATTGTCGCGAATGCCAGGGTGCGTCCATCGGGCGAGACCCGGGGCGATGTGTAGTATCCCGGCTGCGGAATAGCGAGAGTCTCTTTGCCTGTGCGATCGACCCACTCGAGCGAGCGCTTCGGGGTCCACTGCGATTGCGGCAGATAGCTCAACGTCCCGTTGTTGGATACGGCAAACGAGAGGCGGCCCTGCGCCGGATTCCCGTCGACGTCGTCGAGAACCGGTTTGGCGTCGCCCTGCGTCTCGAGGCGATCGGCGTTGAACGGCACGGCGAATACGGTCGCGGTACCGCGACCGAACAGGAGGTGACCCGACCGGACATAGATGCCGTTGACCGCGCCATCGACAAGCACCTTGCGCCGCTTCGTTCGCAGGTCGATCGCTTCGATCCTCGACGTCGAGAACGGCGTTCGATAATTGGTGAAGATGACGGTGTGTCCATCCGGCAAAAACTGCGGCCACCAGTGACCGAATTCACCGCGTGCACTATCCGGCGTTGTGATTTGCTCGGGCTTGCCGCCGTCGGCCGGCACGCGCCAAAGTCCCGATCCTGATCCGGGGCCATACACGATCGCTCCGTCGGGACTCCACGTGCCTCCGCCCCACGTCGCGTCGGCAATGTCGGTGACCGGTCCGCCATCGATGCGAACTTTGCGCAGTCTACCTGCGGCGGAAAATGCGACCCACTGATTATCAGGCGACAAAAATGCACTTTGCGCGCCTTCCGTTCCAGGAACCGGAACGAAGTCGAATGCGTCCCTGCGGCGCATGAACAACCGCGAGTCGGCGCTACCGACGACGAGGACGAAGGCTCCGTCCGACGCCACGGTGAGTCCGGCCGCGCGGCTATTCTCGCGCGCGATCGGCGCGGACAAGCGCACCGTGGGTTGATCCGCGGTTGGCGGAGTGATCGCTCGAGTGACAAGCGTACCAATGCCGACGCCAGCGAGCGCGCAGGCAGTGGCGACGATTGGCCAGTAGAAACGTGTCGTGCGGCGGCCGCCGCGACGGACGCGCGTTACCGCGCCACTCGTCATATGCGTGGCCGGGCTGCCAAGCGCCGCCCCGAACTCCGCCGCGGACTGATATCGATCCGCCGGCAGTTTCTCGAGAGCGCGCGACACTGCTTCATCGACGTTGGGCGGTACGGTCGGCCGGTGCGCCGACACGGGGTTGGCGGTCGTCGTGATGACCTGCGCAATGACCGCTTGCGCCGTAGCCCCGACGAACGGCGGCGCCCCCGTGAGCATTTCGTAAAGGACGCAGGCCAGCGAATAGACGTCCGACCGTGCATCGATCGTTCGCTCGCCGGTCGCCTGCTCGGGACTCATGTACTGCGGCGTCCCGAGCGACAAACCCGTCGCCGTCATCCGCGCACCGCCGGCCTGTTGCACGGCCAGTGCAATCCCAAAATCGGCGACGAGCGCCGAGCCGTCGTGCAGCAGGATGTTCTCGGGCTTGATGTCGCGATGGACGACGCCGTGCCGGTGCGAGTAGTCGAGCGCGCTCGCGACCTCTCTCGTAATGCGGACCGCTTCGTCGATTGGGAGTTGCGTTTCACGCGTCAAGCGGGCACGCAACGATTCGCCGTCGACGACCGGCATGACATAAAACAGCAAGCCATCCGCCTCGCCCGAATCCAACAGCGGCAAGATGTGCGGATGCTGCAGCTTCGCCGTCGTCGTGATCTCTGCCAGGAAGCGCTGGGCTCCGAGCATCGCCGCGAGATCGGGATGCAGGACTTTGATCGCGACGTCGCGATCGTGCCGGAGATCGTGCGCGCGAAACACCGTGGCCATCCCACCCGCACCAAGCTCGCGCTCGA
>DASYSU010000265.1:0-2543 GCA_036002925.1 Gemmatimonadaceae bacterium | reverse complement strand
CGACACCCTCGATGTCCCAACATTGGGTTGATTTCTCGCAAGGATTCGACGATCCGAGCGAGCTCAGCCCTCGGAATGCCCAACGTCCGCGCCAGCAGCTTGCTCTCTTCGCCGCCGTGGGGAAGGAACTCATGGAGCGGCGGATCGAGGAGACGAATCGTTACCGGTAACCCGTCCATGGCCTCGAAGATTCCCTCGAAGTCCAGCCGCTGCATGGGGAGAAGCTTGGCCAGAGCGCGACGTCGGCCGCCTTCATCACGCGCGACGATCATCTCGCGCATCGCGGTGATCCGATCGCCCTCGAAGAACATGTGCTCCGTTCGGCACAACCCGATTCCTTCGGCGCCGAATCCGCGCGCGATTCGTGCATCGCCCGGCGTGTCGGCGTTCGCGCGGACGCGCAGACGTCGAGCGCCGTCTGCCCACCGAAGCAACCGCGCAAACGCGCGATAATTCGGCGCCGACTTCTCATCTCGCGTCCCGCGGATGACTTGTACGACCTCGCTCGGCGTCGTAGGCAGGTCGCCGCGATAGACTTTTCCCGTCGCGCCATCGACTGTGATCCAATCGCCCTCGGACACGACGGAGTCACCGACGGTGAAGCGTCGGTGCTCGATGTCGACGGTGATCGCCGTGCAGCCAACGACGGCGCACTTTCCCATGCCGCGCGCGACGACCGCGGCGTGGCTCGTCATTCCGCCACGGGCGGTGAGCACCGCTCGAGCGGCGACGATGCCATGAAAGTCCTCGGGCGTCGTCTCGTCGCGCACGAGAATTACGTGCTCGCCGTGACTCGCGCGCTGTTCAGCGACGTCCGGATCGAACACCGCGAGGCCGCTTGCCGCACCGGGGCTCGCCGGGAGACCGGTACACAGCGGCGTCGAGCGAACATCGGCCTCGATGACCGGGTGAAGCAAATGCGCCAGTTGGTCGGGCGCAACGCGCTGCACGGCCGTCTCGCAGGTGATGAGTCCCTCGTCGACCATGTCGGTCGCGACGCGCACGGCGGCCGCCGCGGTGCGTTTTCCGGTGCGCGTTTGCAGCATGTAGAGTCGTCCACGCTCGACGGTGAACTCGATGTCCTGCATGTCGCAGAAATGCGCCTCGAGTCTCCGTTCGGTCGCGAGCAACTCCGTGTACGCGTCGGGTAGAAGATTGGCCATCTCATCGATGCTGAGCGGCGTTCGCGTGCCCGACACGACGTCTTCGCCCTGCGCGTTGATCAGAAACTCGCCGTAGAATTTCTTTTCGCCGGTGGAGGGATTCCGCGTGAACGCGACGCCTGTCCCGGAATCGTCGCCAAGATTTCCGTAGACCATCGACACCACATTCACGGCGGTGCCGAGGTCTTCGGAGATCCCGTTCACCCGTCGGTAGTCGACGGCCTTCTTGAGCATCCACGACCGCCACACGGCTTCGATCGCGCCCCACAACTGCGTCGTCGGATCCGTCGGGAATTCCGCTTTCGTGTGCGCTCGAACCAATGCTTTGTATTCGCCCACCAAGCTCCGAAGGGTTGCTTCGTCGAGCTCGGCGTCGGTCTTGACGCCCGATGTCATGCGCTTGGCGGAGAGGAGCAATTCGAATTGCGCTGGCGACACGCCGAGCACGACGTCGCCGTACATCTGAATGAATCGGCGATAAGAGTCGAAGGCAAAGCGAGGATTGCCGCTCGCCTTCGCGAGACCGGCGACCGTTTCGTCGTTCAACCCCAAGTTGAGAATCGTCTCCATCATCCCGGGCATCGACACCGGCGACCCTGATCGAACGGACACGAGGAGCGGATTCTGCGCGTCGCCGAACGTCTTGCCGGTGACGCGCTCCAATCGTCGCAACGCGGCCTCGAGCTCGGGACGGAGCGACTCCGGGGTTTGATGTTCCCGCAAGTACGTGATGCAGAGCGAGCAGGCGATCGTGAACCCCGGCGGCACGGGCACGCCCAGGTTCGTCATCTCGGCGAGGTTGGCTCCCTTGCCGCCGAGGATCGCCTTCATGTCTTTGGTGCCCTCGGCCCGTCCGTCGCCGAAGAAGTAGACCGATTGCTGCGGCATTAGCGAATGCTAACAGCCGCAGCCGAAGCGCAGCTTGTCCGGATCGGTCGGGGGCGCGGTCGGATAGTCGCCGGAGAAGCAAGCATGGCAGAATCCCTCGGGGCCCAGTGGGACCGACTTGAGCATTCCGTCAAGCGACAAATAGCCCAAGCTATCGACGCCCAACCGCTCGGCGATCTCCGGAATCGTGTAATTCGCCGCGACCAACTCTTCACGCGACGGCGTGTCGATACCATAGTAGCACGGTCCGGTGACCGGCGGCGAGCTCACTCGCATGTGCACTTCGCGTGCGCCCGCGGCACGCACCAGAGCGACGAGCCCACGCGTCGTCGTTCCCCTCACAATCGAGTCGTCGACCATGACGACGCTCTTTCCTTCGAGCACCTCACGCACCGGATTGTACTTGACCTTTACCTTGGCATCGCGGCCCGCCTGCGTCGGCTGAATAAAGGTTCGTCCGACGTAGTGGTTGCGAATGAGCGCGAGCTCGTA
>DASYSU010000264.1:0-1737 GCA_036002925.1 Gemmatimonadaceae bacterium | reverse complement strand
ACTCGACATCTCCGAATCCACGGTCTTGCGCGACTGGCGCGCGGCAAAGGCGTGGCTCGCCCACGAGCTACGAGGTGGACGTTCCGACAAAGCCTAAGCCGGCGATGCATCGCCGCCAATCTCCGACGTAGGAGAGCAAATGAATCCAGCGCGCTGGGAACGAATCCAAATTCTATTTCATTCCGCGGCGGATTTGCCGCCGGGTGAGCAACGGGCCTTCCTCAACTCGGAGTGCGATGACGCGTCGCTTGTCGCGGACACGCTCGCGCTGCTCGCCGAGGACGCGCGCGGGGAATCGATGCTCGATCGCGGCGTTGCCGTGGCGGCGGACGAATTGCTCGGGCGGACGGCGTTTTCGCCGTCGTCGGCACGATTCGGTCCATACCGAATCACCCGCGTGTTGGGCGAGGGTGGAATGGGCGTCGTGTATTTGGGGACGCGCGACGACCTCGGAACGGTGGCCGCCGTCAAGATCCTCCGCGACGCGTGGCTGTCACCGGCGAGGCGCGAGCGATTCGCCAGTGAGCAGCGCACCCTCGCGCAACTCAACCATCCGCTGATCGCGCGCCTATACGACGCGGACACGCTCCCCGATGGGACGCCGTGGTTCGTGATGGAGTACGTCGAGGGAGCTCCGCTCACGGAATACTGCGACGCACGCTCACGTACCCTCGCCGGACGACTCCGTCTCTTCCGTGATGTCTGTGAAGCGGTGCAACACGCTCACCGACATTTGGTCGTTCATCGCGATCTCAAACCGTCGAATATTCTCGTGACCGACGACGGAACTGTGAAGCTGCTGGATTTCGGTATCGCGAAACAGCTGGAGAGCCTCGACGGACCATCGGATGAAAGAACGCGCACGGCCATGCGACTGATGACGCCGGCCTACGCCGCGCCGGAGCAGATCCGCGGTGGACGCGTTGGGATACACACCGACATCTATGCGCTCGGAGTGATTCTGTACGAGCTCTTGGTCGGCGCGTTGCCATACGACCTGTCGAATCGGGCAGGGAGCGAGATCGAGTCGGTCATCCTCGAACAAGAGCCGGAGCGTCCATCGATCGCAGTCGCGCGGGCGGCAAGTCGTGCCGCGGCGGGATTCAACATGCGGACGGCGAGCAAAGCGCAGTGGGCCGACCTCGACGTTCTGTGCCTTACCGCGATGCACAAGGATCCACAGCGGCGATACGCGACGGTCGATGCGCTTATTCGAGACGTCGATCATTACTTGAAGGGCGAACCTCTCGAGGCGCGGCCAGATAGCGCACCCTACCGACTCGGCAAGTTCGTTCGACGCAACTGGGAGGTCGTCTCGGCCGCGAGCGCGGTGTTTGTCGTCGTCGTGGCCATGGGAATCTTCTACACGGTGCGTCTCGCGACCGCGCGAAACGCCGCGCTGAGCGAAGCCGAACGAACGCAACGCATTCAACGCTTTACGCTCAGCCTGTTCGAGGGAGGCGACAAAGCCGCCGGGCCGGCCGACAGTCTGCGCGTCGTGACACTGGTCGACCGCGGCCTGCAAGAGGCCAGAACGCTCGCTTCCGATCCTGCAATCGAAGCAGAGCTCGACGTCACGCTTGGGAGCATCTATCAGAAGTTGGGAAAGTTTGCTCGTGCCGACTCGCTGCTGCAGGCGGCGTTCGCGAAACGCAAGACGTTGTATGGTCCCGAGAATCCGGAGGTCGCCGCGACTCTCGTGGCACTCGGCTCGTTGCGCGTGGACCAGGCGCAATT
>DASYSU010000263.1:0-4225 GCA_036002925.1 Gemmatimonadaceae bacterium | reverse complement strand
CGGCCGAAAACCGGCTAGCGATCCCGCTTCCACTTTGTGCCGCCAGGCGTGTCCTCGATCGTAATCCCACGCCCGACGAGCTCCGCCCGGATTCGGTCCGCTTCGGCAAAATCCCGGCGATCACGGGCCGCCCGCCGCGCCGCGATCCGCTCCTCTACCCAAGCCACGAGCTCGGGGTCCTCGATTCGGCGGTCGGGAACGATGTCCAACACGCCGTTGATGTGCGCGAACACCTCCCGGGCCCGCTGAAGCGCCTCGAGGTCCGTACCCCGCCGGTCGAGCTCGGCATTTGCCCGCGTGATGAACGTGAACAAACCGGCCAGCGCGTTTGGCGAGTTCAGGTCGTCGAAGAGCGCGGTCTGCACTTCCGAGAGCGCGACATCGGCCGCGTGGGCCAGCTCGAGCGTCCCGCCTGTCGCGCCAGCCAACCGGTCGGCGAAATCAGCCACGCGACGAACGGCGTGCGTCGACGCCTCGAGCGCCTCCTCCGACAAGTTGAGCTCCTTCCGATAGTGCGTGTTGAACACGAAATGGCGCACCGCGGCCGCCGAGACCTGCGCCTCGCGCAGACCCTGCACGGTCGTCACGTTGCCGACCCGCTTGGCCATCTTCGCGCCTTCGTTCAGCAAGAACGCACCGTGGCACCAAAATCGAGAAAAGGTGTGGCCTGTGGCCGCCTCGGACTGCGCGATCTCGTCTTCATGATGCGGGAAAATGAGATCGACTCCGCCGCAGTGAATGTCGAGCGTCTCGCCGAGTAGGTCGATCGCCATCGCGGAGCACTCGAGGTGCCAGCCGGGACGGCCGCGTCCCCACGGCGAGTCCCACGCTGCGCCGGCGGCTTCGTCTTCAGGCTTCGCCGATTTCCACAGGGCAAAATCCTGAGCATTCTCTTTCGAGTAGTCATCCTGCGCCACGCGTGCGCCGGCGCGCACTTCGCGCGTGTCGAGACGCGAGAGTTTTCCGTATCCCGGAAAGCGATCGATGGCGAAATACACCGACTTGTCGTCGGCCTGATACGCGATGCCGCGCTCGATCAGGCGCGCGACCAGCGCGATCATCTGCGGGATGTAGTCAGTCGCCTTTGGATATACCTCGGCGCGCTCGATGCGGAGATACTCGCGATCGAGGTGAAAGATCGTCGTGACGGGCTCCGTCACCTCGCGAATGTTCTTTCCCTGTTCGTGCGCGCGGCGGATGATCTTGTCGTCGACATCGGTCAAGTTCATGACCTGTCGCACGCCCCACCCGCGGAGCCGCAGCGTGCGTCGCAGCAGATCGGCGAAGAGGAAGGTCCGAAAATTTCCAATATGCGCCGGATTGTAGACCGTCGGTCCGCAACTATAAAAGCGTACGGTGTCGCCCTCGGCCGGTGCGAATGGCTCGACCGTGCGGGTCAGCGTGTTGTAGAGGCGAAACTGCGGCGGAGCAGTAGGCGCGGACGGCGGCATGTACTGACGGTTGTAGGGAAGGTTCGTGAATGCTAGGCATCTCCGAATGAGTGGTCAACAAAAACGGTCGGCTCGCGGCCGTGGATTATTGGCGCGCGTACTCCGCGACGCGCGATTGTGGCCGCGACTCGGAGTGCAACCGACCGCCGCGCAACACGACCGCGCGAGACGCGACCTGATGCGCGAGATCGAGATCACGAGTGCTCACGACGACCGCATCGCCTGCGTCGCAGCGTCGCTCGATCCAGCGTGCAATGGTCAGACATGCTTCGCTGGCGAACGGCACGTCGAGCAAGTGAACGGTGGGTTGCTCGACGCATTGCGGATGCAGCAAGTCAGCGGGAGCGCAGTGGTACGCCGCCCGGTTCGCCGCAGCCATGCGACTCGCGTCGCCGAACCACCGCACCTCGCCGCTCTCGTGGCTGAGCAGCCCGGCGGCACACAAGAGCAGCGTCGACTTCCCCGCGCCGCTTGAACCGACGAGGGCCACCGACTCGCCGCTCGCGACGCTCAGGCTAACGCCGCGTAGCACCTCCGCCGACGCCATACACATACCGCTCCCAGCGACAAAACGCTTCGTGACTTGGCAGAGCTCGAGGGCGACGATCACGCCGATCGATACAACCGCCAGCCGCCGTCGGCGGCATCATTCTGACACAGGCACCACCGAAACCGCCGACTCAGCGATAGCAATCAGATGTCGGCAGTCCTAGCTGCAGCTACAGCTATGGCTACGGCTATGACTCGGAATGCTGATCGCTGACGCCTGTCGCTGACGCTCAGCCTCAGGCGCTCTTGGTGCGGCCCGCCTGCTCGGCAGTAGTGACGATGTCGATCGTCGGGCCCGGCGCGGCGACGACGCCGCCACCCGGAACCGGCACGCGGAGGATGAGCGGTCGTTCGCGCGTCGTCCGGCGGAATCCCTGGCCTTCGTAAATGCGGGTGATGAGAATGCGTCGCACGATGACCATGAGCGCAGCGAGCGTCGGCAGCGCGACGATCAGTCCGAGTCCGCCAAGTAATTGGCCGATCACGAGCACGGCCATGATCGTCAACACCGGCGGAAGGTCGACCTTCTTCGACATCACGAGCGGCGAGACGATGTTGCCCTCGATCAAATGCACGACGACGCCAAGGCCCACGACGAGGAGCGCGTGGCCGAGCGGGCTGAAGCCGTGATACCCGTTCCCGGTGAGCACGAAGAGCGCCGGCAGGGTCGTCGAGAGCAAGGTGCCGAAGAACGGAACGATCGCCACCAATCCGGTAAAGATTCCGAACGGCAGCCAGAACGGAACGTCGAGCACGTACAGTCCCAATGCGGTGATCGCCCCCAAGAACGTCATCGTCAGCAATTGGCCGACGATGTACGCGCGCAGCGAATCGGCGAGATCGGCCAGGACATCGCGGACGAGGTCGCGATGAATCGGCGGAAACAGCGCGATGAGCCACTCGCGGTAGAGCGCCGGGTGCAGTGACAGGTATATCCCCATCACGCCGACGGCGAACACGTTGATCGCCGCATGGACCATCTCGAACAGCTTGGTTGGAATACTGCCCGCAAACCCGCTCAATTGGCCGTAGATCGCGGTGAGCGTGCGATGCTCTTTCTGCGGTCCGAGCACGTCGCCGAGCGCGGGGAATTTTTTCGCCAGCGTGTCGATTCCCGTCTCCCACGCCGTCACGAATGACGGCAGCTGTTCCACCAGCTTTCGAGTTTGCTCAATGACTGGCGGCGCGAGAATCCAGACCAGCAGCGCGAGGGCAGCGACTGATCCGAGAATGGCCGTCGCGAGCGCGAGGTGCTCCGGCGCACGAGTTCGCCGCTCGATCCAGTCGGCGACGGCTCCCCAGAACAGCGAGATCAGCACGCCGAGCATGAGGAGCACGAAAACCTGAGCGACGGTCTTGAACAGCCAGAGCAGCAGGACTGTCAGGACCGTCGCTGTCAACATCGGCGCGAATTTGAATCGCGCCCGCGGTGCTTCAGAGATCAATGGCTCTTCTTGTCGCTGGATTCGTCGATCTCGGCGGGAACGGTTTCTTCATCCGCACGACCCGCGCCAAGCTGCTTGTTCTCGGAGCCGGCGGGAAGCATGCCCATCTTCTGCTTGAGCGCGAGGAGTTGGACGTCGACGCTGCCGGCGGCGGCGCCCTTCTCGAGCTGCTTGAAATCCTGGGCGAGCTTGTCCCCCGTGAACTCCTCCTCGATCTCGATCGACGCCTTGAGCTGACGCTCGTTCGTCTCGATGCGCTCCTCCATCCGCGCGAAGGCCTCGAACGCCGACTTCTCGGACATCGACGACATCGTTTCGGCGATGCGCTTCTGCGCCTGCGCCCGGCGCTGGCGCGCCACGAGCAGATTCTTCTTGCGCTTCGCCTCTTCGATCTTGTCGTTCAGGTCGCGCAGGGAGTTCTTGAGCTTCTCCGTCTCCATGCGGTGCAGCTCCCACGTCTGCTCGAGCTGCTGGCCGTGCGACGTATGCTCGCCCTGGCGCATGAGCGCCTGCTTGGCGAGATCGTCGCGCCCTTCCTTGATTGCGAGCATGGCCTTCTGCTCCCAATCGGTGGCCTGGCGGAACTCGGCGTCGGTCTGGTCGCGAAGACGTTTCTCGTCGGCGATCGCGGTGGCGACTTGCTGCTTCGCTTTGGCGAGCTGGCCGCGCATGTCGACGAGGATCTGCGTCAACATTTTCTCGGGATCTTCGGCCCGGGAGATCAAGTCGTTGATGTTCGACCGCATCAACGACGACAGTCTATCGATGATACCCATGAGT